>JANPAZ010000606.1:0-2456 GCA_031430225.1 Rhodoferax sp. | reverse complement strand
CCGCGCACGCTGCGCTTCATGGTCGCCGGGTCCCAGATCTGCCCCGCCTGCTCATCGATGATCTGGTAGTCTTCTGTCAGATGCACGCCTTGGGCGCGGGCGGCATCCAGCGTTTGGGGGCCCCACAAAATGCCACCCGTGTCGTCGCGCCCTAGCGCCGTGAACATGAAGCCTTCGTCCTGCCCCATATTCTGGAAACCACGGTAAATCCAGGTGGGCACACTGGCGATATCACCCATGCCAAGACGCGCCTTCAGCGGATCAGGGTTGAAGCCCCAGTGCAGGTCCCACTGGCCTTTGGTGCAGATGAAAACCTCCGCCGTGAAGTGCATGTGCGGTGGGTTGATCTTGCCTGGTGGCATGGCTACGCCACCGACCTGAAAGCCATGCTTCTCACGCAAGCTCACCGGTTGGTTGGGGCTTTGGGAGACTCCGGGACCAATCAACGCATAGTTTTTCTTCGGCGCGCAACCAGGAATTCTGTAATCAATGAATGCTTCAGTGCTGTAGCGCAGGCTACTGAAAGGAATAAATCGTTCCTTCATTTGTGATCGAGTCAACATGTTTGCTCTCAAAAAAATCGAAATATCCGTGCCCAAGTGAAATACCTGCACGCGTCAGCGAATTCGCTCGCCTGTAGTGCTGTCAAACCAGTACAAGCGGGACCGATCAAACCGAACGCCAACGCGATCACCAAACTTGAGTCGCAGATCCTTGCCCCCCTTCACCGCCACGCTGGTCGTGCCAAACTTGATCGTGACCATGGTCGAGTCCCCCAGCAGCTCAAACGCAAACAGTTCTGCCGAAAAATTGGCATCCGCCTGCGTGGTAAGTTGCATGTCTTCGGCGCGAACGCCCAAGGTAACTGCTCCCGTCCTTGGCGACGCCACCTTGATCTGCACGCCATTTTCCGAAGTCACGAAATCGGCCTGAGCATCGACCTTGATCAGATTCATCGCGGGACTGCCAATGAATCCGGCGACATAGGCGTTGACCGGGTCGTTATAGATGACCTCAGGCGGCGCCAGTTGCATGATGACACCGTCTTTCATGATGGCCACCCGATTGGCCAGCGTCATGGCTTCAACCTGATCGTGAGTCACATAGATCGTGGTGACCTGCAACTCGTAGGCCAGATGCTTGATCTCGGCGCGCATCGCCACACGCAACTTGGCGTCGAGGTTGCTCAGCGGTTCATCCATCAAGAACACCTTGGGCGTTCGCACGATGCTGCGCGCCAGCGCCACCCGCTGCCGCTGCCCGCCTGACAGCTCGCGAGGACGGCGCTGCAAATAGGGGCCGAGTTCGACCCGTCCGGCCGCCTTCTGAACCTCCGCTTCACGCTCGGTCGGGTTAATTCCGCGCAGTTTGAGCGGGTAGCCAATGTTTTCGGCGACGGTCATGTGCGGGTACAAACCATAGTTCTGAAAGACCATCGCAACGTCTCGCTGTTGCGTGGGAACCTCGTTGATGCGCTTTCCATCGAATGAGATCTCACCGTGGCTGGCCTGCTCCAGCCCGGCCACCATCCGCATGGTGGTGGTTTTGCCGCAGCCCGACGGCCCCAGGAGTACAAGGAACTCCTGGTCGGCAATGTCCAGGTTGAGGTCGCGCACCACCTGCGTAGTTCCAAAGCTCTTGTGCAGCCCGCGCAGCGAAATTTGGGTCATGGGAATTACCGGGTCTGGCCTAACGCACCGAGCCGGCGGTCAGGCTCTGAATAAACTGCTTCTGCACCAGCAGCGAGATGATGAACATGGGCGCCGTAATCAGGATGCCGCCTGCAGCCATCAGCTCCCACAGGTCTCCGCGTTCCGTTCGGAAACCGATCAGCCCAATAGGGAGCGTCAGCGCATCCTGCTTGCTGATGATCAGGGCAAACAGGAACTCATTCCAGGTCAGAGTGAAGCTGAACACTGCCGCCGTGATGATGCCCGGCAGCGCAGCGGGCACCACAATTTCCCAGATCACGCGTGCCCGGTGAGCGCCATCGACCATGGCGGATTCCTCGATCTCCACTGGCACTGCGTCAATGAATCCCTTCATCATCCAGACTGCGTAAGGCAGGACGATCGACATATTAACCAGGATGAGCGCAGTGCGGGTATCCAGCAGACCCAGTTGCTTGAACATCAAAAAATAGGGAAGGACAATCACCGCTGCGGGGATGAACTGCGACGCTATGACCACAAGGAAGATGGTCTTTTTGAAGCGGAAGTCGAATCGGGAGAACGCGTAGGCCGCCATGGTTGCCATAGGTATGGCGAGCAAGACCGTGCCACCGGCTACGGCGAAGCTATTGATGATCTTTGAACCCAGGTCCCATGGGTGCTGGAACACCGTCTGCAGGTTTTCCAGCGTCGGTGTGAAATTGAAGGCCGCATCCAGCGTGTAGACGTCACGGGGCAATTTGAAAGCAGTGAGAGCGATCCATGCGATCGGCAGGAGGATTGCGC
>JANPAZ010000605.1:0-5746 GCA_031430225.1 Rhodoferax sp. | reverse complement strand
GCTGTGCGCATCGCTGTGCTGGCGGCACGCAACATCAGCTATTCGACAGGTCCCAGCGGCGTGGCGCTGGCCCGGCTGTTCGAGCGCTGGGGTATCGCCGATGAAGTCAAGGGCCGCATTGTGCAGGCGCCACCTGGCGTGCCTGTGGGTACCCTGGTGGCAAGAGGCGAAGTCGAGCTTGGTTTTCAGCAGCTCAGTGAATTGCTCAACCTTGAAGGCATCACCCTGCTGGGGCCATTGCCGCCCGCCATCCAGATCATCACCATCTTTTCTGCCGGGATACGCGCCGGCTCGCTAAAGGGCGATGCGGTGCGTACCATGCTGGACTACATGAACTCACCTGAGGCCGTGGCCACCAAACTAGCGCAGGGCATGGACCCAGTAGGTTAATGGCTCACCCCCAGACAGCGCATTGAATTGAACCAACGGAAATATGGAGATTTGAATATGAGCCAAACGAACCCCATCATCATCGATTGCCATGGCCACTACACCACGGCCCCCAAAGCACTGGAGAACTGGCGCAACCAGCAAATCGCCGGTATCAAAGACCCGTCAGTCATGCCCAAAGTGGCTGACCTGAAAATCAGTGACGACGAGCTGCGTGAAACCATCATTCAGAATCAGCTCAAGCTGATGAATGAGCGGGGCAGCGACCTGACGATTTTCAGCCCGCGCGCCAGCTTCATGGCGCATCACATTGGCGACTTCAATGTGTCCAGCACTTGGGCCGCCATTTGCAACGAGTTGTGCTACCGCGTCTCGCAACTGTTCCCCGATAATTTCATACCGGCTGCCATGTTGCCGCAAAGCCCCAGCGTGGACCCCAAAACCTGCATCCCCGAGCTGGAAAAATGCGTCAAGGAATACGGTAACGTCGGTATCAACCTGAACCCTGATCCATCCGGCGGCCACTGGACGTCGCCCCCGCTCTCAGACAAACACTGGTACCCCATTTACGAGAAGATGGTGGAGTACGACATCCCTGCGATGATCCACGTCAGCACCAGCTGCAACGCCTGCTTTCACACCACTGGCGCGCATTATCTGAACGCCGACACAACGGCCTTCATGCAGTGTCTGACCAGTGACTTGTTCAAAGACTTCCCCACACTGCGCTTTTTGATCCCGCACGGCGGCGGCGCTGTGCCTTACCACTGGGGACGTTTCCGGGGTCTGGCGCAAGAGCTGAAAAAGCCACTGTTGGAAGAACACTTGCTCAACAACATTTTCTTTGACACCTGCGTGTATCACCAGCCCGGCATTGACTTGCTCAACACCGTGATCCCGGTGAAGAACGTGCTGTTTGCCAGCGAGATGATTGGTGCCGTTCGTGGCATTGACCCGCAAACCGGCAACTACTACGACGACACCAAACGTTACATCGAAGCATCCAAAATCCTCAGTAACGAAGACCGTTACCAGATCTACGAAGGCAACACGCGCCGCGTGTTCCCCCGGCTGGATGCCGCCCTGACCGCTAAAGGAAAATAAGCATGACCACCCTCGGAATTGTGAAACGCAACATCGTTCGGGCCGACAAGGCTGCCGTCGCCCAGCTTGCCAAATTTGGAGTAGCCACCGTCCATGAAGCCCAAGGCCGGGTCGGTCTGATGAAGCCTTATATGCGGCCAATCTACACCGGTGCGCGTACCTGCGGAACCGCTGTGACAGTGCTCACCCACCCCGGCGACAACTGGATGCTGCACGTGGTGGCCGAGCAAATCCAGCCCGGTGATGTGGTGGTGCTGGCCTGTACGTCAGAAAACAACGACGGCATGTTCGGCGACCTGCTAGCCACATCATTCCAGGCCCGCGGCTGCGCGGGGCTGGTCAGCGATACCGGCGTTCGCGACGTGAAAGACCTGGCCTCCATGAACTTCCCGGTGTTTGCCAAAGCCATCCACGCCAAAGGCACCATCAAATCCACATTGGGTTCGGTCAATATCCCGGTCGTGTGTGCGGGCGTGAACGTGAACCCCGGCGACGTTGTCATTGCCGATGACGACGGTGTTGTTGTTGTGCCCGCAGCCGATGCCCAAAAAGTCGCCGATGCAGCCCAGGCCCGTGAAGACCTCGAAGGCGAGAAGCGTGCCAAGCTGGCCGCAGGGGTGCTGGGGCTGGACATGTACAACATGCGTGAGCCATTGGCCAAAGCCGGTTTGAAATACATCGACTGATGGCCATGCTGCGCAGAAAACTTGTTTCATTCGCGTTCGCATTCGCAAGCGCCAGTGCATTGCTGCTGGCCGGTTGCAGCACGCCAGCGCCTGCGGTCGACGCGGCAACCCGCCAAGCCTTGGCGCCCACAGGCTCCTTGCGTGTGGGTGTGTACATGGGCAGCCCGACCTCGATGGTGCGCGACCCCAAGACAGGTGACAAAGTGGGTGTTGCGCTGAACCTGGGCAAGGCCATGGCTGAGCGCCTGGGAGTGCCCGTGCAAGTGGTCGAGTTTGAGCGTCTGGCACTGGTCATCGATGCGGTGAAAAGTGGAGCCGTGGACTTTACTTTCACCAACGCCACCGAGGCCCGTGCGCGCGACATGAACTTCACACCACCCCTGATCCAGCTGGAGTTGGGTTATCTGGTGCCCAGGGGCTCGCCTATTGCTAGGGTGGCCGACGTGGACCGTGCGGGAGTCCGTGTCGGCGTGAGCCAGGGCAGCAGTTCGCAAGCTGCTTTGGGGCGCACTTACAAAAGTGCAGCGCTGGTACCCGCCGCATCGCTTAAACAGGCGCAAGACATGTTGCGCAAAGGTGAAGTCAACGCGTTTGCCACCAACAAGGCCATTCTGTTTGAGATGCTGGATGAATTGCCCGGCTTTCACATTATTGCCGGCCGCTGGGGCGAAGAGAACCTGGCCATTGCCATTCCCAATGGGCGCGATGCCGCGATGCCGTTTGTGCGGCAGTTTGCTGTGGATTCGCAAACCAGCGGGTTGCTGCAATCCATCATCACGGGTGCCGGACTGCGCGGTACGCTCAAAACCAACTGATTTTCCGCGGAAACCGAATCGAGACACTGAGCATGAACATCAAATTCTTGTCGTCACGCATTTTGAGTGGTCTGGCGTGCCTGCTTTGCGTTGCAGCGTTTCCGTTACAGGGCGCTGCACAAACCTACCCCACCAAGCCCGTGAAAATAGTGGTGGGCTTCACGCCCGGCGGTGCGGTAGACCTGGTCGCCCGCTCGATGGGGCAAGCTATCACCGGGGGTCTGGGTCAACCCGTCATTGTGGAAAACAAGCCCGGCGCCGGTACGAATATCGCCATGCGGGCGTTGATTGACGCACCTGCGGATGGCTATACATTGATGCTCACAGCCAACTCATTGGCGGCCAATCCATCGCTGTTCCAGCCGGCGCCATTTGATGCCGAACGCGATGTGGCTCCAGTTGCCCTGGTGGGGCGCGTGCCGGTGGTGATTGCCACCAGTGCGGCGTCAGCCTACGCAAGCGTTGGCAAGTTGATTGAAGCCGCCAAAGGCAGACCCAACAGCATCGCCTATGGGTCGCCGGGCAATGGCTCGACACCGCATATGGCGGTGGAATTTCTAACCCGGGCAGCAGGGATCGACCTTTTGCACGTTCCCTACCGGGGCGGCAGCCAAGCGCTGACCGACGTGTTGGGAGGGCAACTGCCCCTGGTGGCGGTTAACGCGCTGGAGGCTTTACCCCATGTGCGCTCGGGCAAGTTGCGGGTGCTGACCGTACTGAGTGCCAACCGATCGCCCATCTTCCCGGACGTGCCCACCATGGCCGAGTCCGGCTACCCGGGTTTTGAGGCTTCCGTCTGGTACGGCTTTATTGCACCTGCCGCCACACCCAAGCCGGTGATTGCGCGCCTGCATGCCGAGGTGCAGCGAGCCCTGCAGACGGCAGAGGTGCGTGACCGGCTGGCCGCTGCAGGCGGTGAAGTGCTGCCCGGCAGCACCGAACAGTTCGCAGCCCTGATCCGCTCGGAGCGCCTGCGCTACGAAAAACTGGTGCGTGAAGCCAATATCAAACCCGACTGACAAGAACGCCATCCGTTGCGCTATGGATGGCACTGATTGATTGACCTGAGGAGATCAAATGGAATTCACAAAAACCCCTGGCTGGCTTGACTGGTACAGCGGCCCTGCCAAACCCCGATTCAA
Organism: Rhodoferax sp.; assembly: GCA_031430225.1. Classification (GTDB taxonomy): domain Bacteria; phylum Pseudomonadota; class Gammaproteobacteria; order Burkholderiales; family Burkholderiaceae_C; genus JANYCG01. Next base: position 1,609 of record JANPAZ010000605.1, on the reverse strand, counting down.
GCTACCCGCGGGCGCGGTCGATGCGCATTGCCATGTATTTGGCCCGGGCAACGTCTTTCCCTATGCGCCCGAACGCAAGTACACGCCGTGCGACGCGTCCAAAGAGCAGTTGTTTGCACTGCGTGACCACTTGGGGTTCGACAAGAACGTGATCGTGCAGGCCACCTGCCACGGTAGCGACAACCGTGCACTGGTCGATGCCCTCAAGGCCTCGAACAACAAGGCGCGCGGTGTCGCCACCGTGAACCGCAACGTGACCGATGCCGAACTCAAAGACATGCATGCCGCTGGTGTGCGCGGCACGCGCTTCAATTTCGTCAAACGCCTGGCCGACTTCACGCCCCGCGAGGTACTGCTGGAGATTGCCAACCGCATTGCCCCGCTGGGCTGGCACGTTGTGATTTACTTTGAGGCCCAGGATTTGCCTGAGCTCTATGACTTCTTCACCGCGCTACCCACCACGGTGGTGGTGGACCACATGGGCCGCCCCGACGTGAGCAAGCCGGTAGATGGCCCCGAGTTTGAGCTGTTTGTGAAAATGATGCGTGAGCACACCAACATCTGGAGTAAGGTGAGCTGCCCTGAGCGCTTGACCCTCACAGGACCCAAGGCCCTGAATGGTGAACAAAATGCCTACGCCGACGTGGTGCCGTTTGCCAAACGGCTGGTTGAAACCTTCCCTGACCGCGTGCTGTGGGGTACCGACTGGCCACACCCCAATTTGAAGGACCACATGCCCGATGATGGCTTGCTGGTGGACTACATACCGCACATTGCCGCAACACCGGAGCTGCAGCAGAAGCTGCTGGTGGACAATCCAACCCGTCTTTACTGGCGCTGAATAAGGAGTTCCCATGTCCCTCGACAAACCCTATCTTGACGTGCCCGGCACCACCATTTTTGATGCCGAACAGTCCCGCATTGGTTACCACCTCAACCAGTTCTGCATGTCGCTGATGAAGGGCCCCAACCGGGAGCGTTTCAAGGCCAATGAACGCGCTTATCTCGATGAGTGGCCCATGACCGAGGAGCAGAAGCAGGGCGTTCTCACACGCGACCTGAACCGCTGCATTGCAGCGGGCGGCAACATTTATTTCCTGGCCAAAATTGGCGCAACCGACGGCAAGAGCTTCCAGCAAATGGCCGGCAGCATGACCGGCATGACCGAAGAGGAATACCGCAACATGATGGTGGCGGGTGGCCGTTCAGCCAACGGCAACCGTGTGGTCGGCGAAGACGGCGATGCACAGGCTAAAAATCAACCCCAGGGCCGCGCAGGCCAGAAAGCGAGTGCCTGAATGGCAAAGATTACTGCCTCTGTCTTCACCTCGCACGTGCCTGCCATCGGCGCAGCACTCGACATGGGCAAGACCGCCGAGCCCTACTGGCAGCCCGTGTTCAAAGGCTATGAGTACTCAAAACAATGGCTGAAGGACAACAAGCCCGACGTCATTTTTCTGGTCTACAACGACCATGCCACGGCGTTCAGCCTGGAGATGATTCCTACCTTTGCCATTGGCTGCGCTGATTCGTTCACGCCGGCAGACGAAGGCTGGGGCCCGCGCCCGGTGCCCGTCGTCAAGGGGCACCCAGAATTGGCATCGCATAT
>JANPAZ010000604.1:0-2654 GCA_031430225.1 Rhodoferax sp. | reverse complement strand
CGTTTTCTCTTTAAACCTTTAACAGACTCACTGTTTCCGGAGTTGCGCCGTGTCGCGGGCCAGTTGCGTGATGCGCGCCCAATCGCCCTGTGCCAACGCGTCTGCCGGTACCAGCCACGAGCCCCCCACACACAGCACATTTGGCAGCGCCAGAAACTCAGCCGCGTTTTGCAAAGTCACCCCGCCAGTCGGGCAGAAAGACACATCACCAAACGGACCCCCCCAAGCCTTGAGCATGGCGGTCCCCCCGGCTTGAAGGGCGGGGAAAAATTTCAGCTCGGTGAGGCCATCCTCCTGCGCCATCATGATTTCGCCGCCCGTGGCCACACCCGGCAGCAATGGCAATCCCAAGTCGTGACAGGCACGACCCACACGATGCGTGTAGCCTGGGCTCACGGCAAATTGCGCCCCGGCCATAGCTGCCGCCTGCGCATCGGCGGCACTGCGCACCGTGCCAGCGCCCACAATGGCCTCGGGCACGTCGCGCGCAATGGCTTCCATGCAGGCCAGCGCCTTGGGTGTGCGCAGCGTGACCTCCAGCATGCGAAGGCCGCCTGCCAGCAAGGCACGGGCCATGGGCACCGCATGGGCCACGTCGTGCAGTACGATGACCGGAATGACCGGTGCGTCCAACATGACCTGGCGGGCCGTCAGGCCACCCGATTCCTGGGTTTGATTCACAGCCATGTGCAGGCTCCTTCTTCAGCGGTATTGGCGTGGCGGCGCATGCCGGCAAACAGTTCGCGGCCCATGTTCAGGCCATTGGCTTCTATCAGCGACTCAGGCATGGTGGCAACCACCCGCGCTGCCCACTGGTCAGGTGGCACAAGTGCCTGCAATGTTCCAGCAACCGCATCAAGGCGAATCACGTCACCGTCGATAAGCTTTGCCAGCGCGCCACCCGCCTTGGCCTCGGGCGACACATGGATGGCAGCGGGCACTTTGCCACTGGCTCCGCTCATGCGCCCGTCAGTCACCAGGGCCACCCTGAAGCCCTTGCCTTGCAAGACCGCCAAAGGTGGCGTGAGCTTGTGCAGCTCGGGCATGCCATTGGCTTGCGGGCCTTGCCAGCGCACCACGCAAATGACGTCGCGATCCAGTTCGCCCGCACTGAAGGCCAGATGTAACGCGTCTTGCGAATCGAATACCCGCGCTGGCGCTTCAATGATGTGGCGATCATCCGGCACGGCAGACACCTTGATCACGCTGCGCCCCAGGTTGCCCTGCAGCAGCATCAAGCCGCCCGTGACGCTGAAAGCATTGTTCACCGGACGAATGATGGCGTCGTCTTTTGACGCACCTGCATCACGCCATTGCAAGGGCGCATCGTTGCCGCCCCCTTCGCTCCTCCCCGCCTCCGGTACGCCGGTATATTCACGCAGACCGCCCGGACGCACCGTCAGCACATCGGCATGCATAAAGCCGCTGTCCAGCAGCTCGCGAATCACCAGCCCGGGGCCACCTGCTGCCTGAAACTGGTTTACATCGGCGCTGCCGTTGGGGTACACGTGGGTCAGGGTGGGAACCACCTTGGAGAGTGCCGCGAAATCATCCCAGTCAATCAGGATGCCCGCCGCGCGCGCTACAGCCACCCAGTGGATCAGGTGATTGGTCGAGCCCCCGGTGGCCAGCAGCGCAACCATGGCATTGACGATGCAACGCTCATCCACAATGAGGCCTATCGGCGCATGGCGTGCCGCCTTTGTGATGTTCAAAACCGTACGCGTCGCCTCCCGCGTCAACTCCTCCCTCAACGCTTGCCCGGGGTTCACAAACGCCGTGCCGGGCACATGCAGGCCCATGGCCTCCAGCAGCATCTGGTTGCTGTTGGCGGTGCCGTAAAAGGTGCAGGTGCCCATGCCGTGGTAGGCGGCGGACTCGGCCTGCAGCAGTTCGGTGCGCCCCACCAGGCCCTGCGCCGCGAGCTCGCGCACTTTGCCTTTTTCATTGTTGGACAGGCCCGATGTCATGGGCCCGCCGGGCACAAACACCGTGGGCAAATGGCCAAATTGCAGTGCGCCAATCAGCAGGCCGGGCACGATTTTGTCGCACACGCCCAGCATCAGCGCGCCGTCGTACATGTCATGGCTGAGCGACACCGCCGTGGCCATGGCGATCACGTCGCGGCTGAACAGGCTCAGCTCCATGCCGGGCGTGCCCTGCGTTACGCCATCGCACATGGCAGGCACGCCACCCGCCACCTGCGCTGTGGCCCCGTGCAGACGGGCCTCATGCTTGATGATGTCGGGGTAGTGCTGCAACGGCGCGTGGGCCGAAAGCATGTCGTTGTAGGCGGTAACCACGCCAATATTGGGCGCGCGCTCGGCCACAATTTTCAGCTTGTCGTTGGCTGGCATGGCCGCCACCGCATGCGCCACATTGGCGCAGCCCATGCGCTCGGTGCCGGGCTTGCGGTGGCTGGCGGCCTCCACGCGCGCGAGGTACGCAACGCGCGTGGGCTGGCTGCGGTGTCTGATGCGGTCGGTAACGGCTTCCACCGTGGCGTGAAGTTTCATAAATTTCAAAAAAGTTGGTAACTTAATTACACTTTGCAGTTTGGATGTTACGTCAGAACTTTCAAAAAAGCCGAATCGGAGTTACAAGTTGATTACCAATCTGAGTCCGGCAAAGCCCAACAGAGTTCAATGAGGCTC
>JANPAZ010000603.1:0-15517 GCA_031430225.1 Rhodoferax sp. | reverse complement strand
CAGGAACAAATCAACATTGCGACCGGCGAGCGCGAAGCGTTCATTGCACGTTCAGAGGGTGAGAAGCAGGCAGTGATCAACAAGGCTGCGGGCGAAGCGGCTTCTATCACCGCAGTGGCGGAGGCCACGGCTGGTGCCATTGAACGCATTGCAGCTGCTATCCGCCAGCCCGGGGGTGAGCAAGCTGTGCAACTCAAAGTAGCCGAGCGGGCGGTTGACGCCTATTCCCGGGTAGCGTCTGATGCGACCACCACGCTCATCGTGCCCAGCAACATGACTGAAGTGTCCTCGCTGATTGCCTCGGCCATGAAGATGGTGCAGCTACCAGCCAAATAGTTTCAAGTAACAGTGTTAGACGGTTGCATCGCTGCCCGCTGATACGCGCGCAGCCATTCCGCAATGGCACGCATGGGCATGGGACGCCCATATTGATACCCTTGGGCAAAGGTACATCCCATCCCGCCAAGTTGGGTGCCCATTTCAAGGTCCTCAATGCCCTCGGCGACACTTGTCAGCCCCAATGAACGGGCCAGCGCCAGCGCAGACTGGACAATGTGAAAACTGCGCTCAGAGTTGCGCATTTGCTGTACAAAAGTCTTGTCGATCTTGATGCAAGAAAACGGCAAAGTCTGTAAATAGTCCAGGCCGGCGTAACCCGTGCCAAAGTCATCCAGGGCAATGCCAACGCCAGCTGCGCGCAGCCTCACAAGCGCCGCAGACACGGCTTCCACATTGCTGATAATGCTGGTTTCGGTCAGTTCAATTTTCAGCTCGGCCGCGTCGATTTGCTTCTCGCTAATCGCGTTCAAAATGTTATCGATCGTGGTCTGCATACTCAACTCAGGAGCAGACAGATTGATGCTGATGAAAGGCACTCGGCCTGAATCTGATTGGCAATATTCCCTGAGCTCGCGCCAGTCCTTGATCGCACTGCGTAGCACCCATTCGCCAATCCGATGAATCAGGCCCGTCTTTTCAGCCAGCGGAATGAACTCCATAGGGTTCACCATTCCAATCGCAGGATGACGCCAGCGGATCAGTGCTTCGAAACCAGCGGGTGACATGTCATCCAAAGCAATCAGAGGCTGATAAAACAGCTCCAGCTGATTTCCCGCTATCGCGTTGGACAGGTCTTGCGCCAGCAAGAGTGTGCGTACAGCCGATGTCTGCAGATCGGCTTCGGTTGAAGAGGGGCCGTCTGGGGTAGCCAGGAGTCCCCCCGAAAGTTCCGACTCCACCGCCACGCCATTGGGATTGCGAAACCGCACAAGCAGGAGTCTTAGCAGGTACTGAATCACCGGGTCTGACCTGACCAGCAGTTCCTCGACGTGATCGCGGTCAATACGGATCAGGCGCGTTGGCATGAGCGCGCGAACGGTGGCGGTTCGCGGCTGGTGGTCCAGCAAAGCGACCTCGCCAAACATGGCCCCCTGTGCCAACACGGTGACGCGCCGCTGGTTTTCGCCCTCACCCTTCAGGATTTCGACGCATCCTTCTTCAATGACGTAAGCCGAATTGCCCGGATCACCGGATTGAAAGATGATTTCAAGCTCGTTAAACTGATCCCGTTTAAATGTATCCATAACGTTACGATTCTCGAGCATAGTGCAGCCATGTCGCCCGAAAGTCAACCTGAAAAACATCGGAAAAAGTGTCGGGCAAAAGAAAACCCCGTGGCGCTCAGTTAGAACACTACGGGGTTTGGATGCCTATGGATGATTAGACACCGAACAACTGGCGGAGAAGGCGGGATTCGAACCCGCGGAGGGTTTTACCCCTCGCACGCTTTCCAGGCGTGTGACTTAAACCGCTCATCCACCTCTCCGTAACCCGTTATTTTAGCCGACTGAACGGTTACTTTCACGTCGAGAGCAGAAGTGGGCATAAAAAAAGCCACCCGGAAGTGGCTTTTTTTCCAGCCGTAATTGCGGTTTAGTTCAATGCAATCTTCTTGTCACCCTTGTAGGTGTACAAAGTCATGGCGGGGTTCTTCAACTCACCGTTGGACTCGAACTGCACCGTGGTGGTGATGCCTTTGTAGTTGGTAGCGCCAATCATGGGGCCGTAAACCTTGGGGTCCACGCTATTGGCACGCTTCATGGCATCGACCAAAACGTGCACGGCGTCATACACGTAAGGGCTGTAGACCTGGAATTGCTTGGGGTACTTGGCTTCATAACGCTTCATCCATGCGTCGCCGCCTGGCATTTTGGCCAAAGAGGCGCCGCCTTCAGCACAGACAACGTTGTCCAGCGTTTTTGCGCCGGCAGATTGTTTGATCAGGTCGTTGGTGCAGATGCCGTCACCGCCAAAGTACTTGACGTTGGTGAGGCCGAGCTGCTCCATCTGGCGCAACATGGGGCCGGCTTGAGGGTCCATGCCGCCGAAGAACACGCCATCAGGGTTTTTGGCCTTGATAGCCGTCAGGATGGACATAAAGTCCACCGATTTGTCAGTGGTGAACTGCTCATCAACGATGGTGATGCCCTTGGACGCAGCGGTTTTTTTGAACACATCGGCCACGCCTTGGCCGTAGGCTGTACGATCATCAATCACGGCGATGCGCTTGAGCTTGAGCGCGTCGGCTGCATAAAACGCCAGGCCAGCACCCAAAGCGTTGTCGTTGGCCAGCAGGCGCCAAGTGGTCTTGTAGCCAGGCTTGGTCAGGTTGGGGTTGGTTGCAGACGGGGTGATGTGGGGAATGCCACAGTCGTTGTAAACCTTGGATGCAGGAATGGTGGTGCCCGAATTCAGGTGACCGGCAACCCCTGCCACCTTGGCATCGCACAGCTTCTGTGCGACAGCTGCGCCCTGCTTTGGATCAGCCGCGTCATCTTCAGCGACCAGTTCAAACTTGATCTTCCGGCCACCGATGGTGACACCAGCCGCATTCAGGTCTTCAATGGCCATGCGTGCGCCATTTTCATTGTCTTTGCCATAGGCTGCTTGTGCACCCGAGATAGGGGCAACGTGACCGATCTTGACGACCATGTCCTGCGCAAAAGCTACACCGGCCGATGCAGCGATAGCGGCAGCGACAGTAATCTTCAATTTCATTTGCATAAACAACTCCATTTTAAAAAGCAGGAAAACCAATAATGTGAATGAAAAAACTCCACACCCAAGACAATAACGCAATATTCACGCCAAAACTATAGGGAAGATACCAACCGTGAGCCCTAAACTGCGGTGCTGGTGGCCAGGTCGTGGCGGGTGATGTCATACCCACGTCCCGCGTAGTGTTTCCAACGGTAACGGGCGGCTTGGCGGTCTTCGTCGTCCAGACCAACCAGCTCGATCAGTCGTTCAAATCGCTCAAAGCTATCGGGGCTGGTGTGCCCCAAATTGAGCAACACCTGGCCTGGCAATGCCGCGCCAGCGGGCGAGGCGTTTGGATAGCCCAACAATATCGGTGACGCATTGACCATCAGCTCAGGGTTGTCAGAAAAACAGTGGGGCACAAAATCAAGTGGTGAAAACGTCCAAAGGGCCGCATCCAACTGGGTCAAGGTCTGCATTTCACCGGCAACGACAACCTTGTTGCCCGCGTTTACAGCTTTTCGCAATAAGCGGCAGGCGTATGCCAACTTGTCCGGAACATTGAAATGAAAAGAGATTTCAGTCATCGGGAGCAACAACTCACCGCACGGCCTTCTTTAACGATTTGCCTGCTTTACCAGCCGCAGCCGTTGGGCCGCTGATGGCTTGACTCAACAGAAAATCAATCAACAGACCCACAGGCCGACCAGTCGCACCCTTGGCGGCACCGCTTTTCCAGGCCGTGCCGGCAATGTCCAAATGCGCCCATGAGAATTTGGAGGCGAATCTCTGCAGGAATTTGGCCGCGGTAATTGCCCCTCCAGCACGACCTGCCACGTTGGCCACATCAGCAAAGTTGGTCTTCAGGCCCTCAGCGTAGTCATCGTCCAACGGCATACGCCAGCACAGATCCATGGACGACTCGCCAGCCGCATGAAGCTGGTTTGCAAGTTCATCACTGGTAGCAAACATGCCACTGCGCACACCTCCCAGGGCAATGACACAGGCGCCGGTCAAGGTTGCAATGTCAATGACTGCGCGCGGCTTGAAGCGCTCCGCGTAGGTCAAAGCATCACATAGAACCAGCCGCCCTTCGGCGTCCGTATTGAGAATTTCGATGGTTTGCCCGCTCATGCTGGTGACCACATCGCCGGGCTTGACGGCTCTACCATCAGGCATGTTTTCACAAGCCGGGATCAGGCCCACGACGTTGATCGCAGGCTTGAGCTCTGCCAGCGCACGGAATACGCCCAACACGCTCGCCGCGCCACACATGTCGAACTTCATTTCATCCATCTCGGCCGCGGGTTTGATGGAGATACCACCCGTGTCAAACGTGATGCCTTTGCCCACCAGCACTACGGGAGGCTGGGTTTTGGCAGCACCGTCATAACGCAGCACGATGAATCGAAGTGGTTCGTCTGCACCCCGCGCCACCGCCATGAAAGCGCCCATGCCCAGTTTGCTCACCTGTCCCGGACCCAGCACATCACATTTGATCTTTGGAAATTTCGCCAGGGATTTCGCTGCTTGACCCAGCATGGCTGGCGTTGCGTGGTTGGCAGGCCGGTTAGCCCATTCCTTGGCGAACTCCACCCCTGCGACAGTCGCTACTGCATGGTCAAACGCTGCCTTTAAATCAGTTGAATCGGGCACCCCAATGACGACTTGGGCAAGGCTGCGAGGCTCGGGTTTCGATTTTGTGGTGGTGTAGCAATAGCTCGATTCGGCCACCGCCGCCACCGCAACGCGCAGCGCGTCTGTGCCGACCGGTGAGGAAAAGCAGACCGTTAATCGGCTGACCTTGGGCGACTTCACAGCCGCGACGGCGGCACCCACGGCTTGCCGGATTTGCCGGACCGACCCGTCGCCCGCGCTCACAAGTATCAGACGCGAGCAAGCCACGCCGTCAGGCCGATAGGTCTGAAGCAACTTGCCTGCCTTGGTTTCAAGATCCCCGGCTTTAAGTGATTGGGCGATCAATTCCGCCACACCCCCCTTTTCCGGCTTGAACGAGTTCGATACCACGACAATCAGGGCATCGCAAGGCTGCAAAGCTGCACTTGCAAGATTCAGGGTTTTCAGTTCAAAGTTCATAATTCTGCTTTTCCTTCAATCCGATGTTATTCCATTCTTCCATACGCAAGGAACTGGCGCGCAGTTTTGGTGCCACCCTGATTGTGCTGGTGACTGTGGTCATGACCATGACCTTGATCCGTACGCTGGGTCAAGCCACGCGCGGCAGTTTTAACCCGTCTGATGTGATGATGGTGATGGGCTACACCGTGTTGGGATTTCTTCCGAACATCATGACCATGAGCCTGTTTATTTCGGCGGTATCCACCCTGACGCGTCTTTATAGAGACAGCGAGATGGTGATCTGGTTCGGAAGCGGAGCAGGGCTCGCAAGTTTGCTCACGCCCTTGTTCCGGCTCGCATGGCCTATTCTTTTAGCCATAGCCGGACTGGCGCTGTTTGTCCTGCCGTGGTCGAACCAGCAGATTGAAGACATCAAAGACCACTATGAAAAGCGCGGCGATCTGGAGCGGGTTGAGCCGGGCCAGTTTCAGGAGTCTGCCAATGGCACGCGCGTCTTTTTTGTAGAGAAGAACCTGACCGGACAACGGTCGGGCAGCAACGTCTTCATTGCCACAACCGAGAATGGCAAAGAGACCATCACGTCGGCGCGCAGTGGTCGCATTGAGAACATCAACAAAGACCAATTTCTGATGCTCAGCAATGGTCAGCGGCTTGAAAACACCCTTGACAAGGCGGATCTGAAAATCAGCGAGTTCGCCGAATACGGAACTCGTATCGGAGTGGGCAAGCTGGGCACCAAAGATGATGTTCCACTGAACACGAAGTCAAGCCGCACGCTTTTTGCAGATCCGACCGCATCGCATTTGGGAGAGCTTTCGTGGCGCATCGGATTTGCGTTGGCTGCCGCCAACCTGCTCATCATTGCAGTAGCGTCGTCACGTGTGAGCCCCAGAATGGGGCGAACCGGCAATCTGGTGTTTGCGCTGTTTGCATTTCAAATTTACGTCAACCTGCTGAATCTGGGGCAAAACTGGATCGCAAGTGGGCAAGTTCACTTTGGCCAGTTCATGCTTTACTTGCACGGTGGCGTCCTGTTTCTGGGCGTTCTGTGGCTCGTCAAGCGACATCACAACTGGAATTGGGGCACGTTTCCCTCTTTTTCAACCGCATTGCGGCGAAAGCAAACCCCTTGAAAACAATCCGGCGACTGATCCTGGGGGAGTTGCTGCGTGCGGTCTTGTTTGTGACCGCAAGCTTCATTGCACTTTTTTCTTTTTTTGACTTTGTAGAGCAGATTCAGTCCATTGGACGGCCTAATGGCACCGGCTACCAGCTTCCCCAGGCGCTTACCTATGTCGCCCTGCTGGTGCCTAGCCATCTGTACGAACTGCTTCCCATCACGGTACTCATAGGCACCATTTTTGTGATGGCCCGGTTTGCCCAGAGTTCCGAATTCACAATTCTGCGCACCAGTGGGCTCGGGCCGTGGCGCGCGCTCAAGACGTTGCTGGTCGCCGGTGCCGGGTTCGTGGTTTTAACCTTTGCCATTGGCGACTATGTGTCACCGTGGGCAGATCGCAGCGCGCAACTCCTCAAGGCGCGTTTTGACGGCAACATCTCGGTCGGTCAGACGGGTGCCTGGCTGAAAGAGAAGCAGCCCTACGCGCAGTTCGCCGTCAATGTCAATGCCATAGCGCCTGACGGGAAAATGCGTGGTGTTCGAGTGTTTGAGTTTGACAATCAGGGCCGGTTGATTTCCACGACACGTGCTGAAACAGCTCAATTTGGCAACCATGACTCATGGATGCTTGAGGGGGTGGATCGCACCGAGTTCATCGCCAGAGGCTCAGACGACTTTCGCATTGGCCGAACCCGCATTCCTGAGTTCCGTTGGCCCACCGAAATCAGTGCTGAAATGGTTTCAACGGCTGTACTCAAACCCGAGCGCATGAGCACCATTGACTTGTTTCAGTACATCCGGCACCTGGATGCCAACGGTCAGTCGGCGCAGCGGTATGAGATTGAGTTCTGGAAGAAAGTGTTCTACCCCTTGAGTTGCCTGGTGATGGTGGTGCTTGCGCTGCCATTTGCCTACCTGCATTTTCGCTCTGAGGGCATATCAGTCTACGTTTTTGGCGGTGTGATGGCGGGCATCAGCTTCTTTTTTCTCAATAACGTCTCGGGCTATATCGGGCAGCTTCAAAACTGGCAGCCGTGGCTGACGGCCGCGTTGCCCGGCATGATCTATTCCATATTGTCACTGGCTGCATTTGGCTGGCTGGTGTTTAGAAGGTAGTCATCATTTTGGTTAAACCAGCACTGGCGCGAGCCATCATCCTCTTTGCGCATGGATCGCGCGACCCCTTGTGGAGAAAACCGATCGAAGCAGTCGCCATCCGAGCTTCACACCGGGAACCGGACATTCACGTTCGATGCGCTTATCTGGAGCTCATGGAGCCCGGCCTTGCCGCCTGCGCCGCAGAACTTGCGGCATTGGGTGTGCTGTCCATCACAATTGTTCCCCTGTTTTTAGGCGTGGGCAAGCATGCCAGGGAGGATTTGCCACTTCTTATTGACAGCTTGATTGCGACTTTCCCGCTGATCCAATTTACATTGTTGCCCGCCGTTGGCGAAGATGAAAGGCTGATTGATTTGATGGCTACTATTGCCCTGTCAAGCTGATGACGCGTTCCACGGTGCGCACCTCACCCCTGTTTCAGGCAATGTTTGCAGTGGCTGTCGCTGCCGCGATGGTGCCGGCGCTTTACCCGGGCGTGGACATTGCCATTGCCGGCTATTTCCTGCAGCCCAATCCAACCGTTGTCCCTTCAAAGTGGCTCTGGGTTGAATTGCTCAACGAGCACATACCCACCATTTTTCGTGTTCTGGTCCTGTTGTGTTTGCCCGCCTGGTTGGTGGCCCGGCGCACCCCCAAGCTAAAAAAATGGGCCGTGCCAATTGCTTTTGTGGGACTGGGTGTGCTGCTCGGTCCGGGCCTGACGGTGGGCGCCGTCAAGGATTTTTCGTTGCGGGCCCGGCCGTTTCATGTGACCGAGTTTGGCGGGGTGCGCCAATTTACGCCCGCACTGACGATTACCAATCAGTGTGACGACAACTGCGCGTTCGTGAGTGGGCACGCTGCCGACGGTTTTTTTCTGGCCAGCATCATGCTGATTGCGCGGCGGCGTCGCGGATGGTGGGTGGCAGCGGGCGTGGCCGGGGGGCTTTTGATCGGATTTGCGCGCATATCCGTGGGGGCCCATTGGCTCAGTGACGTACTTTGGGCCTTTCCCATCACGTTGGCCGCCAGCTGGATTGTGTGGCGTTTCTTGTACCGGGGCGACCGGCAGGATGCCGCCGGCGGTGGCGACTGATCCGTCTCATACAATGAATCCCACATGAAAACACTAAAAACTGCAGCTTTTCGCTGGCTTGCTGTTGGCTTGGCAAGTCTGGTCACGACCCCCTTCACTTTCGCCCAAACAGTACCGGCCGGCGCTTCAACCGATGGGTCTGTTCAACCGGCCCCAAGCGGTAACGCCAAACCATTGGCAGCACTCAAAAAATGGTCTGTTTCATGGGGTTGGAACCGCTCCAGCTATTCCAGTGGCGACATTCATTTTTGGGGTGCAGACCACGACTTCACGCTTAAGAATGTGGCGGCAACCGACCTGCAATCAGATTTCAATGGCGACTCTTTGTTCAGCACCTACCTGAACCCCAAAGAGATGACCATTCCGCAGACCAATCTGCGTATTGCCTACCAGTACTCTGCGGACACGGCGATTGCCTTGAATCTGGACCACATGAAGTATGTGATGACTCCTGATCAGGTGGTGCCAATTTCAGGCCGGATCAACGGCGTGGCCCAGTCTGGCAATCAGGCCCTGGGCACCAACTACCTCAACTTCGAACACACTGATGGACTCAATATCATCAGTATTGAGATTGAGAAGCAACGTCAGGTGGAATGGTTTGGGCCCCGCTACCCTTCGCGGGTGTTTGGGCTGGCCGGTGTAGGCATCGTGGTTCCCAAAAGCAACGTTACCCTGAACATGCTGGGGCGTTCGCGCAATGACGAGTTTCATTTCGCCGGTTACAGCCTGGGTGTTGGGGTTGGCCTGGAGGTCGACGTCTACAAGGACTTCTTTGTCCGCACGGCGTACAAATTTGGCTACGTCAATCTGCCCGACGTACTCACAAGCGCATTGGGCGACAAGGCGTCGCACAACTTTACCTATAACGAAGTCCTGATCGCCTTCGGCCTGCGCTTCTAGCCTTTCGGCTGATGCCCGAGTTGTCATGAATCTTCACCAGTTCCGATTTGTCCAGGAAGCGGCCCGTCGCAATCTCAACCTGACTGAGGCAGCCAAGGCGCTGCATACGTCTCAGCCGGGCGTCTCCAAAGCCATCATCGAGCTCGAAGAAGAACTGGGTATCGAGATTTTTGCGCGGCACGGCAAGCGCCTGAAACGCATCACGGAGCCCGGACAGCATGTGCTTAAAAGCATTGAGCTGATCATGCGTGAGGTAGGTAATCTCAAACGCATTGGAGAGCAGTTCAGCGCAGAAGACAGTGGCACACTGTCCATGGCGACCACACACACTCAGGCCCGCTATGTCTTGCCAGAGTCTGTCGCCAAGCTGCGAATCGCCTACCCCAAGGTCAACGTCAGCTTGCATCAGGGCTCGCCAGACCAGGTCGCGCGCATGCTGATTGATGAAATCGCCGAGATTGGCATAGCCACCGAGGCGCTGGCCGGGTATCCCGAGTTGATCACCTTGCCCTGTTATGAATGGCAGCATGCCTTGGTGCTGCCCGCCGGGCACCCGCTTTGCAGCAAGGAACACATAACGCTGGAAGACATTGCGCTCGAACCCCTGATTACCTACCACCCGTCGTACACCGGCCGTACCAAAATTGACCAGGCGTTCGCGACGCGCAAGCTGCATCCCCGCATCGCTCTGGAAGCGATTGACTCTGATGTGATCAAAACCTACGTGCGCCTGGGGCTAGGCGTAGGTATTGCGGCAGAAATGGCGGTGCGTGACGTGGTGGCTGAGGGCGCCAGCAGCGATTTGGTGGTGCGCCCGGCCGGACTTCTGTTTGGACAAAACGTGACACGAGTCGCCTTCAAACGGGGTGCCTACCTGCGAAACTTTGTCTACAAATTTGCCGAGTTGCTGAGCGACCGGCTGAGCCGCAACCTGATTGACCAGGCCATGAATGGCCACGCAAACGACTATGAGCTCTAACGCCCTTCCCTCACCCACCCCGGTGCTTCAAAGCCGCTTGCCCCACGTTGGGACCACTATTTTCACCGTGATGTCGGCGCTGGCGGCAGAAAAGAAGGCGGTCAATCTCGGTCAGGGATTCCCGGATTTCAATTGCGATCCCAAACTGGTGAAGGACGTCACTGCGGCCATGGAGAGCGGCCTGAACCAATACCCGCCCATGACCGGGGTGCCTGATCTGCGCGGGGCAGTTGCTGCAAAAATAAAAGCCGTCTATGGCCGTGATTACCGGGCAGATAGTGAGATAACCATCACAGCGGGCGCGACACAGGCCATCATCACAGCGATTCTGGCAGTGGTTCATCCCGGTGACGAGGTCATTGTGCTTGAGCCCTGCTACGACAGCTATGTGCCCAATATTGAACTGGCGGGCGGCGTGGTGGTGCGAGTGGCTTTAACGCCCGGTACCTTCAGGCCTGACTTTACAAAAATTGCAGCGGCCATCACGTCAAAAACCCGCGCCATCATTGTCAACACGCCGCACAACCCCAGTGGCACGGTATGGACACGGGAAGACATGCTGGCGCTGCAAGATATTCTGGCCCCCACAGACGTGCTGCTGATCAGCGACGAGGTGTATGAACACATGGTGTTCGACGGCCGTGAGCACATGAGTGCAGCCCGTTTCCCTGGGCTGGCAGCACGTGCGTTTATTGTTTCCAGTTTTGGCAAGACCTACCATGTGACTGGCTGGAAGGTGGGCTATGTGGCCGCACCGGCATCCTTGACGACCGAGTTCCGCAAAGTTCACCAGTTCAATGTGTTTACGGTCAATACGCCGGTGCAATATGGACTGGCGTCGTACATGACAGATGCGAAGCCTTATCTTGAATTACCAGCTTTCTATCAGCGCAAGCGCGACTTCTTCCGCGAAGGCCTCAACCGCACGAAGTTCAAGCTGTTGCCGGGCGAAGGCACCTATTTTCAGTGCGTTGACATCTCCGACGTCAGCGACTTGGGCGAAGCCGATTTCTGCAAGTGGCTGACGTCGGACATGGGCGTCGCCGCCATTCCGCTATCAGCCTTTTATGGCAACGGTTTTGACCAGCGGGTGGTGCGTTTTTGCTTTGCCAAGAAAGACGACACCTTGAAAGCTGCACTGGAACGGCTCGCCACGCTTTAAGGCGGATCGTCTGCCCTACCGGAAAACCCGGGGGCATGCTTTCCTACAGGCGTACGGGGCTTTGATCGGCAAAGCCGGCGACTTTGTCTGCTGCCTGCAAAGTGCAGACCTACCTAGACTGGGTCATCTTCCACACTAAGAAGCATGACCATGAACCCACCCCACTCCGCCACGCTCACATGGAGGGCAGTTCTGTCCATCGGCGTCATCTCGCTGATTGCCGTGACAGCTGCTACAGCACAGATTGCTATCGTCGGTGATACCGGTATCGACGCGTCGGGCAACTATCGGCAGGAGCGTGCCTGGTGCGAGGCCAATACTGCGGGAGAAGAGCGCGTTACGTGTTTGAAAAACTCCGCTGCAGCCCAGGCCGAAAAGAACCGGGGTACGCTGGACAACAATGGCGGAAACTTCTCTGCCAATGCCATGCAGCGTTGCTATGTTTTCACGGGCGAAGAGCGCGCCGCCTGCACGGCGCGGGTCGCCGGGCTGGGCAGCGCAAGCGGAAGCGTTCAGGGTGGTGGTGTTATCCGCGAGGTTGAAACTGTGGTGCTGCCCGAGGGCCGAAACCCGGTGATCATCCAGCCTAAAACTGCCAACCCGGTTTTGCTGGTTCCCATCGAGCCACGCTGAGAACCGTCAAACGCGGCGGGGCCATGCGGGGTTTGGCTTAAGGTTTTCGGGCTTCGCGCCGTGCAATCCAGATGGTTGACGCGCTGATCACCAGGCCGCCAATCAGGGTGGTCTGACTCGGCACGTCTGCAAAAACCAGCCAGCCCAATATGGCCGACCATACGAGATCCAGAAACTTGACTGACTGGGTTGACGAAATATCTGCAATACTGAAGGACCGGGTCAGGCAGTAATGGGCCGCACTGCCCAGGACCCCGCAGACCAAAAACCCGCCCCATTGCGCCAAAGTAGGTGACTGCCAGTGCAGCAAAGCCAGCGGGATGCTGAAAAGCGTCACCGTGATCGCCTGCCATACGACGATGACTTCAGCCCGCTCATAGCGTGTCAACGCCTTGGTTAACAAAAACGAAGCTGCAAACAGGGGCGCTGAGGTCAGCATCACGAGGTTGTAGTAGCCCCCTGCCCCCGACAGCTTGGGTCCAACCACAATGAGGACGCCCGCCAGTCCGATTGAGGCCGCCAGCCAGCGCTCCCAGCGCATGGGCTCCCGGAAAAAAATGTAGGCACCCATCATGATGAAGATGGGTCCTGTGAAGCCGATGGCTGTCATGTCGGCCATGGGAATCTTAGGCAGCGCGACAAACCAGAAACACAAGCCCAGAGTGTGCACTGCGCCGCGTGCGAATTGTCCGCCGATCTGTTTGGGCACATAGGCCCTGAGCCCCGCCCGAATAACCAATGGCGCCATCACCAGGAGCCCGAAACCATAGCGAAGGAACAGGGCCTGAAACGGGTCCAGATTCATCGACAGGCCGCGCATGATGGTGTTGAGCACCACCATGGTAAGGCCGGCTATAGAGGTCCAGATCAAGCCCTGAACGGTGGGGTCCAACCGACCCGCACGGTGGCTGATGAGCGCAATCCGGCGTTGCAACCCGTTGCGCCCGGCTTTGCTAGGCATTCAGTTGTCCCCACGCTTTGTCCAGGCGTTTGACGCTGACGGGTTGGGGCGTGCGCAGCTCCTGAGCGAAAAAACTCACGCGAAGCTCTTCCAGTAGCCACCGAAACTCCAGCATCCGGTCATCCACGATCCCTTTTCGTTCGGCGACCAGCCGCCAGTAACGTTGCTCCTGTGGGCGCAGCTCGGCGAGACGCGCGCTATCGCGGGCTGGGTCTGCGCGGTATTTGTCCAGTCGGGCGGTAATGGCCTTGAGGTAGCGCGTGAAGTGTGGCAGTTGTGCCCACGGCGAGTCGATCAGAAAGCGCTTGGGCATGAGGCGTTGAACTTGCTGCGTCGCGTCGGCTGTTGCATCCGGAGCATTTTTGGTGTCCTTGATTTTTCGAACTGCCACGGCGTATTCATTCAGTATGGAAGCCGCCAGGCGGGCGACTTCATTGGCAATCAGAGTGAGTCGCCCCCGTCCTTCCTCAACGCGCAGCTTGAACGCAAGCTCGTTGGTGGGCAGGGGCTCCAACAGGAAAGCGCGGTCCAGCGCGACGGCAATGATCTGGTCGCGCAGCTCCTCCACCGAGCCGCCACCGCTGTTGTCTGCTGAGCGGCCTACCAGCATGTAGGCGACGGCCATTTTTTGCAGGTCTGGAATATTCTTCTCAAGGTATTTCAGCGCGTCCTTGATCTGCAATGCAAACAGTCGGCGCAGACCGGCGCGGTGCTTGGTGGCCGCCACCAGGGGTTCGTCAAATACTTCGATGGTGACGCCAACGTCTGCGCCAACGCCTGTCCCTGCGCCCACATCGATCAAGGCGGGGAACCCGATCAGCGTTTGCCCCCCTTTCTGGATTTCCAGCAGTTCGGGCAGTTCGCCAAAAGTCCAGGCGGTATAACGTTGGCCAGCCTGTGTGACTTGAGATGCTATTGATTTCGTAGCTAACTTCACACGTTCCGTATGGGGCTGTGACCCTTTTTCTTCTAAAGATCCACTAGAAGCCGCCTGGCTGGCCATTTTCAGCCCGGCCAATGCCTGAAACGCGCCTCGCGCTTGCGCGCCCAAATCAGCCTTGAGTGCACTCAAACTGCGCCCGGTGCCGAGCTGGCGGCCATGCTCATCGACCACGCGAAAGTTCATGAAGAAATGTGGGCTCAGCATGTCGGCCTTGATATCGGCGCGAACAATGTCCAGCGAAGTGGCAAGGCGAACCTGCTTCAACACGGCATCCAGCAGTGACCCCGTACCAAAGGTTTCCGGCGCATTCAGGCTGGCAGCCATGCGTGTGGCGGTGTCGGGCAGTGGCACCAGACGAGAGCGTGGTCGCTGGTGCAGCGTTTTAAGCAAGGCCTGCACTTTCTCTTTCAGCATGCCAGGCACGAGCCATTCGCAACGCTCGTCATTGACCTGGTTCAATACAAACAGGGGCACTGTCACGGTCAGGCCGTCCTTTGCATCGCCTGGCTCGTGAAGGTAGGTGGCAGCGCAGTCCACGCCGCCCAGGCGGACGGTTTTCGGGAATGATTGCGTGGTGATGCCAGCGGCTTCATGGCGCATCAGCTCCTCACGGGTGAGCATCAAAAGCGTCGGGTTCTTCCTGTTTTCGTCTCTGTACCAGCGCTCAAAGCTGTAACCACTGCACACGTCGGCGGGCAGTTGCTGGTCGTAAAAGGCGTAAATCAGCTCATCGTCAATCAGCACGTCCTGGCGGCGAGCCTTGTGTTCCAGGTCTTCCACCTGGCGAATGAGCTTGTGGTTGGCGGCGAGGAAAGGCAATGGCGTTTCCCACTGCTCGTTGACCAGTGCTTCGCGAATGAAAATCTCGCGCGCAGCGACCGGATCCACACGGCCATAGTTAACCTTGCGTCCGTTGTATATGACGATGCCGTAAAGCGTGGCCCGCTCCAGCGCGGTCACTTCGGCTGCCTTCTTTTCCCAGTGCGGATCGAGCAACTGCTTTTTCAGCAGATGCCCACCCACTTGCTCGAGCCACTGCGGCTCGATGGCTGCAATACCCCGGCCAAACAGGCGCGTTGTCTCTACCAGCTCGGCGACGACGATCCAGCGTCCAGGCTTTTTGGCCAGGTGAGCGCCCGGGTGCCGGTAGAACTTGATTCCCCGCGCGCCAAGGTAGACCTCTTCATCATCCAGTTTGAAACCGATATTGCCCAGCAGGCCCGACAGCATCGACAAGTGAAGCGCTTCGTAATTGGCCGGTGCCGTGTTGAGCCGCCACTTGTGCTCTGCCACTACGGTATGCAGTTGCGAATGAATGTCGCGCCATTCGCGCACGCGGCGGATGTTGACGAAGTTCTGGCGCAACAGTTGCTCGTATTGGCGATTGCTGAGTTTGTGGCGAGAAATTGGGGTCAGATCCCGATTTCGGGAGTCAGCTCCGCCAGGAGCCAACTCCGAAGATTGGGGTCTGACCCCTTTTTCT
>JANPAZ010000602.1:0-1616 GCA_031430225.1 Rhodoferax sp. | reverse complement strand
GATGTGACGTAAGGGTAGGTGCCGTGGTCCACATCGAGCAACGTGCCCTGTGCACCTTCAAACAGCAGGTTGGCACCTTTCAGGTGGGCTTCATTGAGCTCGCGTGACACGTCGGCCATCATCGGCTTCAGCAACGCGGCGTGTTGCATGGCTTCGTCAAAAACCGCCTCAAACACAACTTTGCCATTGGCCATGTAGGGCGCCAGCGTGGGGCCGAAGTCGAACGTGGAAGAACCCAGGAAGGTGGTCAGCACGTGGTTGTGCAAATCCAGCAGATCGCGCAATTTGGCGGCAAAGCGCTCGGGGTGCTTCAAGTCCTGCACCCGCAGCGCGCGCCGGGCAATTTTGTCTTCATACGCCGGACCGATGCCACGCCCGGTGGTGCCAATTTTGGCGCTGCCACCTTTTTCTCGCGCGGCCTCACGTGCGACGTCAAGTGCGGCATGGAAAGGCAGGATCAAAGGGCAGGCTTCACTGATGCGAAGGCGCGAGCGCACTTCAACGCCGACTTTTTCCAGGCCAGCAATTTCCTCGAACAGCTTGGCCGCAGACACGACCACACCGTTGCCGATATAGCACTTCACGCCCGGGCGCATGATCCCGCTGGGAATCAGGTGCAAAGCCGTCTTGACGCCATTGATCACCAGTGTGTGCCCCGCATTGTGGCCACCTTGAAAGCGCACCACGCCCTGGGCGCTTTCGGTGAGCCAGTCCACCAGTTTTCCCTTGCCTTCGTCGCCCCACTGGGTACCAACTACGACTACATTTCGACCTTTGGTTACATTCATTTCAGACTTTTCAAGACAATTTAAATGGCTTTCACGATCCACTGCCCGCCTACCTGTGTCAGTTCGCGGTCGCACTGGAACTCATCAACTTCGCTTTCATGACCTGGCAGTACGCAGACCACGGTTTCGCCCTGCGCCCGCAGCGACACAATAACGCCACGCAAGTCGCCCGCTTCGCCCCACGGGGCTCTGATCGCGGCCCGCAAAGTCCGAGGGGTGACGGCGCCAACGAGCGCTTTGACGTCAAGACTGAACCCCACTGCTGGGCGGTTACGTCCAAACACGGCACCGACCTCGTCATACCGCCCGCCACGCACCAGCGCATCGCTTGCGCTGCTTGCGTAAATGGCAAAGCGGGCACCGCTGTAATACGCGTAGCCCCGGAGGTCCGCCAGATCAAACGTAACGCGGGTTCCGTTGAGCTGCCCGGCAAGCCACTTCAAATTTGATAGCGCCTCATGCAATAAAGGCGTGGGAGGGAGAACTTTTTGAGCTTCATCAAGGATTTTTTCGTCGCCGTAGAGCTGAACCAGTGCCAGTAGCCCCTGACGCGCAGAATCCGGAAAACTGCGTGTCAACGTTGCCAATTCGCTGGCGTCTTTAGCGGCCAGGGCCGCGTGTACCTGCGCCAGCTGGTCGCGCTGCAGGGATACGCCTGCCAGCAAAGAGTTGACGATTCGCGCGTCTGCCATGTCCACCATGGGCGTCTTCACGCTTGAAGTCTTCAGGCAGTCCAGCGCCAGAAGAAGGGTTTCAAGGTCTGCCTCGAGACCGGAATGGCCATAAATCTCAGCACCAAACTGCAGCGGCTCACGGGTCGCGTGCGGC
>JANPAZ010000601.1:0-4364 GCA_031430225.1 Rhodoferax sp. | reverse complement strand
CTCGGCAACGCCCGAGATGAACACGCGACGATGGCGCATGTCGGCCGCGCGATCTGAGGCGCTGACGATGATGGCCGCGCCGCCATCACTCTCCAGGCTGCAGTCGAGCAGACGAAACGGGTCGGAAATCATGCGCGAGTTGAGGTGGTCTTCCAGTGTGATCAGTTTTTTCATCACCGCGTTATCGTTCAGCAGCGCATGCATCCTGTGGCTCACGGCCACTTCACCAAAATGCGCCTGCGTGGTGCCGTACAACTCCATGTGGCGCCGCGCCATCGGTGCGTATAACTGGGCCGGTGCGATAGCGCCAAGCGGGTATTCGAACTCGGTGACGAAGTGGAACTGTGGCATGGTGTGGATGCGAGCACCCGCCTTGGTGATCGCGGCTGCGGTCACATTGCGGCCAAAGGTGATCAGCACGTGGTTGCATGCGCCAACTGCGACCGCAGCGGCCGCGCATTGCAGAGCCATTACCGGACTTGCGCCGCCATGCGGAATCAGCGCGGAAAACCGCAAGTCGGGTATGCCGAAGTTATCAATGAAATCGTCGGCCGTCCCGCTCACGATGCCAATGGGAATCACGCCATCGATGTCCTTCGGCGTAATCCCTGCGTCCGCCACGGCCTTCAGGGATGCCTCTAGCTGTAACTCGAAGGCCGTTTTGCTTGAGCCGCGCATGTACACAGTCTCACCGATACCTGAGACACTGGCCTTGTCACGCAGCGACATGCCTGACTCCTTGCTTCGTGTTGTTCAAACTTTGACTGACGCTAGACCGAGTGCGTCCAAGCCTGCGCTCGCGCGCCAACTGACGGCGGTAGAAAGTTGGGTCGAGCTCCAGCGCATAGCGTGGGCTGCCCGGGTAGTGGCGGTGCAGGAAGGCATGCTCTTCTTCCATCACCTGCCGCATCTCGGTGTCGCCGGGCAGGGTCATTTCCTGGCACACCAGCTCGGCGATCCACTCCGACTGGTCGTCCATCATGCGGATGTTGCCCCCACCCGCCACGTTGAAAAGACCGGTGAAGTAAAGGCCGCGCAGGCGCGGATGCACCACCCGCAGGAAGAGCTCTAGCCTGTGGCCATCCAGCGGGCGCAGCTCGGGTGCCAGGAAGGGCAGATCAACGGTGTAGCCTGTGCCGGCAATGATGGTGTCGAAAGTCTGCATGCTGCCATCCACAAAACGTACCTCGCTGCCGTGAATCGACTTAATCCCTGGTTTGGCCTTGATCCGGTCCCAGACGAAATGTGCCATCAGGCTGGGATGACTGGTCGGGTGCGTGCGGCTCTTGGGCGTGGTGAATCCCCATTGCTCCATCCGGCCGTGTACGACGCGCGTCAGCATTTCACGGATCGTGCGCCGTACCGGCCAAGGCATCCATTTTCTCTCCAGCTTGGCGAGCACCCGTGAGGTGGGAACGCCGAACAGCATGCGCGGCATCACCAGCACAGGCGATCGAGCCGAGATGGTGGTGGACTCGGTCACCACGCAGATGTCGGACGCGATGTCTACGGCACTGTTGCCCATTCCAACCACCAGCACCCGCTTGCCGCGAAAGGGCTCGGGGATGCGGTAGCTGTGCGAGTGCAGGTACTCACCGCCGAAGTCATCGCGCCAGGCCGGGTGCGAAGGCGTGCTCTGGTGTCCGCTGCCGATTACCACCGCGTCAAAGTCGCCGCCACCGTCATCTTCGAGCTTGACCCGCCAGCGATCGCCCAGCGGCGCCACGTCAATCACCCGGGCGTTGAAGTTGATGTGGCGCTTGATGTCGAATGTATCGGCATAAGACTCGAGGTAGCGATGCACTTGCCGGTGATCCGGATACAGCGGCCCGTCCTCGGGGAAAGGGAAGTCTCTGTAGGCTGTTACTTTGGCTTCGGAGTTCAGGTGCAGCGACTGGTAGGCCGGTGCGATGCCGTTGTCGTTGTTAAAGACCCAGAGCCCGCCGATGCAGCTTCCGAGTTCATAGACCACCACTTCCACGCCGCGCGCAAGTAGATGCCGGGCCGCGCAAAGGCCGGCCGCCCCGGCACCGATCACGGCGATGCGGCGTTGGCCCGTCGGCCGCGCAAGCGCACCCTGCGGGCCGATGGCTGCTGCAGTAGTGCTGTTGCTAGCTGCGGATGCCATGGCCGTCAGTCCAGCTTGGCACCCGACAAGCGCACCACTTCCTTCCACTTCACACGCTCCTGCTCGGCAAAGACTTCGGTCTCCTTGGGGGTGGTGGCCTTCAGGATGGCACCGATCTGCAGGTATCGTTCTTTCACGGCTGGATCTATGGCGATCTCCGCGATGGCGGCCGACAACTTGTTGGCAATGGCTGCCGGCGTTCCCTTGGGCATGACGAAGGCACCCCAGGACGTAACAATGAAGTCTTTAACACCGGCTTCGGCCATGGTAGGGACCTCTGGCATGGTGGGCCAGCGCTCGGGGCACGTCACGGCCAGGGCCTTGACCTTGCCGGTCTTGATCAGGGGCGTGTAGCTGGCGATGTTGTCGATGGCAAAGTCGGTGTCACCTGACATCAGGGCGGGCATGGATTGGGCCGCACCGCGGAACGGGATATGGACCGCATCGATGCCGGAGACGGTGCGAAACAGTTCCCCCGCCAGA
Organism: Rhodoferax sp.; assembly: GCA_031430225.1. Taxonomy (GTDB): domain Bacteria; phylum Pseudomonadota; class Gammaproteobacteria; order Burkholderiales; family Burkholderiaceae_C; genus JANYCG01. The sequence continues at coordinate 1,753 of JANPAZ010000601.1, read as the reverse complement.
TGCGGTGTGGTGCCAATGCCGGCCGAGCCGAAGCTCACCCCCTTGGGCTTCTTCTTCGCCCACTCCAGAAATTCCTTCACCGATTTTGCGGGGTTGCTGGGCGCGACGACGAATACGTTGCAGTTTTCCCAGACCTTGGAGATGTACACATAGTCAGACACCGGGTCGTAAGGCAGCTTGGAAAACAGGAACTGGTTGATCGACAAAGTGCCAATCGTGGCTGAAGCGATGGTGTTACCGTCGGGCGGTGCGTTTTTCACCGCTTCCATGCCAATGTTGCCACCCGCACCCGTCTTGTTGTCCACCAACCAATTGCCACCCAGCTTGCCTTGCAGCTTTTCGGACAGGTGCCGCGTCAGCACGTCGGATGCACCACCCGCAGTGAACGGCACGATGACCTTGATGGTCGAGCTTGGCCAGTTGTCCTGGGCTTGGACAGCGGAGGTGAGTGCGATTGTGAATGGTGCCAGGGCGGCAGCTTGCATCAGGGTGCGGCGCAACGAAATCATGGGAGGTCTCCTATGGACGAGTTGTGGTTGGTAAAAAGGGAGGGAAGGAGTATTTGCTTTTTGTTTAAATCGGCAGGCGTTCATGCGTCCTTGCGAACCTTGGGCAGCAGCGAGTTGGCGATGATCTGTTTCATCACCTCGGCTGTTCCGCCGCCTATACGGCACATGCGGGCGTCGGCGAAGGCGCGCGCAATCGGGTATTCCCACATATAACCCCAGCCGCCAAAGAACTGCAGGCATTGATCCATGACCTTGAACTGCAGGTCAGTGGTTACCAGCTTGCAGGAAGCGGCGTCGACCGGATCCAATTGGCCGAGAAGGTGCAGCGCCATGCAGCGATCCACGAACACTCGCTGCGTTAGCACCTCAGCATGCAGGCCGGCCAGCGTGAAGCGGGTGTTCTGGAAATCGGCAAGCGTCTGGCCGAACATTTTCCGGTCGGCGGCGTAGGTGCGGGTCCATTCCAGCGCCGCCTCGGCGGCAGCGACGCCGCGGATCGCCTGGATCAGCCGCTCCTGCGCCAGTTGCGTCATCAGAACCGCAAAGCCGCCGCCTTCGCTTCCGAGCAGGTTGGACACCGGCACCCGCAGGTCAGCGAAAAACAATTCCGAGGTGTCCTGGGCCTTGCAGCCAATTTTCTCCAGCTTGCGCCCGCGGGTGAAGCCCGCACGGTCAGTCTCCACCAGAATCAAGCTGACGCCCTTTGCACGCTGCTTGGGGTCAGTCTTGCAGGCCAGCAACAGCAGATCGGCGCTGTGGCCGTTGGTAATGAACACCTTTTGACCATTGATCACGTAGTCGTCGCCGTCGCGGATAGCTTGGGTGCGGATGTTCTGCACGTCGCTGCCGCCCGAGGGCTCACTCATGCCAAGCGCCACCACCACCTCGCCGGTGGCCATCTTGGGCAACCACTTGCGCTTTTGCGCCTCTGTGCCGAAATCCAGGATGTAGGGCGCGACGATGTCTGAATGCAGGTAGAAAGTTGGGCCCGTAGCTCCGGCGCGCGCCATCTCCTCAATCAGGATGGCGCTGTGCAGAAAGTCGCCACCCAGTCCGCCGTACTCTTCTGGCACATTGACACACAGCAAGCCCAGTTCGCCCGCCTTGGTCCAGAGCGAGCGCGGCACCTGCCCGAGCTTCTCCCATTCAGCGTGGAAAGGGGTCACGTGCTCCTCGATAAAGCGCTTGACAGTATCGCGAAAGACTTCGTGGTCGGGGCTGAAAATCGTGCGTGGAATCATGGT
>JANPAZ010000600.1:0-4410 GCA_031430225.1 Rhodoferax sp. | reverse complement strand
CGCCTCGCGCAAATTGGCCGAAATGCGCCGTTGCGGTGGCTCCAGCGCTGCGGGCTGCGAGGGGAGCTCGACCGGCAGGCCATCGACCATGCCGACCAGTTCGCCCCGAACAAGTTCACCACCGCCGACCAGGCCGCGCAGGATATCCAATGCCTCGGGATCGCAACGCATTTCAACGCTCTTGGCCGCGTAGACAGCGGCGATCCGGGGCAAAAACTCTGCCGCGACGCCACGCGCTACCAGCAAGCCTTCACTGGCGTTGCATGGGCTGTATTTGTGGGTCTTGGCGTTGTCGGCTACCGCCACGGCCATGTCGATGTCACAAGGGTCATCGACATAGACATGGCAATTTCCATCCAGGTGTTTGATGACCGGCACTTTGGCGTCCCGGCTGATGCGTTCGATTAGCCCCTTGCCGCCCCGCGGAATGATCACATCCACAAACTGCGGCATGGCAATGAGTTGGCCTACCACTTCGCGGTCGGTGGTCTGCACCAGTTGCACCGCATCACTGGGCAGGCCGCTGGCCTGCAGCGCCAGTTGTACCAACAGCGCCAGAGCCTTGTTGGACTCAATGGCCTCCGAGCCGCCGCGCAGAATGCAGGCATTGCCACTTTTTATGGACAGGCCGGCGGCCTCGATCGTTACATTGGGACGACTTTCGAAAATCATGCCAAAAACACCAATCGGTACGCGCATCTGCCCCACGCGAATGCCACTGGGCTGCTGTTTCATGCCGATGATCTCGCCAATCACATCCGGCATGGCGGCCAGTTGCTCGCAGCCCTGAGCGCACGTTTCTATCACTTTGGGTGTGAGTTTGAGACGGTCGACCATGGGGGCCGACAAGCCGGCTTGCGTCGCACGGGTAATGTCCTTGGCATTCTCAGCCTGCAATGGCTCGACGTTGGCGCGCAGCAATTCGGCCAGCCTGCGCAAGGCCATGTTCTTGGTGGCCGTCGATGCCTTGGCCATCAAGGCAGATGCCGCCTTGGCCTGCGCGCCCAGTGTGCTGCAATATTCGTCAATGCTTTGCGTGCTCATGCCGTCATTTTCTCATGTTCAGGATCCCTGAGACGGGCCAGCGGTCAGGGCCAGACGTTGATGTCAAAAGTCTTCATCCGCTAAAACTTCCTAAAACTTCCTAAAGCCCAACCCAGAACCCATTGGTGGGCTGAGAATTAAACCCTCAAATCGGTTGACCCCGTTGGGCACCGCGTAAGCAACGATTCCAACCTCCCAGGAGAATCAAATGAAAAACATACTATCTGCATTCGTCGCCAGCGCGGCACTAGTCGTGTTGAATGCCACGCCAGCGTTAGCGGTGGATTACGACTACTTCAAGAATCAGTCCTGTGGTGAACTGGGCAAGGAACTGGATTCGCTGAAAAAAGCGGAAAAGGTCATCAACGACGGGGTGAAGAAAAAAGACACCGATGCCAACGTCAAGGCGGCGGTGGGCTTTTTGTTGACGGGCTGGCCGTTCTGGGGTTCGGCGGACCACGGCAATGCCAACAACCAGTTGCAGGAAATCCGCGATGACATCAAATACATCACGCGAGCCCAAAAAGCCAATAAGTGCGGGGCTTGAAGCCCGAAGAGCACACATATCAAAAGACTAAAGAAGGGTTACTCATGTTGTCCAGACGCCTTGCAATTCAATCCCTGACCGCTGTGTCCGCCACCGGTTTGGCCATGCGCTCTCAAGCCGAACAAAGCTGTGACGTGTTTACGTCTACAACGCAGGGGGCAACAACGCCCGATGCCGCGCTTCAACTTCTTAAGGATGGCAACGACCGTTTTACCCAAGGCAAGACACGCAATTGCGACCTGCTCAAGCAGCTCAAAGACACTGCAAAGCAACAGTCACCGTTTGCAGTGGTGGTGGGTTGCATCGACAGCCGTGTGCCGCCGGAGATGGTGTTTGACCAGCGTTTGGGTGACATTTTTGCAGCCCGCATTGCCGGCAATTTTGTCAACACCGATATTTTGGGAAGCCTCGAGTTCGCCACACAACTGGCTGGCGCCAAACTGGTGGTCGTCCTGGGGCACACCGAGTGCGGTGCCATCAAAGGCGCTGCCGACAACGCCAAGCTGGGCAACCTGACCGCCATGCTGGAGAACATTCGTCCATCTTTAAAGAAGCTCAACTACAAAGGCGTGCCAAGTTCCAAAGACAAGGAGTTGGTGCAAAAGCTGGCTGATCAAAACGCCAAAGATGCCGTTGCGAAGATCTTGGCGCAAAGCCAGGTGATCAATAACCTGGTGGGCTTGGGCAAAGTGAAAGTGGTGGCTGCCATGCATGACATCGGCACCGGCAAGATCACCTGGTTTGCGTGAGTTGTTGCCGAGTCACTTACGCAATTTCGTATCTTTCGAACAATTTTCCAGCCGCTGACTTGTAAAACGTTCACGTAACAAATCCTTACAAGGCACAATGACATCCTTCTGATTGTTGTGAACTTGGACGGGTCGTGGCTGGCAGTTACCACTTTGAGAATTTTGAAGTCAAGCCTGCATCGCGCCTTTTGCTCAAAGACGGCGCGCCCCAAGAGCTTGGCTCACGCGCATTCGACCTGCTGACCTGCTTGCTTGACCACCGGGATCGGGTGGTTTCCGGCCGTGAGCTTCTGGACCAAGTTTGGCCTGGTCTGGTGGTCTCCGAAAACAATTTGACGGTTCAGATGTCGGCCCTGCGTAAATTGCTGGGAGCCCACGTCATCAAGAACGTACCCCGACGGGGCTACCAGTTTGCCTTGGCTATCAACGACACACCCACACAGGGTCACCTTCTTTCAGCACAACCTGTTGGCGATTCAAAGCCGGTCGCGCATGTGGACGCGGATGCAGACTTGTCCCTTCCCGGGAAACCTTCCATTGCCATTCTGCCTTTTCTGAATTTGAGCAGCGACGCGCAGCAGGACTACTTTGCCGATGGCATTTGTGAAGACATCACCACGGAGCTGTCTCGTTTTCAGGAATTGTTTGTGATTGCCCGCAATTCTGCCTTCAGCTACAAGGGCCGCGCGGTGGACGTGCGTACCGTGGCGCGCGAGCTGGGCGTGCGCTATGTTGTCGAAGGCAGCGTACGCCGCGCCGGCAACCGGGTTCGCGTCACCGTCCAGTTGATTGACGCGCTCAGTGGCAACCATCTCTGGGCCGAAAAGTACGACCGCGTGATAGAAGACCTGTTTGACCTGCAAGAAGAGGTCACCCAAAGCATTGTGGGCGCGGTGGCGCCGCAAATTCACGCCGCCGAACAAACCAAGGCGCGACGCATTCGCCCGGGCAACCTGAGCGCACATGACCTGGCGATGCGGGCCAATGCCAATAGCCTGGACGCACTTCGCTGCAATGACCACCCGCTGTGGCAGCAAGCTTTGGCAGAGGCGCGCCAGGCTTTGGCAATGGACCCCCACAACGTGCTGGCCTTGACCGTCGTGGCCGAACTGATGGCCCGCTTCGTGGCCACGCCGCAGTTTGACGAAGCGAATCTGAGCACCTACTGGAAAGAAGGGGTGGCTGCTGCCGGGCAGGCAATTGATCTCGATCCTGCCGCCAGCCCGGCCTACAGCTGGATGGGCTTGCTGTTGGCTTTTGGCGGGTTTTATGACGACGGCCGGAACATGGCCCGCCGGGGACTGGAATTGAACCCTAATGATGCGCTGGCTTACAGTAACCTGGCGTATGTGGAGGTATGGGCCGATCGGCCCGGGGAGGCTTTGGCCCTGCAGGCGCAAGCCATCCGATTGAGTCCGCGTGACCCCAGTCGATACGCCTTCACGACCTGCCGCTGCCTTGCGCACTTTCAGCTCAAAGACTATGAAAAAGCCCTGGAATTTGGCATGCTCGCAGTGAGTGAAGCGCCTCATGCACCTGGGTCACATGCGGCATTGACGTTGGCAGCGGTGTGCGCCGGTGCTTTTGAAATGGCGGCTACGTCGTTTGCGTTTTTGCAGACCCACAGTCCCGGCTACCTGCGGCTGATCTTGTCGGGCGAGACCACCTTTGGCCAGAAGGATTCAAGGCAGCGTGCGGTGTTGGGGTTTGAGATTGCGGCGGGTCTGAAACCGCGCAGTGCCGCAGTGCAGCTGCTTTGAAGTGATTTTTTTGAGGTGTCTCACAAGAACTTCGAATACTACTTATTTGATAGCAAACTATCTAATAAATACGTGGGCAATTGAGTCATTTAAGCAGGGAAGCCAAGTTCGCTACTCTCTGGCGGTTCGACATTGACGCACAACAATTCCACGAATCAGCCCGGGCCGGGTTTGAAAGACACCTCCTCAAAGATGGCCCAATCGCTAATCTTCCCGTTGACGCGAAAGATACGCTCAAAACGAACGCGACGCAGGGACGCTGGATCGAACCAGCTTCGAGACTCCAGAAATGTGAGTTCGTTAGGCCCAC
>JANPAZ010000599.1:0-3433 GCA_031430225.1 Rhodoferax sp. | reverse complement strand
ACGCAGGGCGAGAAGCGCACAGGTGCCGGTTGGGCGGCCTTTGAAGAGCGCAGCTTTGAGTCGTTCCGCAGCTACTACGAATACCTCCCCAAGGGCGTCGTGCGGATGGAATACACCGTACGCCTGAACAACGTGGGCGAGTTCTCAATGCCGCCGTCACGGGTTGAGGCGATGTATGCGCCGGAGATGTTTGGGGAAGCGCCGAATGCGCGGGTGAAGGTGGAGGCTTTGAGGTGAAACTCGCCCCGCGTCATCTCTGGCCAGCCCGCCGTTGCTGCGCATTGCTGGTGATTACTACATTTTTTATAGCTACCTACGCCCATTCTGCGTGGGCTATTGCCACATTTGACGAGATAAAAGCCGACCACAGGCCTTCAGACACCCTCATCCTCGATCGCCACGGCGAGGTCCTGCAGCGCATACGCACCGACGCCACAGTGCGGCGCGGCCAGTGGCTGGCGCTGGTCGATGTGTCCCCTGCCCTGCGCACGGCGCTGGTACTCAGTGAAGACAAGCGCTTTTACGAACACAGCGGAGTGGACTGGCGCGCCGCATCCGCCGCGGCCTGGGGCAACCTGTGGAACAACAAGACGCGCGGCGCGTCCACCCTCACCATGCAACTGGCGGGCCTGATGGACGACGACTTGCGGCGTGCCGCCAATGGGCGCAGCGTGGTGCAGAAAATTGGCCAGACCGTGTCAGCCCAAATGCTGGAGCGCAGCTGGCGCAAAGACCAGATTCTGGAGGGCTACCTGAACCTGGTGCCCCTGCGCGGCGAGCTGGTGGGCATCGACGCGCTGAGCCGCACGCTGTTTGGCAAGGCAGCGCACGGGCTGGACGAACGCGAGGCCGCCATCACCGCCGCCCTGGTGCGCGCACCCAATGCCCGCGCGCCGGTGGTGGCGCGCCGCGCGTGTGAGGTGCTGGGGCTGATGCAGCGCAGTGCTGCACCAGCAACAGCCAGCGAAGGGCGCGCAGACTGCGACGCGCTTGACCTGATCGCCACTGCTGCCCTGCGGCGCAAGGCGTTTGACGCCAGCGAAGGCATCGCACCGCATCTGGCCCGCAGGCTGCTGGCCACAGCAGGTCCGGTGCCGAAGGAAGTCAGGTCCACCCTGCGCGCACCCCTGCAACGCTTTGCCGTGCAGACACTGCAACAACACCTGCGCGAACTGCGCGGTCGTCACGTGGAAGACGGTGCGATGGTGGTGCTGGACAACGCCACTGGTGAAGTGCTGGCCTGGGTCGGCTCGTCCGGCGATCTGAGCCGCGCTGGCGATGTGGATGGTGTGATGGCCCTGCGCCAGCCGGGTTCCACACTCAAACCTTTCCTGTATGCCCAGGCGATTGCCGAGCAGCGACTCACCGCAGCTTCGCTGTTGGACGACGCAGGCACACACATCCAGACCGCCGCCGGCCTGTACATACCGCAGAACTACGACCATCACTTCAAGGGCTGGGTGTCCGTACGCACAGCGCTGGGTGCCTCGCTCAACGTGCCGGCTGTGCGCACATTGGTGATGGTGTCTCCCGACGCCTTTCATCGTCAGCTTAAGGCCGTCGGCCTGCCGCTGAAGGAAAGCGGCGACTACTACGGCTATAGCCTGGCGCTCGGCAGCGCCGAGGTGTCACTGCTGTCTCTGTCCAACGCCTACCGCACGTTGGCCAATGGCGGCCGGTACAGCGCGGCGTCGTTTGATGCAGGTAAAAGCAAACGGCCTTCCCCGCCGCAAGCGCCCGCCGTGATTGACCCGGCAGCCGCCTTTATCGTGACCGACATCCTGGCCGACCCGCTGGCGCGTGCTCGTACCTTTGGCACCGACAGCGTGCTGGCCACGCGCTTCTGGAGTGCCGTCAAGACCGGCACCAGCAAGGACATGCGGGACAACTGGGCAGTGGGCTTCTCGCAGCGCTACACCGTGGGCGTGTGGGTCGGCAACGCCAGTGGTGCGCCGATGCGGGATGTGAGCGGCACCACGGGCGCGGCACCGGTGTGGGCGGCGGTGATGAACTTCCTGCACAGGACGCAGGCCAGCCGCGCACCGGTCCCGCCGCAGGGCCTTGTGCAGACGCGCGTGGCCTTCGAGCCAGGCGCAGGCAACTCGCCCGCCACGGAGGCCGCACGCCTTGAATGGTTCATCGCGGGAACTGCGCAGACGAATATTGCTACGGATTCAGTAGCAAAACCCGCAATCGATACGAGGGCCAATCGGTCATTTTCCTCTCAGAATGACGCAAAACTCCACCCACGCATCACCGCGCCGGCATCAGGCACCATCATCGCGCTGGACCCCGACATACCGCCCAACCGCCAGCGCGTGAGTTTCGCCGCCGACGGACCCAGTGCGCGCTGGCTCATGGATGGCAAGCCCTTCGGGCAGGGCCGCCACACGCAATGGCTGCCCTGGCCCGGTCGCCATGTCGTGCGGCTGACGGATGCCAGAGGCGTGGTGCTTGATGAAATCCGTCTGGAGGTGCGCGGGGCTGCGGTGAAGGTGGCGCAGGCCCGTTCCGATAAAGCGCCGTTGGCTGCAGGTGTCGATTTGCCGGATTAACGACTCGGCCGGTCGCTGGACTCAAGGCGTCCAAACCACATCGTTGTTGACGGCATAAAGCCGGCAAGGCTGCGTCATGCGCCGCTGGCAGAACGCAAGCGCACGTGACATCGCATCGTCTCCGGTTGCCCAGCCAAAGCGTCCATCTGCGCCGATCGCCAAGGCACGCGAGCCTTGATGAGTCAAAAACTTGGGGTATTCGTTGCTGCGGGCTTGGGGTCGAATAGGTACGGCCTGCGCATCGTCGATTTTGGCAAATCCTGTGGCTGCCGGTGCTGTCATTCGGCCAGGCATCGCGAAGCCATGTTTGGTCAGGAATTCGTCGACAACGGGTTGCCAAAGATCAAGCCCGCGCATGAACAAACCATGACCATCATCACCGAAGGCGGGCATCATGACCAGTTCAGCTTGGCCCCCGTTTTTTACAAATGATTCATGCCAGAGGCGACTGTTTTTGGCACTGAAGTATTTGTCGTTTTCGGTGTAAACCCAAAGCATGGATGTCTTGGACTTGGTTGTCCTCAGGATCACCCAATTCGGCCAGCTCGCCATAGCCAAAGCGCAGAGGCACGGCCACGGCAAAACCTTTGCGCACGAAGTAGCGTGCAGCGCCTTCGAAACGTTGGCGGCCGTAGGTGGTGCGTGTGTCCGTAGAACGCCCATGATTGATGATCACCAAAGGGAATGGGCCGGTTCCTTGCGGACGAAATGTGGTCACGAGTAAAGCACCTTTGGAATCTTTGCCAAAAGCATCTTTCACGGCGACCTCGACTCTCTCTATGGCTTCGCGAGTGTCCACATCCAGCACAGTGGCTGCAGCAGAATCAACGTTACTGATGGACGACGGAGTTTGGGCAAAGCTGACGGGCAACAGCGCA
>JANPAZ010000598.1:0-1710 GCA_031430225.1 Rhodoferax sp. | reverse complement strand
CCGCCGAGTTTTTTGCACTCGCCAAATCGGTGCGGGCGGCGCAGAAGGCTGGCGGCAACGTCGGTGCCAGTTTCGAGCAACTGGTTGAGCTGGGCAAGAGCAGCAAGCAGCTGGACGCCAACGACCAGGGCGTGGTGCAGGTGGTGGACTGGCTGTGGCAGTACGCGTTTGACCAGCGCGCCAGCGACATCCACCTGGAGCCGCGCCGCGAGCAGGGTGTCATCCGCTTCCGCATTGACGGCGTGCTGCACCCGGTGTACCAGATGCCCATGGGCGTGCTCAATGCCATGACGGCACGCATCAAGCTGCTGGGCCGCATGGACATCGTCGAAAAGCGTCGTCCGCAGGATGGACGCATCAAAACCCGCAACCCGCGTGGCGACGAGATCGAGATGCGCATCTCCACCTTGCCCACCGCGTTTGGCGAGAAAATGGTGATGCGCATTTTTGACCCCGACAACGCGGTCAAGGATCTGGACGCGCTGGGTTTTTCTGCGCACGATGCGTCGCGGTGGGAGTCGTTGGTCAAAAGACCTCACGGCATTATTCTGGTGACGGGGCCGACCGGATCTGGAAAGACCACCACGCTGTACTCCACCTTGAAGCGTGTCGCCACTGAAGAGGTTAACGTGAGCACGGTGGAAGACCCGATCGAGATGATCGAACCGTCTTTCAACCAGACGCAGGTGCAAACCCAGCTGGATTTCGGTTTTCCTGAAGGTCTGCGCGCGCTGATGCGGCAAGACCCGGACATCATCATGGTGGGTGAAATCCGCGACCAGCAAACGGCAGAGATGGCCGTGCAGGCGGCACACACAGGGCATCTGGTGTACTCTACCCTGCACACCAATGACGCGCCTTCGGCTGTCACGCGGTTGATGGAGCTGGGTATTCCCTCTTACCTGATCAACGCAACGCTGCTGGGCGTTTTGGCCCAGCGCCTGGTGCGCACCCTCTGCAAGCAATGCAAGCTGCCCGATGAAGCCGCCACGCGCGAGGCGCTGGCCGAGGTCGTCAAGCCCTGGCAGATAAGCGGTGGCTACAAGCCCTTCAAGCCGGTGGGGTGCGTGGATTGCCGCATGACGGGGTTCATGGGGCGCATGGGGCTTTATGAGTTGCTGGTGGTCAGCGAGGCTTTCAAAGGCAAAGTCAGCGCCGAACCCAATATTGAGTCACTCAAGCGGCAGGCCATTGCCGACGGCATGCGTCCCTTGCGGCTGGCGGGTGCCGTGCGGGTGGCTGAAGGCCAGACGGTCGTGGAAGAAGTGTTGGGTTCCACACCGCCATTGTCCTGATGCTTTGGTGACATAGGTGGAATCCACATCTATCCAACTCCCAATTCCCGTGCAGAATGCAGTGACGAAATTACTCTAAGGAGACTGGTATGCGGATTAAAAGTCAGAAAGACTTTTTTGCGGGGCTGTTGTTTTTGATTCTTGGAGCAGCCTTTGCCATCGGCGCGAGGACCTATAACGTCGGCACGGGTGCCCGTATGGGCCCGGGCTATTTCCCGATGATGCTGGGCATTGTGCTGGCCATTCTGGGTGCTGTGGAAGTCTTCAAAGCCATGGTGATCGAAACTGAAACAGGCGACAAAATAGGAAAATGGGCCTGGCGCCCCATTCGCTATATTCTGGGCGCCAATCTGGCATTTGGTGTGCTGCTCGGGGGGCTTCCCAGTATCAAACTGCCTGCCATGGGCATGATTCT
>JANPAZ010000597.1:0-1928 GCA_031430225.1 Rhodoferax sp. | reverse complement strand
TGACCTGACGGTGGCCCAACTGGTCACCCAGCTTAAAGCGCGCGCGGTGTCCGCACACGAAGCGGCCACGCATTTTCTGGCGCGTGCCAAAGCACATGAATCTTTAGGCAGCTTTGTGGCTATCGATGAATCCGTCACCCTTCGCCAGGCCGCGGCATCCGACGAGCGGTTGGCCAACGGCACGGCGGGCCTGCTGGAAGGCGTGCCCATCGCGCACAAAGACATCTTTGTCACCAAAGACTTCGCCTCCACTGCTGGCTCGAGAATGCTGAAAGGTTATCGCTCCCCTTTTGATAGCACAGTAGTGTCGAAACTGGAGGGTCAGGGCGTTGTTACGCTCGGAAAACTCAATTGCGACGAATTCGCCATGGGCTCCAGCAACGAGAACTCCGCCGTGCCTCCCATGGGCCAATCAGCGCCCTCTCCGGTGAAAAACCCATGGGACGTCGCCCGCATTCCCGGTGGCTCCTCCGGTGGCAGCGCAGTGGCTGTGGCCGCACGCCTTGCACCGGCGGCTACAGGCACCGACACTGGCGGATCAATCCGCCAGCCTGCATCGTTCTGCGGCATCACCGGCATCAAACCCACGTATGGTCGCGCATCGCGCTACGGCATGATTGCGTTTGCCTCCAGCCTTGACCAGGCCGGGCCGATGGCGCGCACCGCAGAGGATTGCGCGATGCTGCTCAGCGCCATGTGCGGGCCGGATTTGGACCGCGACTCCACCTCGCTGGACCTTCCCGCCGAAGACTTCACCCGCTCGCTCAATGACTCGATTGACGGCCTGCGCATTGGCGTGCCCAAAGAGTTCTTTGGCGAAGGCCTGTCCAGCGATGTGCGCACTGCAGTCGATGCCGCACTGAACGAATACGAGAGGCTGGGCGCAAAGCTGGTGCCAGTGACATTGCCGCGCACCGAGCTGTCCATCCCCGTGTACTACATCATTGCGCCTGCCGAAGCCTCCAGTAACCTGAGCCGTTTTGACGGCGTCAAGTTTGGCCACCGCGCCGACAAATACACCGACCTGGCCGACATGTACAAGAAGACCCGGGCCGAAGGCTTTGGTGATGAGGTCAAGCGCCGCATCATGATTGGCGCCTACGTGCTGTCCCACGGCTACTACGACGCCTATTACCTGCAGGCCCAGAAAATCCGCCGCATGATTGCCGACGACTTTCAAAATGCCTTCAAGGAATGCGACGTGATTGCCGGGCCAGTCGCACCCACGGTGGCCTGGAAGATTGGCGAAAAATCAGACGACCCGGTTGCCAATTACCTGGCCGATATTTTCACGCTGCCAGCCTCGTTGGCAGGCCTGCCGGGCATGAGCTTGCCCGCAGGCGTGGGCGCAAACAACATGCCCGTGGGACTTCAATTGATTGGTGACTATTGCCAGGAAGCCCGGCTGCTGAATGCAGCGCACCGTTATCAACAAGCCACCGACTGGCATGTGCGCAAGCCGGAGGGCTTTTGACATGAGCGAGACCATGAACCCATTCGAAGCACAACAACAGGGCCGTCCGACCGGCCCGCTGGTGCGCGGCTATGAAGTCATCATTGGCTTTGAAACGCACAGCCAGCTTGCCACAAAAAGCAAGATTTTCAGCCGGGCCTCCACAGCCTTTGGCGCAGAGCCCAACACGCAAGCCTGCGCCGTTGACCTGGCCTTGCCGGGCACGCTGCCGGTGATGAACCGGGGCGCGGTGGAGCGGGCCATTCAGTTTGGACTGGCCATTGGCGCGCACATTGCACCGCGCAGTATTTTTGCGCGCAAGAACTACTTCTATCCGGACCTGCCCAAGGGCTACCAGATCAGCCAGTTTGAAATTCCCGTGGTGCAAGGCGGCAATGTGGAGTTCTTTTTGGGCGAGGAAAAGCGCTCGGTGCGCCTGGTGCGTGCGCATCTGGAAGAGGACGCAGGCAAGTCA
>JANPAZ010000596.1:0-2412 GCA_031430225.1 Rhodoferax sp. | reverse complement strand
TTCTCGCAGTCTTCCTCAGAAATGCCCAGTGCCTGCCACTGAGCATTGCGTACCGACCAGAGGTAGGAGCCGCGAGGAAAATTACTTCTGAGTTTGACCCCCACGCTTGTCACTTCGTGTACTGCGCTGCCCCCCGAGGGGGCCGTGCCTTGCTTGGGGCGGCCCGGCGCAGCGGCTTCGGTGTTATTCATAGTTGTGCCTTCCTTGTTATGGTGACGATGCCCGCCGTGGCATCGACGCGAACCCAGTCGCCGGTTTTGATGACGGTCAGCGGGTCTTGATCAAAATCTGTCATGGCTGGTGCGTGGCTCACCACCGCGCCCAGGGCAATCTTGGTGGTCATCTGGTTGAACAGCCATGCCGCAGGTGCCGTGCCCATCACGCGCGCCACGTGAAACTGGGCAGACCAGCCAGACGAGCCTTTGGCACCGGGAAACACCAGCACCTTGCCTGCAAAACTCTGGCCCACCAGCTCGTGACGTGTTTCGATCACCGTGCCGTTACGCGGATCAACGCCGCCCCAGCCAGAGATGGGGTCACGCGTGACCAGTGCTTCGGCTTCGACCACACCGGGCACGACACACCTGCCTTTTATAACGATGATGTCCTGAGCCACCGTTTCAGGTTTCATGATGATGTCCAACGGCCTGTGCACGCCGCCTCAATGCATTGCTCAGTGGTACCAAACCAGGCCTGCAACCCCAGAATGGCAGGCAAATAGTGCGCCTGTTTGGCGGAGTCCAGCGCCACGACCTTCGTGCCTTTGGGTACGGCGCGACTCATGGCAGAACAGCTGTCCGTCATGATCAAACCGCCGGCGTCTTCAATGATCTTGGTGTAGCCGTTGCGGTCGGCCAGCGCCTTGATGGCGCGTGGCGTGAAGATCCAAAGCGCGCTGTTTTCGTGCACCTTGCGGCCTTCAATCAGCTGCGCAGCTTCCCAGATCTGCTCTATGGTGTAGTGGGGGCAGCCCAGCATGACGTAGTCCACTGCTGTGTCGTGCGCGGTATGGTTGATGCGCTCGTAGGTTTCGCGCCGCTCGCGTTCGCCAAAATGACGTACCTCCTTGGGTTTGCGTGCGCCATAGGCCTGTTCGGCCGTGTTCGCCTCAGGTGTCACGCCTACCAGGTGGAATAGCTCCACCCCGCCAGACGAAGACGCTGCCGCCCCAAAGTGCTTGAGTCGGGGCAGGTTGGGGACCGCACCCACGCCTTCAATCACGGCCACGCGGTCTTGCACCCAGTCACCCATCCAGTAGCCGAGCAAACCCCAGTCTTCAACTGTTTTGATTTCCATGTCCAGCTTCACGCCCAGTGTGCCCAGGCGGGGCTTGTCAAGGTGGTAGCCCCAATTGGGGATGCGGCAGGTCAGCATGGCCGCGCTGGTGCTTTCGCGGCCCTCGGTATTGGTGCGTGCGCCCAGTACCGAGTTGCAGTACACGACCGCTGACGACTCCATCCAGGCGCAGTGTTCGCCCCGTGTGGGCACGTTGCCCACCTGGTACGGCGTGCAGGTGTTCATCATTTGCACGCCCATCTTGGCGGCCATGGCCTCACTGCGGTTGTAAAACTGCACCATCTGCTCGGTGACACCCATTTGTGCCGGGTGGTGGGGGTCAAAGCCCAGTTGCAGATGGGAGCTGAAGGCCTTGACCTTGGGGACGCTCACGATCTCGGTGCTGTCAAGATTGAACTCACTGAACACTGCGTCCAGGCCGCCCGCCTCGCCGCCCTGCTTGATGGCGAAGTCACGCATGAAAGGCGTTGTGGCAGTTACCGTGCCGCACACATTGCGTGTTTCCACAAAAGTATCTGCGCCCAGCGCTTCACCGTAGCGTATTAAAAGGTCCATGGCGCGGGCGATGGCCGCGCCATCGCGACCGTCTCGCATCGCCTTTTCCTCATCGGTCAGGATCATTGAAGTTGACATGGTTAGGTGCTCAATGTGGGGAGCGCGGCTGCACCCCCAATGTCGGCGGCAATCTGTTGAACCATCTGGATCAGCGCGGGAGCGACGTCGTTGCGCAGCCGCTCCTCGCTGAACACAAAGGCCGGTCCACCGCAGTTGAAAGACATCACATCACCGGCCGGGCCAACCAGTGCGACCGAGACCGAATTGATCTCACGGTGAAACTCGCCGGTGGACAGGCAGCATCCCGTTCGGGCATGCTCGGCCAGGGCATGATGCAAGCCGTTTTCCAGTGCCGGCCAGTCGCTGCCCCGCGCCAGACGCAGCGACTCGGTGAGTTGGGTGCGGGTAGCTGAATCCACCGCGCCCAGGTAAGCGCGGCCCAGCGCCGAATTCGGCAGCGGCACGCGCGAGCCCACATCAAGGCGCGCAGCCAGCATGGTGGAGCGGGCGCGGCAGGCCTCGATCAGCACCATTTCGAACCCGTCTCGCACTGCCAGATAG
>JANPAZ010000595.1:0-1896 GCA_031430225.1 Rhodoferax sp. | reverse complement strand
GCCTTGGGTATTGCTTTGGGTATTGCCCTGGCCTTTGAGGTACCGCATCATCGACAGGATCGGGGTGATGCCGATACCCCCTGCGATGAAGATGAAGCGGGTTGCGCGGGGTGGCAGCTCAAAGTGATTGCGCGGTGTACTCACAAGCAGTCTCTGGCCTTGCTGTACCTGGTCGGTCATGCTGGTGGACCCGCCACTGCCCAAGGCGTCGCGTTTCACGGCAATCTGGTAAGTGCTGGTATCGGCGGGGTCGCTGCAAAGTGAATAGTTACGCCGACTGCCGTTGGGAACCTGCACGGTGAGGTGCGAACCTGCTGTGAATGCGGGCAAAGGCAGATTGAGCGGGTGGCGGAGCTCGAAGCTGAAAATGTCCTGGGCGACAGCGGTTTTGCGGGAGACCTCGACTTCAAAGAAGGGCGGCTCTGTGTATGTGGCGGCAGATATATTCAATTGCAGGTCTCCAGAATTGACCGACGTCAGAAAAAACTTGACAAATCAGTCCTGCTTAAATAATCTTAGCTATCTAAGTAAATATTTGCAAGTCATTTGATTTGCATCAGCAGCGAGAGGACGCGCACATGTTGACAAGCGAAGAACACGACCTGCTGTGTCGCGTCGTGGGCAAGGCCCCCATGGGGCAGCTGATGCGGCGCCACTGGATGCCGGTATGCCTGGTCGAGGAAGTGGGCGAGCCCGATGGCACCCCAATTAGAGCGCGTATTTTTGGCGAAGACCTGGTGGTGTTTCGCGATACCCTGGGGCGTGTGGGCGTCATGGATGAGTACTGTCCGCATCGGCGGGCCTCGCTGGTGTTGGGGCGCAACGAAGACTGTGGCCTGCGTTGCCTGTATCACGGCTGGAAAATGGACGTGCAGGGCAACGTGCTCGAGATGGTGTCTGAGCCGGTGGCCAGTGGCATGACGCAGAAAGTAAAGCATCTGGCCTACCCGACGCAGGAATGGGGCGGCCTGGTATGGGCCTATATGGGGCCGCCTGAAACCCAAACTGCATTTGAGCCGCCGCGCTGGGCACCCACCCCTGAGGTGCGAGTCACGATTGCCAAGGTCATCATCCCCTGCAATTGGGCGCAGATTCTGGAGGGCGCGATTGATTCGGCCCACAGTTCCAGCCTTCATTCGTCAGACATGATGCCTGCCCGGGTCGATGGCGCCAAAGCCACCGGGACGGCCTGGTTGCGCCCGTCAACTGACAAGGCGCCACGGTTGCAGGTGGAGCGGGGTGCGTATGGTTTCAGGTACGCCGCCCTTCGTCGACCTATCACACAGGCTGGCGTCAATGACTATGTCCGGTCCACCGTATTTGTTGCCCCTGCCACGGTGCTGATCCCCCCCAATAATCTTTACAACGTGGCGAACATCAATGTGCCGGTTGATGACACAACGACTGCCTTTTATTTTGTGGCGTGGGGGCATCCCTCGCAGACGCCAGACACTGCCGCCTGGCGGAAATTTCTGGGTCAGCAAGTGGGTGTAGACCTTGATGACAAGTACGTGCCTTTGCGCAACCGGGCCAATAATTTCTGGCAGGATCGCTCGGCCATGAAGGCTGGCAACTTCACTGGCATTACCGGTTTTCCCAACCAGGATGTTGCCATGTGGGTGACGATGGGGCCTATAGCCGACCGCACCCACGAGCGTCTGGGAGCCAGTGATCTGGCTATTGTGGAGTTTCGAAAACAGATGCTTGAGGCCGTACGGACATTTCAGGACAACGACCAGGCCATCGGCACGGGTGCCGCCCGTGTGCCCGACGCCGTGTGCGCGTTCCAGGCCATCATCCCAAAAACCATCGACTGGCGCGCTTACCCCGCATCGTTTGTGTGGGATGCCGGCGAGCCGGCACTCGAGCCGTCGTATTCCGTTCCCGCCCAGTCGT
>JANPAZ010000594.1:0-3465 GCA_031430225.1 Rhodoferax sp. | reverse complement strand
CCTGTCGCGGCGACCGAGGCCACTTTCAAGGCTATCAAGCATCTGGTCACACCTCAAATGCTCATCATGGATGTGGGCTCCACCAAGCGCGACGTCATTGACGCAGGCCGACGTGCGCTGCGCGAGCAAATTGGCTCGTTTGTGCCGGCTCACCCCATCACGGGCAAGGAAGTATCTGGTGTTGAGCATTCCGATGTCGACCTGTATGTCGGCAAGCAGGTCATTCTCACGCCGATCGAGCGCACGCTGACGGCGCAGTTGCAGAAAGCGGTTGATGTCTGGACCGGCCTGGGCTGCCGGGTTCTCAAGATGTCGCCCGAAGCCCATGATGCCGCCTTCGCCGCCGTGAGCCATTTGCCTCACCTGATTTCCTTTGCGCTGATGAACGCCATCGCGGGCCAGCCACAGGGCAAGGATTTCTTGTCGTTGGCCGGGCCGGGGTTTCGTGACTTCACCCGCATCGCGGCGAGTGACCCCAAAATGTGGCGCGACATCATGATCTCCAACCGCGAAGAATTGCTGGCCCAGTCCAAGATATTCCAGCGTAACCTGCAAGCCCTTGAGCTCATGATCACCAGTGGCAACGGGGAAGCGCTGGAGGGTCTGATCGACCAGGCCAGCCTGACGCGTGCGAACTGGACCATGACGTCGAACAAGCCCTCCCGTTGAGTTCTCGCGCCGTCCAGGCGCTGCCCTTTCGCCGATCGACCGCCATGTTCGCCACAGAGTTTCTTGATATTCCCCCATTGCAAGCTGCTGCAGGCACCGTCATGCTGCCCGGCTCCAAGAGCATTTCCAACCGTGTGCTGCTGCTGTCGGCCTTGTGTGCGGGCACCACCACGCTGCACGACTTGCTGGATTCGGACGACACCCGCGTCATGCTCGATGCCCTGCGCAAGCTGGGCTGCGGCGTGCGCCAGAGGGGCACAGGTGGTACCACGGTCGAAATCGACGGGCTGGGTGGCATCATCAAAAACCCGCAGGCTGATTTGTTCATGGGCAACGCGGGCACCGCCATGCGCCCGCTGACCGCCGCTCTGGCCGTGATCGGTGGCGACTTCAAACTTCACGGTGTGCAGCGCATGCATGAGCGCCCCATAGGCGACCTTGTGGATGCGCTGCGCCAGCTGGGTTGTGCGGTGAGTTACCTTGGCAACGACGGCTATCCGCCGCTGCACATTGGCAAGCCCACACTGGCACTGGATGCGCCGATCCGCGTGCGGGGCGATGTGTCCAGCCAGTTCCTGACGTCACTGTTGATGGTGCTGCCACTTGTCGCCGAGAAAGACGTCATCATTGAAGTCGTGGGTGAGTTGATCTCCAAGCCCTACATCGAGATCACGCTCAATCTGCTGGCACGCTTTGGCGTGCAGGTGCATCGCCCGACCGGGGACGACCGCTGGCAGCGCTTCACCATTCCCGCAGGGTGCAAATTGCAGTCGCCAGGCACCTTGCACGTGGAAGCCGACGCATCATCTGCTAGCTATTTTATAGCGCTTGGTGCAATAGCGACAAGGGCTGTAAGCTCAAATGACCCTAAAACTCCCGACACCATCCGGATTGAAGGGGTCGGTGCTGCGTCCATCCAGGGGGACATTCGCTTTGTGGAAGCGGCACAGCAAATGGGCGCGCACGTCACCAGTGGCCCCAATTGGCTGGAGGTACGTCAAGGCAGTTGGCCCCTGAAAGCCATTGACCTGGACTGCAACCACATTCCAGACGCCGCCATGACGCTGGCCGTGATGGCTTTGTACGCCGATGGCCCCACCACTTTGCGCAACATAGCAAGCTGGCGCGTGAAGGAAACTGACCGCATTGCGGCCATGGCCATTGAGCTTCGCAAGTTCGGCGCGACGGTTGAAGAAGGCGCGGACTTTATTCGCGTGACGCCGCCTGCATCGCCGCAATTTTCCGACGGGCCGCCCCAAGGTAAATTAACCCCCTCGGGGGGCAGCGCAGCGCGCGAAGCGGCAAGCGTGGGGGCCACGTCTAAATGGCAAGCTGCCAGAATTCACACTTACGACGACCACCGAATGGCCATGTGCTTTTCACTCGCTGCATTCAACCCGGCAAGGTTGCCGGTTCGCATTGAAGACCCCAAGTGCGTTGCCAAAACCTTCCCTGACTATTTCGAGGCCTTGTTTTCAGTAGCGCAAACGCCGACGGCAGCCATCCCCGTGATTTGCGTTGACGGGCCTACGGCCTCGGGCAAAGGTACGCTGGCCGTGGTGCTGGCACAGAAACTGGGCTACCACTTTCTGGACTCCGGCTCGTTGTATCGCATCACGGCGCTCGCTGCCATTCAGGCAGGTCTGGGGCTCAACCTTTCGAGCGGGCCGGCGATTGCCGATCTGGTGAAGACATTGCGCATCCGCTTCGCTGACGGCCGCGTGTTTCTCGCCCGTCAAAGCGGTGGGGAAGACGCGCTTGAAGACGATGTAAGCGACCTCATCCGTACTGAAGAAGCCGGCATGAATGCATCCAAAGTTTCCGCACTGCCGCCGGTACGCGATGCCCTGATTGCCTTGCAGCACAGCTTTCGCCAACTGCCTGGCCTGGTCGCCGATGGACGCGACATGGGCACCGTGATCTTTCCTCAGGCCTCGCTGAAGGTTTTTCTGACTGCCAGCGCCGAGCGACGGGCCGAGCGGCGCTATAAACAGTTGATTTCAAAGGGAATTTCAGCTACACTCCCATCTCTTCGCGCTGATCTGGAAGCACGTGATGCGAGGGACTCGTCCCGAACCGTCGCACCTCTCAGGCCAGCAGAAGATGCCCGGTTGCTGGAAAACTCGGATTTGACGGTTGAAAAATCAGTTGATCTGGTGTTGGACTGGTGGCAAGGCAAACAGCCGTTTGGAAACCCCTGAGCGTCTGGAGACGGAGAAGCAAAAGCGAGCCGCTTTTGCAAGGTCCTCACTGCCAACACTGCACTGCTCTCAAGTGCCCGGTCGTGAGGTTCAACAACTTAACCCCGTAGCTTTTACCGCTACAAAAAAAATGTCCGAATCTTTCGCAGACCTGTTTGAAGAATCACAAAAACGTTCAGAAACCCGCATTGGCGAAGTCGTCACCGCTGAAGTTGTTCGCATTGAGCACAGCTTTGTCGTGGTCAACGCCGGCCTCAAGTCTGAAGCGTATGTTCCCTTGTCAGAGTTCAAAAGTGACAAGGGCGAACTCGAAGTTCAAGTCGGTGAATTCGTGTCCGTGGCCATCGTTGCCATGGAAAACGGCTACGGCGACACCCTCGTCAGCCGCGACACCGCCAAGCGTCTCGCCTCGTGGATGTCCCTTGAGAAATCTCTGGAATCCGGCGAATTCGTGACCGGCACCACTTCCGGCAAGGTCAAGGGCGGCCTGACCGTTCTGGTCAACGGCATCCGCGCGTTCCTGCCAGGTTCACTCGTCGACACACGTCCTACCAAGGACCTGTCACCGTACGAAAACAAGACCATGGAATTCAAG
>JANPAZ010000593.1:0-2210 GCA_031430225.1 Rhodoferax sp. | reverse complement strand
ACACCCATGTCCATCATGGTGGCCACCGGCCGGGGCGCGACCCAGGGAGTGCTGTTCCGCGATGCCGCCGCGATTGAGAACTTCCGCAAGATCGACACCCTCATCATTGACAAAACCGGCACGCTCACCGAGGGCAAACCGTCGTTTGACCGCGCCGTGCCCGCGCAAGGGTTTGAAGCGAGCGAAGTGCTGCGCTTGGCCGCCAGTCTGGACCAGGGCAGCGAACACCCCTTGGCAGAGACCATAGTGCGCGCCGCACGCGCGCAAGGCATGACGCTGTACAAGCCTGAAAACTTTGAGTCCGGCTCCGGTATTGGCGTGCGCGGCCAGGTGGGCGGGCGACAATTGGCTTTGGGTAACACCACGCTGATGGAGCAAATCGGGGTGCCGGTGGCATCCATGGTGGCGCAGGCCGAGGCATTGCGCATCGAGGGCGCCAGCGTCATGCACCTAGCGGTAGATGGCCAGTTAGCCGGTCTTTTGGCAGTATCCGACCCTATCAAGGCCAGTACCCCCGAGGCGCTGGCAACCTTGAAAACTGCAGGCCTGAGGATCATCATGGCCACGGGTGACGGCCTGACCACGGCCAAAGCCGTAGGGGCAAAGTTGGGCATTGAGGAAGTCTATGGCGAAGTCAAACCACAAGACAAACTGGCATTGGTCGAGCGCCTGCAAAAAGAGGGGCGCATCGTTGCCATGGCGGGCGATGGCATCAACGATGCACCGGCTTTGGCCAAAGCCGATGTGGGGGTGGCCATGGGTACGGGGACCGATGTGGCCATGAACAGTGCGCAAGTGACCTTGGTGAAGGGCGACTTGCGGGGCATCGCGGTAGCACGCTCGCTCTCCGTAGACACCGTGGCCAATATGAAGCAGAACCTGGTGTTTGCGTTTTTGTACAACGCACTGGGCATTCCGGTCGCCGCGGGGGTGTTGTTTCCATGGACAGGCTGGTTGCTTTCACCATTGATCGCTGCCTTGGCCATGAGTTTCAGCTCTGCGTCGGTGATCGGCAATGCGCTGAGGCTGCGCAAGCGACGGGTATGAACGGCCCCCACAACGGCAGACTCAACAGTCGCAGGCGCAACAGCGGGCGAAGGTTAGAGCATTGATGCAGAAGTTTCCGAACCAGCCACGAGATATTTTGCCGGGTCGGCAGAGAAGTTGGCTTTGCAGCCTGCGCTTCAAAAGTAAAACGGCCAGCGTTCGTGCTAAAACGCGTGTTTAGATTGAGGCGTCACCGTCATGCCGCACACGGGGTCTTTCAAGTGCAATGCCGCCTGGTTGGAGGCCATGTTTGGTTGGAATGCCATGCCTCACCCGCAATCACTTCTGCTTGGTCAGCCATTGGTCGAACTTGGCGATCTCTTTCTTCTGCGCGACAATGATCTGTTTCGCCATTGCCTTCATGGCCGGTGATTTCCCGTTTGCAAGCTCCATTTCAGACATGTCAACGGCTTGCTGATGATGAATCTTCATCATCATGGCGAAGTCTTTGTCTATGTCCCCGGACATAGACATCTTGTTCATGCTGTCCATCCCAGTCATCATGGAATGCTTCATGCCGTCTGACCCCTTCATGCTGCCTTGCATGTGGCCTTTGGACATGTTGGGTGAAGCCATAGGTTGCATGGTCTGCGCTTGAACAGAGGCCATCACACCTAACGCAGCCAATGGCACAAGGCAGAGCGTACGGAGTGATTTGAGCAAATGGGTGTTCATGAATTTCCTTTGGGTTTCAGTGGAACGGTCATCATCAGCAGTCGCTGTATGTGTGTCCGTGCGCTAGCGCACAAAGTAATCTTCCCGATAGATTAACCTGAAGAGCGTGGTTCTCAAGGCCGAAAAATTTCAAGCAAGGCAAGTTGTTCACGCATGCGGCCTGCCCAAAAACCGGCTGCCGCCGCGATCACCATGCTCACGCCGATCAGAGAGAGTGCGTAACCGCACGGCAGCCAGTCGTTCATTTTGTTGCCGCCTTTTCTACGCCAGTCACTACATACGCGCCTTGCTGCTGTTCCGCCGTAAACATGATTTTGTCACCGGCCGCCAGTTTATCGAGCAGGGCTGCGTCTTTGACCTGAAACACCATGGTCATGCCGGGCATATCCAGATTTTTGATGGGGCCGTGTTTGAGCGTGATCTTTTTGGCGTCCTTGTCAACTTTTCGCACTTCCGCTTCAGCCATATCCTTGCTTTGCATAGCGGTA
>JANPAZ010000592.1:0-3249 GCA_031430225.1 Rhodoferax sp. | reverse complement strand
GGCACAGCAAACCATGTTGCGCGCGCTGGCCACGCTGGTGTCTGGTGCCCTGTTTGGCTTTGGACTGTCCTATGCCGGCATGATCCGGCCTGAAGTGGTGCTGAGCTTTCTGCAATTCAAGGACTTCGGCCTGATGCTGGTCATGGGCGGTGCGGTGGTCATGGTGCTGGTGGCCTACAAGCTGGTGCCACGCCTGTTGAAGCGCCCCCCATTGGGCGGCAGTTTTCACGCGCACGCCAGTGTGTGGAACCGCGACACGGCCGTGGGCTCGGCCCTGTTCGGTGTCGGCTGGGGACTATGTGGCGTTTGCCCCGGCCCAGCCATTGCCGGGCTGGGTGCGGGCAATGCCAGTCTGCTGTGGGCACTGGTGGGCATTGCGGCCGGTGCGCTGGTGCAGGGTTTGCGGGCAAAACACTGACCGGGCGACACGTTGTTCGCCAGCGCGGCGGGCAAGTTCAAAAAAGAGAAGGTTCTTGCGGCTTTGCAATTTTGGTCACGCCTCGAGGCGCGGGCGCGCCCGACAGCGCAGAGGCAGGCCAGGCACGCATGAAGCCCATGGCGCTCTCAGGCGACGCCTGGAGCCACCCCTCGTAGTCTCCCGGCGCAATGATGACCGGCATGCGCTTTTCGTCGCCAGGGCGGTGCATACGGCCCATCAACGGGTGACCATCTGCATTCACGGTCAACAGCGTGAAGCTGGCAACGATTTCGCCGCTGGCGCGGTCGGTCCAGCGCTCCCACAACCCCGCAACCGCAAAAGGCGCGGCGTCGGCAGCCGCAATTCGCCAGCGAACCGCCCGATTGCCGTTGTGCGCGGCGTCTTCCCAGCAGGGCTCAAAAAAATGATCCATCGGCGCCAGCGCCCACCGCCGTTCTGACCAAGGCCCACGGAAGCTTGGCTTGGCCGATGCAGTTTCGCTGCGCGCGTTGTAGGTTCCGCGAGACATCTCTTTGGCATTGGCTGCGTCGCGACTCCATCGTGGAACCAGTCCAAAACGGGCCAGCACGCATTGCGGCGCATTGTCACCACCTCCCCAGGCCTGCCCCGCCACCACGATGGGGGCCTCATAGCCCGGAAAAGTTTCAGACGGCCAATCCGTTTCGGGCAGATGTAAAACCCCGAGCCGGGTGGCCATCAGGCGGTCACGGGCGGTGGGCGTGTAGTTGGTGCACATGGCAATATTTTGGCTGATTCTGAGGTCCGGCTTGACCTTAAAGCGACAGCCCGTGGTCACCATTTCACGTTAGAGTCGTGTCCATCATTCCAGGAAATAACCATGCCCAAAGACTTCAGCACGATGGAAGACAGCAACCGTTCCGCCAACCCGCACATTCGTGACGTCGTTGGCGACCTCCTGAACGCGCAACGCCGTGGTTTTCTCAAAACCGGGGGCTCGATAACGCTGGCGGCAGCCCTTTCCCCGATGTCCGCCGTAGCAGCGTCACTGGCCGGTTGCGCAACCCTGGCAGGGTGCGCGTCGGTGGGCGGGCCGGCACTTGGCTTCAAATCCATTCCCCCAGGAATGGGCGACAAACTCGTGGTGGCAGATGGCTATGTCGCGACCGCAATGGCCGCTTGGGGTGAGCCAGTGGGCGTTGCGGGCAATATGCCCGCGTTCAAACCGGATGGAAGCAACAGTGCTGCCGAGCAGGCTGCGCAGATGGGCATGCACCACGACGCTGTCGAGTACTTTGCACTCAACGGGTCCTCAACCCATGGGCTGCTGGCCATGAATCACGAATACACCGACGACGGCCTGCTGCACGTCGGTGGCTTTGCCAACATGAATGCCGATAAGGTTGCGAAGTCGCAAAACGCGCATGGCCTGTCGGTCATTGAAATCAAGCTCAACAATGGCAAGTGGGACATGCTGCGTCCGTCGCGCTTTGCACGCAGAGTGACGATGGCAACCCCTTTCAGTGTGGGCGGTCCTGCAGCGGGACACCCTTTGATGCGCACGGTCGCAGACCCAGCGGGCCAGCGCGTATTGGGCACATTGAACAACTGTGCCGCCAGTCAGACCCCGTGGGGCACCTACATTTCGGGCGAAGAAAACTGGAGCTTCTATTTCGGCGGTGCACCCAACCCCACGCCTGACCAACGGCGCTGGGGCGCAAGGCCGACGGGCGCCTATCAGTGGGAAAAATTTGACGAGCGCTTTGACCTCTCCAAACATCCCAACGAATATCACCGTTTTGGCTGGATCGTGGAACTGGACCCGATGGACCCCACCAGCACGCCGGTCAAACGCACAGCACTCGGCCGGGCCGCCCATGAAGGGGCATGGGTCGCCGTGTGCAAGGACGGGCGCGTTGCCGTTTACAGCGGCGAAGATGCCCGCAATGAATACATCTACAAATATGTCAGTCGCGATGCCATCAAGCCGGCTGGCAACGGCCTCACCAAAGCGCAGGCCAATCGGGAATTGCTGGACCACGGCACCTTGTACGTCGCCCGCTTTGACGCGGACGGTAAAGGGCGCTGGCTGCCCGTGGTGCACGGCCAGGGGCCTTTAACAGCCGCCAATGGTTTTGCAGACCAGGGCGAGGTGCTGATCAAGACCCGGCAGGCCAGCGACCGATTGGGTGCCACCAAGATGGATCGACCGGAATGGCTGGCCATCGACCCGACAAGTGCATGGGTCTACTGCACCCTGACGAACAACAGCAGCCGGGGTGGTCCAGGCGGTCCACCGGTTGATGCCGCCAACCCGCGGACCAATAACAGCATGGGGCAGATCATCCGCTGGAAGGAAGACGGCGACTTTCATGCCATGAGCTTCGCGTGGAACCATCTCGCACTGGCTGGCGACCCGGCCAACACGCGCGCAGAAGCACGTGGCAACATCAACGGTGACATCTACGGATGCCCCGACGGCATCGCGTTTGACGCGCGGGGCATGTTGTGGATCGAGACAGACGCGCACGCCACGCAGATGTACCAGGGTGAGTTTGAGCGCATTGGCAACAACCAGTTGCTGGCCTGCAACCCGGCCACCGGCGAAACCCGCAGATTTTTGACCGGCCCGACCAATTGTGAAGTCACAGGCTGCACCTTTACGCCCGATGGCACCACCATGTTCATCAGCATCCAGCATCCTGGTGAAACCCCCACCGACCGAAGCGATCCAAAGGAACCCGCCAAATTCAGCAATTGGCCGGATTACGCCCCCGGCGGAAGACCGCGCTCAGCCACGGTCGCCATACGCCGAAAGGATGGCGGTGTGATCGGGACCTGAGCACGCCAGA
>JANPAZ010000591.1:0-2512 GCA_031430225.1 Rhodoferax sp. | reverse complement strand
TGATGGCACGTGCGCTTTCCGAGCGTCAATTTTGCCCGCTAGAGTGCTTCATGGATCAGCGCCGCACACCCCGCGCGTTCGAGAATGCCGCTGGCGGCAATCTGGTCTTTTGAATCAAGCGACGAGAACTCCTCGCGCAACCATTTGAGGCATTTGCCCTGATATGGAAATGCGTTCTGTGTCCACGCCTTGCCTTCAAT
Source organism: Rhodoferax sp. (assembly GCA_031430225.1). Lineage (GTDB taxonomy): Bacteria > Pseudomonadota > Gammaproteobacteria > Burkholderiales > Burkholderiaceae_C > JANYCG01. The sequence goes on along the minus strand of JANPAZ010000591.1, from coordinate 2,312 downwards.
GCTTGTGTTGACGGTGTCAGCCTTTGCCATCAGCGCGCGGGCGTTGGCAATCATCAGCGGCACATAGGTGCGGCCCGCTTCACGCAGCATCGCCAGCAGTGAGCCTGGCAGGGCGGCAGGCTCCAGCCAGTCCTCTTCGTTGGGCGCATGACCCGACAGATCCTCCATCAGCCCCACCCAGGCATAAACGCGTGGGGCACGCTGCAAGGCGATGGCAGCCGGCGTCGGATCAAAATGGGCGAGTTGCGTAAATTGGCCGTAGACCGCGAAGTCGGACGCACCGGGACGCTCGCCCATCATGAAAGGAAAGAGCTTCAGATGGGCTTCCATTGCATCCAGAAAACGCATGTAGCTTTGCTCAATGACCTCCCAGGTCATCGCGTTGGACCCGACAAAATGCAGCCGGTTGATTTGCCGGGTTGAGAACTTGGCTGCCATATCAGCCGCCATCTCGTCTGAGGCGGTGACGTTGCGCCAGCGCGGCAAGATGTTGCCCGACTTGGCAATGTCATCGGCAAAGTGCCATCGATAGTGAAACATGCACTTGGTCAGCCATTCGTCACCGTAGTCCTCCAGCAGGCTGTCGATGAAGCGCAACACCGGGTTGGACGGTTGCACACGGGGGCCTGGATACATGGGCTCAAAGCGGCGCAGCAATGGCGTAGAGTCGGTTACCGCCTCCACTTCCCCAGAGGCGTTTGGCAAGTAGAACGTTGGCAATAACTCCACCTTTGGCACCGGCATGGCCTGGAGCCGTGACGACCCTGCGACAAGCAACGAATACGGGATATGGCGATAGCGCAGGATGGCAAGCATCTTGCGTGTGTAGGGCGAACCCGGCGCGCCCTTGAGTAGCAACGGTTCAGTCATGGCGATACAGACCTGTATTAATCATTCGAAAGACTAGCTGATTATGGTGTTTGCTTTGGCGAGGCGAACCCGTCGGCCGGGAGCGGCGTCTGGTCGGGAGTTGCCAAATTATTTGGCGGTCTTTGGGCTATCGGGAGGATCACCAGTGCCTTCAGTCAAAGGTGGTGATGTGTCAGCCGTTTCGGGATGAATTTCCGTCAGTCGGTCATAGTCACCATGCGCCTATGACGAAATCTTTCATGGTGTTGCGTCGTTCAACAAGTTTCCTGGCTTCGAGATCAGACATGGTGGTGCGCGAGCGCAGCGAGCTGCGCCAGTGAGCCAGTCGTACCTGCATTTCTTCTCTTACGGACGCATGCGCTGAAGACGTGCCGAGGTCAAGCAGTTCCTGCGGGTCTTGCTTCAGATCGAACAATTGGGGTTCGAAACCCATGTAGTCAATGTACTTCCAGCGGTCTGTGCAGGCCATGGTCGCCTTGGCCCCGTTTACGTCGAGACCCAGCATTCGTGCGGCGGGGTAGAAGGCGTAGTCCAGTTCTGAAAATGCTGCCTCTCGCAACACCTTGCCTGTGCCACACACGGCGGGCATGAGAGACTGTCCTTCAAGCCAGCACCCTTCGGGCGGTGCGCCCAGGGCATCCAGAAATGTCGGAATCAGGTCGATGGACTCGACAAGAGCGTCGCAGGTCTTTCCCGTGACAGCAGCCCGCGGATCGACAACGATGAGCGGTACCGCAGCGCTGGATTCGTAGAACATCTCTTTCTCTCCCAGCCAATGATCCCCGAGCAGGTCGCCATGGTCACTGGTGAACACGACCAGCGTGTCGTCCTGGCGCCCCAGGGCCTTGAGCGCCTGCATCAACCGGCCGACATGCTCGTCAATCTGTTGCACAAGCCCCATGTAGGTGGGAATGACTGTCGTGCGTACCTCGTCGCGCGCAAAGGACTGACTGTCAACGTGCTGCTGGAATGCGCGCAAGACAGGATGCCCCTGCGAACGTTCAGCGTCGGACCTTGCGGCCGGTACGACATCTTCAGGCCCGTAGGCATCGTGGTACGGCGCCGGCGCTATGTAGGGCCAATGGGGTTTTACGTAGGACAGGTGCAGGCACCACGGTTTGTCACCTTGTTCCTTGATAAAGCGCAATCCCTCGTCTGTGACCCAGGCCGTTTCAGAGTGCTCTTCTTTCACACGTGCTGCCAGACCGGCGTTGCGCATCTGCCACCCGCTTTGCAGTTGGCCGTGAATATCAGTCCCGGCGTTGGCAAACTCATGCCAGGCGTTTCGCGCGCCGTAGCCGTTCTGCTGCAAATAGCCGTTGTAAGCGGGCTTGCCCTGTTCAGCCTTTGCGTCGGGAACGATTCCGTCATGACGCGCGAAAGGCTCGAAGCCTCCTTGCGCCAGCAACGAGCCCACGCCGCTTGCGGGGTCAATACCAAGC
>JANPAZ010000590.1:0-2449 GCA_031430225.1 Rhodoferax sp. | reverse complement strand
GCGCATCTCGGGCCAGGTGTCATTCCAGCGTTTCATTTCAATTTGTCCCATGGATTTGAATGTGCGTCAAGAAGCGCGCTCAATGAACTCGACACCCCGGCGCGCAAATGCGACGCTGAGTGCGCCGACTTCAGCCGCGTTGTCAGCGGCGGCATTGCCGGTCGCTGCGCGCACTGCAATCCCTTCAAATATCACGGCCAGACGGAACAGCGCAAAGGCGAAATGGAACGCGCCGACGCCATCAGAACGCCCGCTCTGACGGTAGTAATGGTTCAGGTAGTCCGTTTCGGATGGAATTCCAAGAGTCGCGAGGTCAAGGCCGCGGATGCCGCCATACTCCGACGGCAGTGTGTGATACGCGATGCAGTTGAAGGCCACGTCGGCCAGTGGGTGTCCCAGGGTGGAAAGCTCCCAGTCCAGCACGGCAATGACCCGGGGCTCGGTGGGGTGGAACATCAGGTTGCCCAGACGAAAGTCACCGTGGCTGATCGTTGTTTCGCGTTCATCAGGAATGTTCTGCGGCAACCACGCGATAAGCCGTTCCACGTCGGCACTTTCACGGGTTCTGGCGGTTTGCCATTGCTTGGTCCAGCGCCCGATTTGCCGGGTGAAGTAGCTGCCGGCGCGCCCATAGTCCGACAGACCGATGGCAGCCCAGTCCACTTTGTGCAGTCGTGCCATCGCATCCGCCATGGCGAGGTAGATGCTTCGGCGCTCAGCGGGGGCCATGTCTGGCAACGCGTATTGCGGGAAGACGCGCCCATGCAGGCGCTCCATGATGTAAAAAGATGTGCCAATTATGGTGCGATCCGCCTGAAACAGCAGCATCTCTGGCACGGGAACATCGGTGGTGGCGAGTGCCTGCATCACCCGGAACTCGCGGTCTACCGCGTGTGCAGACGGCAGCAGACTCGATGGGGGTTGTTTGCGCAACACCATAGAACGGTTGTCGAAACTCACAAAGAAAGTGGGGTTCGATTGCCCGCCCGAGATTCGCTCCAGATACATCGGACCGTCAAGGCCGCTTATTGCCTTTTTCAGGTGGCTTTCCAGGCGCTTTTCATCAAATTCCATGTTGCAACCTCGGGCTCAGGCCCCGGTTCTGTCAGTGCCAGAGGTGGCGTCGCAATCAAAGCGGTCCGCCTTTGCGAACAGGGCGTGTAGAAGGTTATCAGTGTCGTAGGCGCCAATGACATCACCTGCCAACGCGTCAGCAACTGCTTGCAGGCTGCGCTGCGGCACCACGACCACGCCTTCGCCGCTGGCTGAAACGATGTCGCCCGGTTGCACGATGACGCCGCCGCAGCACACCGGCACGTTGACTTCAAACGGCCCGGCCTTGGGTCCCGAGTAGGGCGCAAGGCACCGTGCATACAGCGGAAAACCGGCCGCATGCGCTTCGTCGGCGTCGCGATAGGCCCCATTGACAATCACTCCGGCCAATCCGTGGTGTTCCCGCGCATACCTCAGCAGTTGATACCCGCCGAGGCACCACGCTTCAAAGCCTTGGGCGTCAACGACCAGCACGTCGCCGGGCTGCACAAGTGTGAGTGCCTTGACAAGTCCCAGGTTGTCGCCCGGTGCGCATTTTGTGGTCGTCGCAATGCCGGTCACCGCGATGGCAGTTTTACCCAGAGCCCGGATGGCTGCGTCCATCGTGTACATGCGTCCCACCAGCTCGCTCAGCCGGTTGACGGCAGCCTGCGAAATCGCGCTGACAAGACTTGCAGGGGGACGTGGCAGTCCAGTGCGGACCAGCGAGCGAACAACCACGCTGCTCCCGGTAACCCCCAGCCTGTTGGCTATCGCTTCGCTCACCGCGTTGCTTTCTGCGGGTTCGTTTGCTGTGCCGTCGACATCGTGTCGCCGGCTTCAATGTTCAGATCCAGCAGCAACCAGATGGCCGCCTTCTGCCAATGCAAACCTGGACGCAGCGATGCATAGACGCCGCCAGACAGTGCCTCTGGCGCGACATACTTGAGGGCACGCAGGCCTGGAATTTCATAGCGCAAGACGGGCCCTGGAACGACACGATTCAGGGCAGTACGGACGTATTCGGCATCGAGCACGCGGGCCAGTTGCGTGTAGCTGGCATCGTCCCGCGCTACCAGTGTCAGGTCCAGCACATTTCCCTTGTCGCCTGCGCGGCCGGTGGCGAGTTCGCCGACTCTGATGAGGGTCATGACTGGCTCCATTCAATCTCGGGTTTAACCAGCTCAGGCGCAATGAAGCCATCCAGCACTTCAATGCGTGGCCGGCGCTCGCTGCGCACGCTGCAGCCGCCTGCGGGTCCGGAAAGCGTCAAGGCATAGATTTCATCCTCGATGACTTGCGCCGCATCAAGGTCAGCGCAGCGGGCTGAAACATGCAGTCGCAACTCTGCAGGTTCCCCCCGATTGGGCAAGGACCCGGCCCGAAGAATCGAGTTGACGCCCACCAGATCGATGGC
>JANPAZ010000589.1:0-4439 GCA_031430225.1 Rhodoferax sp. | reverse complement strand
CGACCACGGAGACTTCTTTGCCTGCAGCAGCGGCGAGTTGCTTGAGCCGAATGGCCGTTGCCATCCCACCGGGGCCCCCGCCCACCACCACCACGTCGTATTCCATGGATTCACGCGGGCCGTGCTGGGCTAGGATGTCTTGGTTTGTCATGTTTATCTCACTTTGATTTGCGTCACTGGCTGGACTTGATTGCGGGTGATTTTATTCGCAGCCACCAAACCGCACTGTCACAATAGTCTCCATGGACATATTTATTGTGGAGTCTCTCTAAATGGCGTACAGCATTGATCTTTCGGGCCGCGTCGCCTTTGTCACCGGAGCATCGGGTGGTTTGGGTGCCCAGTTTGCGCGCACGCTATCCCGCGCGGGTGCAGCGGTGGTGCTCGCCAGCCGCCGCTTGGAAAAGCTGAAGGAACTGCGTGCCCAGATCGAGGGGGAGGGTGGTGACGCCCATGTGGTGGAGCTTGATGTGACCGATCTCGACTCCATCAAGGCGGCTGTCGCACACGCCGAGACTGAAGTGGGCTCGATTGATATTCTGGTGAACAACTCGGGTGTCAGCACCACCCAACGCATTCAGGACGTGGCCGAAGACGACTTCGACTTCACGTTCAATACCAATGTCAAAGGTTCATTTTTTGTGGCGCAGGAAGTCGGCAAACGCATGTTGGCACGCGCCAAAGGGGTTGCACCTGGTAGCTACACTGGCGGTCGCATCATCAATGTGGCTTCGGTGACCGGACTCAAGGCGGTGCCACAAATCGGTGTTTACTGTATGAGCAAGGCGGCCGTGATTCACATGACCAAAGTGATGGCACTGGAGTGGGGCCGCTTTGGCATCAACGTCAATGTTATTTGCCCTGGCTATATCGACACCGAGATCAACCACCATCATTGGCAAACAGAGCAGGGCCAGAAGCTGATCCATATGCTGCCGCGCAAGCGCGTGGGACAGCCGCCGGATCTGGATGCGTTGTTGGTGATGCTGTGTTCGGACCAGAGCCACTTCATCAATGGTGCCGTGATTTCTGCGGACGACGGCTTCAGCGCTTGACCACACTCTGAATGCTCACAGGAATCCTGGCCGGCATTGCTGCGGGTGCACTGTGGGGTCTGGTGTTTGTGGTTCCGCGCATGGCGCCAGGTTTGTCCGCTGTTGATATCGGAGCAGGGCGGTTTGTGAGTTTTGGCCTGGTGTCGGCGCTGGCTATGCTGTTTGCCCTTCGCACCCGACGGCTGCCTACCGTTGATCAGGCCTTGGCGGCGATCGGCTTGAGCGTATTGGGGTTCACGGGTTACTACCTTCTGCTGGCGCTGGCCATTCAGGACGCTGGTACAGAAATGCCCACGCTGATCATTGGCTTGATCCCGATCTGGATGATGTTGCTGGGCAAACCAACTGCGTTGAAATGGGGCACGCTGGTGCCGGGGCTGTTGCTGACCGCTGCCGGACTTGCACTCATGATGGTCGCGAATGCCACACAAGGTTCTGCAGCGCTTGGCACCGGGCTTGAGCGCGTTTACTACTGGCGAGGGCTCGCCTATGCCCTGTTCGCCATGGTCAGCTGGACGGTTTTTGGACTCATGAATTCCGCCTGGCTCAAGCGCCACACGGAGGTGAATGCCACGGACTGGACCAACTGGCTGGGCGTTGCCACTGGCCTGGGGGCCCTTTTGATGTGGTTTGTGGCCGGTTCTGAGTCAAACGCGCTATTGGCCCTCGAAGACAGGGCTTGGTTAGCTATAATTCTCATAGCAACTGGGGTTGGCTCAGCCTGGGTGGCGACCATTCTTTGGAATGTTGCCAGCCAGCGACTCAGCGCCAGCCTGTGTGGTCAACTGATCGTGGCAGAGACCGTGTTTGCGCTCATCTATTCATACGCCTGGGATTCGCAGTGGCCGTCAGCGCTGCAGCTGGGTGCCTGTGTGTTGTTTGTGCTGGGCATTTTGGCGTCCATTCGCGCGCACCGATGAACGTCCACCTATTTTTGAGCCAATATGAAAATTGAAATCCCTGAAAAAAAGAAACTCGTCTACGAAATGACCATGCCAATTCGCTGGGGCGACATGGACGCCATGAACCATGTCAACAACACGAGCTATTTCCGGTACCTTGAAACCTGCCGGATAGACTGGTTCCGTTCGATCAATGTGGTGCTCGATTCCAGTGGTGACGGGCTGGTCATCGTCAACGCCTTCTGCAATTTTTACCAGCAGCTGGAGTATCCTGGTGACATCCGGGTGAAGATGTATGCCAGCGACCCTGGCCGAACCACCTTTGAAACCTGGGCCACGATTGAACGGGTAGACCAGCCTGGCAAGATTTACGCTTCTGGCGGCGCCACCACAATCTGGGTGAACTTCCCGACCCAGAAGGCCGCTACCTTGCCGGACTGGCTGCGCCAGATCGTGAGCTGATGCCGTGCGTCAGGCCTTGACGCGCGGCACGCGGCCCATCAAGTAGAACTCGGGGTTGGGCAACATGCCCGACAGATTGGCCATGCGGTTGCTCAAGCCAAAAAATGCGGTGATGGCACCAATGTCCCAGATGTCTTCATCGTCTAACCCGTGCGCGTGCAGGGCAATGAAGTCGGTTTCCTCCAGTTTGGCGGAGTCCAGGCAGACCTTCATGGCAAAGTCGAGCATGGCACGCTGGCGCAACGTGATATCGGCCTTGCGGTAGTTCACCGCCACCTGGTCGGCCACCAGCGGCTTCTTTTCAACAATGCGCAAAATGGCACCGTGCGCTACCACGCAATACAGGCAACTGTTGGCCGCGCTGGTGGTGGTGACGATCATTTCTCGGTCACCTTTGGTCAGGTTACTGGTGCGGCCCACTGATTCCGGCACCATCAGCGCGTCGTGGTACGCAAAAAACGCCCGCCACTCCGCGGGTCTGCGCGCAAACCCCAGAAACACATTGGGCACAAAGCCTGATTTTTCCTGGACTTCCAGCACTTTGGTCTTGATGTCGTCGGGCAGGTCTTTCAGTTCGGGGGCAGGGTAGCGGGCCATGGTGTCTCCGGCAAAGTAATTACGGAATAGGGTCTTGAGAAGGTATTGTCGGTATTGTCGTCACACCCGTGCTCAAAAGCCGGGTGAATTCATTGACAGGGCTGGGGCGGGAAAACAAATAGCCCTGGCCTTCCTCGCAACCAAGATCCCTCAAGAAAGCGAGCTGCGCTGTCGTCTCGACGCCTTCGGCCACCGTGCTCAGGCCTAGTTTGTAGGCCAGCGTCAAGATCGCGTCCACGATCGCTTCATCATCGGGATTGACATGAATGTCGTTGACAAACGAGCGATCGATTTTGAGCTTGCTCACCGGAAACTGTTTAAGGTAGCTCAGAGATGAATAGCCGGTGCCAAAGTCATCGATCGAAAGCTGGACTCCCAGTGCGATCAGCCGGTGCATAGTTTGCAGCGCCTGCTCAGCATTGTCCATGGCCATGGTTTCGGTGATCTCCAGTTGCAACAAGGCGGCGGGGCAGTCGGCGGCTTTCAGGGCAGATTCAATGGAAGCATCCAGCGTTGTGTCGTTGAACTGGCGCGCCGACAGATTGACGGCAACCGGAACAGGGTGCATGCCCGGACGCTGCCATGCCTTGACCTGCCTGCAAGCCTCCTGAAGGACCCAGTTGCCAATCGGGATTATGAGCCCGGTCTCCTCTGCAATGCTGATGAACTGTGCGGGCGGGATCTGGCCACGTTGCGGGTCATTCCACCGCAATAGCGCCTCTGCCGATGTGATGGTGCCACTGGTCAGATTCACAATTGGCTGGAAATACAGGCAGAACTCTCCCTGATCAAGGGCGCGGCGCAGCCCCGCTTCAATCTGCAGGCGTGCGACCATCGCAAGATTCATCTCCGGTGTGAAGAATGCCATCACGTTACCGCCCTGCGCCTTGGCCCGGTACATGGCTGTATCAGCGTGCCGAATCAGTGTTTCCGGAGTTTCGCCGTCGCGCGGGTAAGCGCTGATACCGAGGCTGGCGGCCACGGTCAGCATTTGGCCATTCAGCAAGACCGGCTGTGCCAGCGCGGTCAGAATTTCCTGGGCCACGGATACGATATCTGCGGCCTGTGCCACATCTGACAGGATCACCACAAATTCGTCACCTCCCAGTCGCGCGACGGTGTCGCCGTCACGTACACAGGCCCGCAGGCGTTGCGCCACCGTCTTCAGCAGCAGGTCACCCTGGCTGTGCCCAAGGCTGTCATTCACCGTTTTAAACCGGTCCAGATCGAGTAGGACCACACCCGTCAGGCGATTGGCCCTGTGTGCGTAAATCAGCGCCTGCTCAAGCCTGTCAGTGAGCAAATTGCGGTTGGCCAGCCCTGTCAGCGCGTCGGTATTGGCTTGCACTGTGAGGGCGTCAGTGTTGCGCTGGATCACGTCGCGCTGGTCTGCCATTGAACTGCCCATGCGGTCGAGTGCGAC
>JANPAZ010000588.1:0-11231 GCA_031430225.1 Rhodoferax sp. | reverse complement strand
CTTCTTGCGGATCAGGAGCCCCGGGCGGTCCGAGTCCATTGAATATTCAACTCCCCGGCGGCGCACATCCACCAGTGCATCCGGGTCGGTCGATTCCAGAATGTCTTTGTCCTCTCGCGTAATCGCCTCATCAAAGTCAATCAGCATTTGCGCCGGGCAGTCTTCTTCGGTGTCGTTGCGAAAGAGCCATTGGCATAGCTGCATGTTGCCATCATCAATCGGCGTAAAACAGTTGATGATGATGTGGCGCCGACCTGGTTTACCGTTCGCTGCCGGATACTCAATATCCAGTCTGCGCGAAAAGGGCAGAAAGTACGCGTTGCGCATATGCCGCGTGGTGATGGAGTCAGTCACGCCGCTAATGCGGTGGAATTTTTCGGGGTTGACGGCATCGATGATGGTCTCTGCATAAAAGCCGCCATCGCGCTCCACAAGTTCGTACTTGCTGGGCTTGGGGCTCGCCGCCACGCCAAAGGTGGCACGGTGCACAAAGCTGAAGTGCGCGTTGTCAAACGAGTTTTCCAGCGCCCGCATCGGGCTGGTGGCCCAGCGTTCATGAAACTGGAAAATAGTACGAAAGGCAGGGTCGGCAAACTCGGGCACCTCGGGGATGTCGGCAACGGGTTCCTCCAGCGACACCCAGGCATAACCGTAGCGCGATGTACAGAAGTACGCCGTGGTTTTGAAGTCCGGTGAAATTGCCCGACCCGCCTCGTATTGGGGAATCCGCACCACCTGGCCGCTGCGGTCATAGGTCCAGCCGTGGTAGCCGCATTGAAGGTGGCCTTGGCCGCAGGTCTGGCCTTCACCATTCACACACCAGCCCTTGGACAATTTTGCCGTGCGATGGCAGCAACGGTCTTTCAATGCCACCGGATCACCTTCTGCATCCAGAAACAGGACGATGTCCACGCCCAGCAGGGTGAATGGTTTGGGCCCGGCTTGCAAGTCGGCCAACGGCATGATGGCATGCCAGAACTTGCGGAAAACAGGTTGTTGGGTGACCAGCATGGCTTGCTCCCGATTGAGGCTTGGGTGGGGTGTGCTCATGGTATTTGAGCCTTGACCGCAATTTACACTCAAGCCATGTCATGGCACGCCCACCTTCAGCTTGAATACACAGTCCGTGCCAGTCGCACGGTGGCCCATCATCAGCATAACGGGCCTCTTCGCATCCTGCAGAGCCTGTACCCGGAGGGCGACGGCATCTGCCACAACGTGCTGGTGCACCCGCCCGGTGGACTGGTGGGAGGTGACACGCTGAACCTGAACGTGAACGCCGGAGCCGGTTCGCACGGGTTGATCACCACTCCTGGTGCCACGCGGTTTTACAAGTCTTTGGGAGAACCTGCGCTGCAGCACACCCAGATCAAGCTGGCGGAAGGGGCGCGCCTGGAATGGCTGCCCATGGAGGCCATCTGCCACAACGGCTGTCTGGCTGAAAACCGATTGTCGATGGCGCTGGCACCCTCGGCCGAGCTGATGGGCTGGGATGTCACTGCGCTGGGTTTGCCCCATGCCAATCAACCTTTTTCCCGTGGCAGCTTCTGCCAGCATATTGAACTGCCAGGCGTGTGGCTGGAACGTGGGCGTATGGACGCAGATGACAAACGGCTGTTGGAGGGCCCCGTGGGTCTGGCGGGGCATAAATGTCTGGCATCGCTTTTTTTCGTCAGCGGCAGTGCCATCGCACGCGACCGCCGACAAACCGCCCTGGACGTCGCGCGGGAAGTCATAGGCAGCCACGGCTTGCACGCTACCGCAGGGACCACCAGTCCCAATGCGCAAGTGGTTGTGGTGCGGGCGCTGGCACCTGTGGTTGAGCCCGCAATGGACCTGCTGCGAAAGATCCGCGGTGTCTGGCGCGAACATTTGTGGCAACTTTCAGGCGCAAACCCACGTATCTGGAACACATGAGTGAATTGAGTGGGTTGGTGGGATGGACGGTGCTATTATTTTGACGATACATCTAACCACAGTAAGGCCATGAAACACGACACGCGGCGGAGCGCCTGATGGCCCTCCCGGAGGACGATCTCTCGACGTCCCAGGCCCTGGTGATAGACGGCAACCCCACGTCGCGCTCCATTCTTGTGGCTCAGCTCAGGGACTTTGGCGTGCGTACCGTCGCTCAGACGGGCCGACTGGGCGACGCGCGCAGGCAGCTGGAGCACCGCACGTTTGATGTCGTTTTGTGTGAGCACCATTTTCAGAACGATTCCTTGTCGGGCCAGGATTTGCTGGACGACTTGCGACGCAATCAGTTGCTACCGTTCTGTACGGTCTTCATCATGATCACCGGAGAGGCAACCTATGCCAAAGTGGCCGAAGCGGCCGAATCCGCGCTGGACGGCTATCTGCTGAAGCCGCATACTGCCTCCAATCTGGGCGACCGTTTGCGCCAGGCGCGCGTTCGCAAGATCTCGTTACAAGAAATCTTCACCGCCATTGAAGCGGAAGACTTCGACAAGGCGGCCAAGCTTTGCCAACAACGGTTTGAAGAACGTGGATTGTTCTGGTTGTATGCCGCCCGCGTCGGCGCCGAGTTGTGCCTGCGCTCCCGTGATTTTGCCCAGGCCAAAGCACTCTATGAAGCGGTGGTCTCGGCCAAGATGCTACCCTGGGCCAAGCTGGGCGTGGCTCGGGCGCTGCTGGACATGGGCCAGACCGGTCAGGCCTCCACCGCGCTACAGGCCCTGATCAATGAAGACCCCAGCTATTCGGACGCTTACGACGTGCTGGGCCGGGCCCAATTTGAACATGGCAAGTTCGAAGATGCGCTCGCTACGTACAAAATGGCCAGCGACTTGACCCCCGGGTCCATCACCCGCTTGCAGAACGTGGGCATGATGACCTTTTACGCGGGCAACCGCGTCGAGGCCGAGAAAATTCTGGACCGCACCACACGGTTGGGGCTGGATTCCAAGATGTTTGACTGCCAGTCTCTCGTGCTATTGGCATTTGCCCGGTTGGAGAGCGTTGACCGCAAGGGGCTCAAGCGATGCCAGGATGACTTCGCCCGGCTCATTGAGCGCAATCCGGAAAGCGCCCGGCACCAGCGGCTGTCTGGCGTGGTGGATGCATTGGCCTTGATTCAGCAAGGTCAGTTTGGCCAGGCTGTCGCGGCCGTGCGAAACATGGCCGCTATGGCCATGTTGCCCGAGTTTGACTTTGAATCGGGCTCCAACCTGTTGGCACTTATGGCCCAGTTGGCCAACAAGGCCATCCAGCTCGACGACGTCGCCGAAGTGGTGGACAAGGTTGGTATGCGTTTTTGCACCAGCCGGTCGCTTTCCGAGATGCTGGCCGGTGCGGCTGCGATTCATCCGCCCTATACGGAGCGCATACGCGCCAGCCAGGCCCACATTCTCAAGCTCACTGAGACCGCCATGTCATTGAGCATGGCAGGCGACCCAAAGGCTGCAGTCAAAAACCTCGTGTTTCATGGCAGCGCCACGCTGAACGCCAAACTGATCGAGACCGCCCACTTGGTGTTGCAGCGTTACGCCACCAAAATTACCGAACCTCAGCACCTGACCGATATCGTCAAGGAGTTGCGGGAACGCTTCGGAAGCAACACCAGCGCCAGCCCACTTCTGGGTGATCTGAAGCGCCAGGCTGGTGGCCTCACCTTACGCACGGGCGGCCGGGTCGCACCTGAAAAGGCCTGAGTAGTCCTTGAATGCCCTGAAAGGCGCCTTTAAATAGCGACGAGCTGCCGCACGCCGTTGGCTTCCATGTCTTTGCCCAGACCACTGGCCAGCACCGCACCGCGTTCCATCACCACATAGTCGTCAGCCAGCTCTTGGGCAAAGTCGTAGTACTGCTCCACCAGTAAAATTGCCATGTCGCCCCGGTCTGCCAGCATGCGGATCACGCGTCCAATGTCCTTGATGATGCTGGGCTGGATGCCCTCCGTGGGCTCATCGAGAATCAGTAGCTTCGGTTTTGCGGCCAACGCCCGCGCAATGGCAAGCTGCTGCTGCTGCCCGCCAGACAAATCACCACCGCGCCGGTTCAGCATCTGCTTGAGCACGGGGAACAGCTCGTACAGTTCAGCCGGAATGGGCGTGCTGGCACTCTTGTAGGCCAGGCCCATTCGCAAGTTTTCTTCGACGGTGAGGCGCGCAAAGATTTCACGGCCCTGCGGCACAAATCCAATTCCCGCCCGTGCGCGCTGGTAGGGTGTATCTTTCTGGATGGCTTTGCCGTCAAATTCGATGCTGCCGGTCTTGATGGGCACCAGACCCATCAGGCTTTTGAGCAACGTGGTCTTTCCCACGCCATTGCGGCCCAGGATCACCGTGACCTTGCCCAGGGACGATTGAATACTTACGTCCCGCAGGATGTGCGAGCCACCGTAATACTGGTTGATGTTTTCAACTTGGAGCATGTGATTTGCCTCGACGGGCCGCCCCTAGGGGCAAAGCGCCCCCACGGGGGGAAGTACAACGGCAACGCCGCAAACGTGGGGGCTCATCATCTACCGGCCTAAATAAACTTCGATCACACGTTCATCGGCTTGCACCTGCGCCAGCGTGCCCTGCGCCAGCACCGAGCCATCGCACAGCACGGTCACGATGTCGGAGATGGTGTTGATAAAGCTCATGTCGTGCTCCACCACCATCATGGAGTGCTTGCCTTTGAGCGTCAAAAACAGTTCGGCCGTACGTGCGGTTTCCTCATCGGTCATTCCGGCTACAGGCTCATCGAGTAATAGCAGCTTGGGGTCTTGCATCAGAAGCATGCCAATTTCAAGCCACTGTTTTTGACCATGACTCAGATTGCCAGCCATGCGTGAAACGCTGTCACTCAGATGTATGGTGTGCAATATTTCCAGCAGGCGGTCGCCCTGGGCTGAATCCAGCTTGAACAGCATGGACGACTTCACGCCTTTATTCGTTTTGAGCGCCAGCTCCAGGTTTTCAAACACCGTGAGCTGCTCGAACACCGTGGGCTTCTGGAATTTACGGCCGATGCCCAGTTGAGCAATTTCAGACTCTTTGTAACGTAGCAGGTCAATCGTGCTGCCAAAGAAGACACTGCCTTCGTCGGGCCGGGTTTTACCAGTGATGATGTCCATCATGGTCGTCTTGCCCGCACCGTTGGGCCCGATGATGCAACGCAGCTCGCCGGGCGCAATGTCAAGAGAGAGCTTGTTGATGGCCTTGAAGCCGTCAAAACTCACACTCACGTCCTCCAGATAGAGGATGCGGCCATGGGTGACGTCAACCTCGTTTTCCTTGACGATACGACCAATGCCTGCGCTGCGGCCACCGGACTCCGTCTGACCCTCTACGACTTTCTTGGCGCGTTCTTCAGCACGGCGCGCACCCTCCTCCAATAAGTCAGGAGTCATTGTTGGCTCCTCTCAGCTTCTTGACCAACCCTACGACACCGTTTGGCAAAAATAGCGTGACCGCAATAAAGAGCGCGCCCAGAAAATATAGCCAGTACTCCGGGGCCGACACGGTGAGCCAGCTCTTGGCACCGTTGACGATGAAGGCACCAATGATCGGGCCAATCAGTGTGGCGCGGCCGCCCACTGCCGCCCAGATGGCAATTTCAATCGAGTTGCCGGGGCTCATTTCACTCGGATTAATGATGCCCACCTGCGGCACATACAAAGCCCCGGCCACACCGCACATCACTGCAGAGATCACCCAGATCGTCAGCTTGTAGCCCAGCGGCGAGTAGCCTGAAAACATGACACGGATTTCTGCATCACGAATGGCTTGCAGCACCCGACCAAACTTGCTACCCACGAGCCATTTGGCAAACAGGAAGAAGCCCAGCAGTGTCAACCCTGTCAACACAAACAGGACCATTCGCATGCTGGGGGTTGCCAGGGGAATATTCAAAATCCGCTTGAAGTCCGTGAAGCCATTGTTGCCACCAAAGCCCGTCTCATTGCGAAAAAACAGCAGCATGGCCGCAAACGTCATGGCCTGCGTGATGATAGAAAAGTAAACCCCCTTGATGCGGGAGCGGAACGCGAAGAATCCGAAGACAAAAGCCACCACCCCCGGCACCACCACAATCAAGACCAGCGTCGCCAAAAAGCTGTCGCTGAACGTCCAGTGCCAGGGCAATTCCTTCCAGTTCAGGAACACCATGAAGTCCGGCAGATCGCTCTTGTAGTTGCCATCCCGACCAATTTGACGCATCAGGTACATGCCCATGGCATAGCCACCCAGCGCAAAAAACACGCCGTGCCCCAACGACAAAATGCCGGTGTAGCCCCAGATCAAATCCATGGCCAGCGCGCAAATGGCATAACACATGATCTTGCCCAACAGCGCCACGGCATAGGTGCTCATGTGGAACATGCTGGTCTCAGGCACCCACAGGTTGAGCACGGGTGCGACAGCACAAACAACGATGAGCGCAATGATGAAGCTGCTCCACCCGGCTCGGGTAAGTAGTGGCCCTTTGACCGGCAAGGTCGCGATGGGGTTCATGTTCATGCTTCCGCGCTCCGGCCCTTCATCGCGAAGATGCCCTGGGGCCTTTTCTGGATGAAGATGATGATGAACACCAGCACGGCAATCTTGGCCAGCACGGCGCCGGTCCAGCCTTCAAGAAACTTGTTGAGCACTCCCAGGCCCATGGCGGCGTATACGGTGCCCGCGAGCTGCCCCACACCGCCCAGCACCACCACCATGAATGAATCCACGATGTAACCCTGCCCCAGGTCTGGTCCGACGTTTCCCACCTGACTCAAAGCGCAACCGGCCAGGCCAGCAATGCCAGAGCCCAGCGCAAAGGCATAGGTGTCTACACGGGCGGTGTTAACACCCATGCATGAGGCGATCGGGCGGTTCTGCGTGACACCGCGCACAAAAAGGCCCAGACGGGTCTTGCTGATCAGCCACGCCACGCTACCGAGCACGGCAATGGCGAACCCGATGATCACGAGCCGGTTGTAGGGCAGGGACAAATTACCCAATACCTGCACTCCTCCGCTCATCCACGACGGGTTTTCAACCCCCACGTTTTGAGCACCAAAAAAACTGCGCACAAGCTGCTGCAACATCAGACTGATGCCCCACGTCGCCAGCAATGTTTCCAGCGGGCGGCCATACAGGAAGCGGATCACACTGCGCTCCAGCGCCGCGCCCATGAGGGCAGAAGCCATGAATGCCACCGGCACGGAGGCCAGCAAATACCAGTCAAAATAGGCGGGCAGGTACTTCTGAAATACGCCCTGCACTACGAAGGTGGCGTAAGCGCCGATCATCATCAGTTCGCCGTGCGCCATGTTGATAACGCCCATCAACCCGTAAGTGATGGCGAGACCCAACGCCACCAAAAGCAGGATGGAGCCCAAGCTGATGCCGCTGAACACAGCGCCCAGTTTGTCGCCCCAGGCCAAAGCGCCTTCCACGGTTTTCAGGGAGGCGGTCAGGGCTGCTTTAACTTCGGGGTCGGTCTCCACCTTTAATCGCTCCAGCAGCACCGACTTGGTATTGCCCTGTCCGCTTTGCGCCAGCAAAGTCGCCGCGACAAGACGTTTGGTTTTATCGCTGCTGTTCAGCAGTACCGCTGCACGGATCAATCCCAACAGGTCTTTGAGCTGCGCGTTTTTCTCGGCGGCAAATGCCTTCTCGATCAAAGGCAGTTTCGACTCGTCACTTTCGCTTTGCAGGGCCTTGATGCCTTCACGGCGCGTTTTCTCGTCGGTGGAAAACAGCTTGAAACCCGCTACCGCAGCCTCAAGCTCTCCACGCATCATGTTGTTGTTGATGACGTCTTCTGCATCGTCAGGCACTTTGACTTCGGTACCCGTAACCGGATCAATGCCTTTGCCGTCTTTGACGACAAACACCTTGTCGCCCGCCACTTTAACGGCATCATCCAGCATGGCTTGAATGAAGGCTGCTGTTTTGTCGTCTGCACTGGTCAGCGCCTTGTTCAGCGCCTCCACGCGTGCATCGGTCTCACCAATTGCGATACCTTTTGCCTCAATGGCCTTGAGAGAATGGGCGTGCCCAGCTATAAAAAGTGTAGCAAGTATAAGGAGATGTCGAATCGTCATAAAGAACCTGTAGTGTGGGCACGGTGACAAATGTCCACGCTGCAACTCCTTTGCTGTGTTGCCCCGACCAGTTACAGCGCCCCTCCCTTTCCAGAGATACCACGGAACCGGCTTTGCCGGAACGTAGGTATCGCCCCCTGCAAGGGGGGTGGCGAAAGACGCGAAGCTCTGTAGCCTGGGGGTGTTACTTCTTCGCAGGCTCGTCAGGCTTCTTGTCGTTGCCTTCGATGTAGGGTGACCATGGCTTGGCCTTCACAGGACCAGGCGTTTTCCACACCACGTTGAACTGGCCGTCCGCCTTGATCTCACCAATGAAGACAGATTTGTGCAGGTGATGGTTTTTCTCATCCATCTTGCTCACAATGCCCGACGGCGCCTTGAAGGTCTGGCCCGCCATGGCGGCAATCACTTTGTCGGTATCGGTGGACTTGGCCTTTTCCACGGCCTGCTTCCACATGTTGATGCCGATGTAGGTGGCTTCCATCGGGTCATTGGTCAAAGGCTTGTCCATGTGACCGGCGATCTTCTTGTCCTTGGCATAGGCAGACCACTTTTTGATGAACGCGGTGTTGTCAGGGTTCTTGATGGACTGGAAGTAGTTCCAGGCCGCCAGGTGACCCACCAGCGGTTTTGTGTCCACACCGCGCAGCTCTTCTTCACCCACCGAGAAGGCGACCACAGGCACGTCTTTGGCTTTCAGACCGGCATTGCCCAGCTCTTTGTAGAAAGGCACATTGGAGTCACCATTGATGGTGGACACCACGGCGGTCTTGCCACCGGCCGAGAACTTCTTCACGTCAGCCACGATGGTCTGATAGTCAGAGTGTCCGAATGGCGTGTATTTTTCGTCGATGTCGGTGTCTTTGACGCCCTTGGATTTCAGGTAGGCGCGCAGAATTTTGTTGGTGGTGCGGGGGTACACGTAGTCTGTACCCAGCAATACCCAACGCTTGGCACCGCCGCCGGCTTTGCTCATCAAATAATCGACTGCCGGAATGGCTTGCTGATTGGGTGCGGCACCCGTGTAGAACACGTTCTTGGACAGTTCTTCACCCTCATACTGCACAGGGTAGAACAGCAGGCCGTTCATTTCTTCAACGACTGGCAATACGGATTTGCGAGACACCGAGGTCCAGCAGCCGAAAATGACCGAAACCTTGTCCTGACCCAGCAACTGCTTGGTTTTTTCAGCAAACAGGGGCCAGTTGGAAGCCGGGTCCACAATGACCGGCTCAAGCTTCTTGCCCATCACGCCACCCTTGGCGTTGATCTCGTCAATGGCCATCAAAACGGTGTCTTTCAACACGGTTTCAGAAATGGCCATGGTGCCCGAGAGGCTGTGCAGAATGCCAACCTTGATGGTGCCACCCGATTGGGCATGCGCCGGCATAACAGACAAGCCCGATAGCGCGACGGCTGCGGTGAGTGCCTTCAATGTAAAACGACGTGAATTCATGTGCGACCTTCCAGAGTTAAAGTGAAACCAATTCGTCATGCACCCAAACTATGGGGACAGCCTGTTGCATGACGATGGTTGGACTTTAGGTACGCACTGGGAAATGGGGAATACGCCGGGTGGCGTATGCGCACATTCGTCGTTGGGAAGTCAACGCGCAGCCCGCGGACTCACCGGGCTGGCCGGTCGTATCGCTTAGCGCATCCAGCGGCCCAGCAGCAAACCTGCAGCCAGTGCGATGGCTATGGATTGCAGTGGATGAACCACAACGTATTTTCTGGTGTCTGCAGCCGCGTTTTGCTGTGTTGATTTGAGGGCAAGGCTTTGTCTGCTGAGCCATCCGGCCGTTGAACCGGCGGCATCAGCGAAGCTGTCAACGGTGGAATGCCCCATTTGCGCAGCGCGATCAATGGCTGGGCGGACTGACTGCACTGCGCCGTCTGCAGCGGCGGCCATCCGGTTCACCGCCGTATGCGCGCTTGAAGCAACCTCGTGCAAAGCGCCGTCCGGCATCCCGGCACCATCGGGAAAAGTCGTACTAGTGCGTGTTGTAAGTTCCATGGATATATCTCCTAAAAAGGCCTAATTGAACAAGAGTGGAAATCAAGGTGTGAACCAGGTTATTCCCAGTAAGGTTCGCGGCCGTAGTATTTGTAAACGTCACGGTTCCATTTTTCTTCAGCCATGGATGGCCAGTTGTCCGCATCGAACCCTGGCGCGTTTTCCAGGTGCTCCTTGGTCACATCCAGTACGTACTCGTTCTGGTTGGCGTCGTATTCAAACGCGCTGTAGGGAATAGCGAACAGTTTCTCGCCAAGGCCGAGAAAACCACCGAAGGACACGACCGCGTAGGCAACCCTGCCAGTGGCCGGGTCAATGACGACTTCTTTAATGTCACCAAGGTCATCCCCGTTGGGGTTGACCACATCCGTGCCAATCATGCTTGAAGCCTTGACCGGTGAATTTGAAAACGAATGCAATTGATTCATCATGGATCTCCTGTTGAATGAGTGTTGATCTCAAGGGTTTAAGGGTGCTTGCCACCGGCTGAGGCCCAGTGCCCTAGTCAGTCAACACACGAAAACTCCTGCGTCAGGATAATTTCCAATTCAATTGCAAATGGTGCGATGGCGTACGTAGCGGCCGTCGTAAGGGTGTTTATTTGTAACTCCCGAGCCACACGCCAACCTGATCTTCACCCCCCGCGCAGAGCGACGGTTCGAACCAGAAATCAAGAATTGGCTCAGAATCCCTCGCCAAATTCTCTCCCACCGCCACGGCCAGCCAGTCCATCACGACGCGCACCAGGCGGCCGGCGAACGGTGTAAGCGTTTCCCGCGACGGCGCTAATGGGCTAATGGGCTAATGGGCTGAGGGCTGAATGCTACGTTTTAAATGGCGAACCAACTTGAAGCATTTTTCATGCCCACCCATTCAAAACTAGCCAAACTTGTAGCTTGACACCGTCACCCCGCCGTACACCCCGTCCTCGTGGTAGACGCAGGTGGCAGGCTCCTCATAAGCAGCACCGACTGCCGCCATGAGTGGAATTAGGTGATCTTCGCGCGGGTGCGCAACGCGGGCTGACGGAGCTTTGGCCCAGGCCAGCAATTTGGCCTCGCGCTGCGCCGGTGCGCTGGCCACCACGGCGTCTTGCAGCCAGGCATCGAAGGCCTGCGACGGTGCCTTGCCCGCGAGGCCAAACTGGCGCAGGTTGTGATAGCTCAGGCCGCTGCC
>JANPAZ010000587.1:0-4503 GCA_031430225.1 Rhodoferax sp. | reverse complement strand
GGGGCGCGTCAGGTATCTCGTTGGGATTCGTCTCGCCACCCGTCAACGGAAAATACCGAACCAGCACGGCAGACACCTCCTCCAATGCCTGCGTCAGGCCGTCCTCGTAGCGTTTTGCCTGCATGGCATGTCCCAGCCGATTGACCATCGCCTTCCATTCAGACGCGGGTACGTGCTCGTTCAAGCCTCTGTCGGCTACCAGTTCAATGGCGTGGTCGGCCAACAGTAAATAGATCAGCACGCCATTGTTGTGCGCCGTGTCCCATACACGCAGCTTGCCAAACAGCATGACGGCGCGCTCGCGCGCGCTGGCACCGCGCCAAAGGTAGCTCATGGGCAAACCTGCCTCCACGCAGATGCGCACCTCTCCACTATGGCGTTGCTCGCTGGCCGCCACGCGACGCGTCAGGCGTTCCAACAGGTCAGACGGGATGGCACGACGTGAGTCAGATTCGTCAAGCCAGCGATGCCGAAGAATGCGTTTGAATTTTTGCCACATGGTTGTTGACCTACCAATCCCCTGAGGCGCCGCCGCCACCAAAATCGCCACCACCGCCCGAGCTGAAACCGCCACCGCTCCCACCACCCGAGCCCCAACCGCCACCACTGCCGCCACCCCAACTGCTGCCATGCCCAGAAGAGTTCCTGGCCGCACTGACGAGGCCACTCCCCATCACAAACGTCACCACCAGAGCCACCAACGCAGCCAGACCGGCGACCAGCAGGCTTGCGGTGAGCATCAATCCAACCGTCCCTACGCCCGCGCCAACGAGCAAAGCGCCGAGTTTTCGCCCAAAGATGGAGCGGGCAATTCCGCCGGCCACAGGCACCGCAATAAACAGGAAAATCGCCAGGTCAGTCCATTGAAAGCCGGAAGCAATGGTTGACTGCAACGACTTTTCCGAAGGCGCGGGCAATGCCTCACCGGCTATGCGCGCCATGATCTGATCAGCCCCGGCATTGAGCCCGGCTGCGAAATTGCCAGACTTGAAGTGGGGTGTGATGGCATCGTCAATGACCTGTTTGGCGGCGAGGTCAGGCATCGCCCCCTCAAGTGTTTTCGCGACTTCAATGCGAACTTTGCGGTCGGCTTTCGCCACAATCAGAAGCAAGCCGTCACCCACGCCCCGACGCCCGATCTTCCAGGTATTGCCCACGCGATTGGCAAACGATGTGATGTCTTCCGGCTGGGTCGTGGCAATCATCAGGATCACAATCTGTGACCCTTTTTGTTGTTCAAACGCAGCCAGCTTGGCCTCCAGAGACTGCTTTGCAGCGCTGTCGAGGGTGCCTGTGGTGTCAATCAAATGGCCGCTGAGCGGCGGGACGGGCACCAAGTCCTGTGCGGGCGTGCACAGTGCAAAAAGCGCCAAGCCCAGGCATGAAACAATTCTTACAAAGCTGCTGCGTCGTCGGAGTTGCAACAAGCGCATGGCGATACCTGAACCAATTTGGCGTTGCGGGGAACGCCGGGACTACTTCTTGGTGAAGTCCACTACAGGCGGGGCTGAAATGGCTGCCTCGTTTTGCACGGTGAAGTTGGGCTTGGTGCTGTAGCTGAAAACCATGGCCGTGAGGTTGCTGGGGAAGCTTCGAGTCAGCACGTTGTAGTCTTGAACCGTCTGAATGTACCGGTTGCGTGCCACAGTCACGCGATTTTCTGTGCCTTCGAGCTGTACACGAAGATCGCGAAAACCCTGATTGGCCTTTAAATTCGGGTACTGCTCGGACACCACCATCAGGCGGCTCAAGGCACTGCCCAACTCGCCTTGCGCTGCTTGAAACTTTTTAAAAGCCTCGGGGTTGTTCAGGGTCTCGGGTGTGACCTGGATTGACGTCGCCTTTGCACGAGCTTCAATGACCTTCGTCAGCGTGTCCTGCTCGAACGCGGCCTCGCCTTTGACGGTTGCCACAATATTGGGCACCAAGTCCGCCCGCCGCTGATATTGGTTGAGCACTTCGCTCCAGGCCGATTTGGTTTGCTCGTCCAGTCGCTGAAAATCGTTATAACCGCAGCCCGTCAGGGCAAACGCGAGCATAACGATCGCAAAACGTGAAAAAAGCCATCGACTCATATCAAACTCCTACAAAGGCCAACAGGCGCAACGGTAACATAATCGACCACGCACTTAGAAGCCCACTCAGGGCAAAATCACAGTAACCCCCAGCCTCTGACCCCATGCCCAAAGCAAGTACCCAGGCCGCCATTGTTGGCGGAACTGCCGATGACGTCGAAGCGGCCTTCTATGAGGCGATGCAATTGGCCGACATCGAAAAGCTCATGGCTTGCTGGGCCGACGAAGACGAGATTGTCTGCGTGCACCCCGGAGGTCCGCGCCTGGTGGGTTCGGACGCAATCCGGGGCGCTTTTGAAGCCATGTTTGCCAATGGCAGTATCCGGGCGTGGCCGCAACAGGTGCGCAAGATCGAGTCATTGACCAGCGTGGTGCACAACGTACTGGAACGCATCGAGGTGATGATGGAAAATGGCCCCGCCAACGCCTTTGTACTCGCCACCAACGTGTATCACCGAACAGGCCAGGGCTGGCGCATGGTGGCGCACCACGCAAGCCCGGGCACACAAAACGAAGCGCAAGAGATCAATGAGACGCCGCATCTGCTTCATTAAGACTGATTGGCGTTAGGCCAACGTAGGACGTGCATACTTAGCTATGAATTATGTAGCGCCGATCTGGTTGCCGGGTGGAAACCTGCAGACCATCTGGCCTGCGCTGTATGCCCGGCGCGTATTGGGTCCGCATCCACAATACCGCCGCGAGCGCTGGACCACACCCGACTGCGACTTCATCGACGTGGACTTCCTTGTTCAGGCTCCCTCAGGCAGTGTCAGACCCCTGCTTGTGATGTTTCACGGCCTCGAGGGTTCGTCCCGCAGCCATTATTCAGAGGCCTTCGCCGATTTCGCACAAGAGCAAGGCATGGCCTTTGCCGTACCCCATTTTCGGGGTTGCAGTGGGGAACTCAACCTCGGGCCGCGTGCCTACCATTCTGGAGATTTCGAAGAAATTGGCTGGATCCTGCAAAAGCTGCGCGATACACACGTCGGCCCCATACTGGCTGTGGGCGTTTCACTGGGGGGCAATGCCCTCTTGCGCTGGGCCGAGGAAATGGGCCAGCAAGCCGCCCAAGTGGTGAGTGCTGTGGCCAGTGTGTGTTCACCCATTGACTTGGCCGCCAGCGGCTGGGCCATCGGGCGCGGATTCAACCGGTTGGTCTACACCCGCATGTTCATCAACTCCATGAAGCCCAAGGCACTGGCAAAACTCAAGCAGCACCCGGGGCTCTTTGACCGCGATGCGCTTTCGGCCGCACGTGATCTTTACGAGTTCGACAACGTCTTTACTGCGCCCCTGCATGGCTTCAAAGGCACTGAAGACTATTGGGGCCGCGCTTCGGCCAAACCACATTTGCATCAGATCCGCATTCCTGCGCTGGTCGTCAATGCCCGCAACGACCCATTTATTCCGGCGTGGTCATTGCCACATCAGAACCAGGTGGGTGACGCGGTGACTTTGTGGCAACCGGCTCACGGCGGGCATGTGGGTTTCCCTAAAGGCCCTGTGCCCGGTCATGTCCGCACCATGCCCGACGCCGTGGGTGGTTGGCTCCGAGCACAATAGCGAGATGGATGACATCGTCAAACAAGCGCTGGTGAAATGGCCCAACGTGCCTGACTGCTATGGCTGGTTGGGGCTGGATTCGCGCGGCAACTGGTACATGCGTGATGACCGTGCACAGGCGTCTGGCCCGTTTGCGGGGGGCACGCTGGCGGGAAAAGGCTCACTGCTCAAGCATGAAAAGCTCATCGATTTCATCCAGCGCAACTATGAGTGTGATGCGCGCGGGCAATGGTTTTTTCAGAATGGACCGCAGCGCGTCTATGTGGAGCTTGAGTCAACGCCCTGGGTCTGGCGTCTGAACAAAGACGAGACAGATGATTTTGTCATTACTGCGCATTCGGGCGCACCTGCCGTATTCCAGGCCTGTGTACTTGATGAAGTCGGTCGCGTTTACCTTCAGACCAACCTTGGGTTTGGCCTGGTCCATACGCAGGATGTAGCGTTGGCTGCCGATGCAGTCGAAGCGGGCCTTTGGGTTCCCGGAGACGCCATGGCCAGTGGGCTGCCAGCGCGTTTTGCCTACGTTGTAAGTCCGCAGTTGCTACGAAATAAATAGCATACCATGTCCGTTCTACGTGGGCAATAGGGCGATTTGGCTAATAATTAGACACCAGAATCGGTACAAGACCGGTTTTTTGGGTGCAGACGCTGCCTGCAGGCGCGTCTAATTTCGTATTATTTTGCAGCGACGGCCGCAGAGGCAGCCGCAGCGGGTGCCGAGGGCACTTCAAACTTGCCACCGCTTGCGTTGGTCATGTACACCACAGCGCGACCGATTTCCAGGTCTTCAAAATCGCCACCGGCTTGCGCGCCCATGGCACCTTTGCCTTTGAGCGCCGATGTCAACAGGGCTTCATAGCCG
>JANPAZ010000586.1:0-1866 GCA_031430225.1 Rhodoferax sp. | reverse complement strand
ATGCTGTGCGCGGCCATTGCCGGTTTTGCCACTGTGGTGCATACCGGCAGCGACTGGCTGGGCTTTGCCGTGGGCATGGGGGCAGGGGCTTTGCTGGCGGCTATTTTTGGGGTGCTGGTGATCTGGCTCAACACCAATCAGTTTGCCACCGGGCTGGCGCTCACCCTCTTTGGTACCGGGTTTTCAGCCTTTGTGGGCACCGCATTTGTGCAGGCCAAAATGCCGGAGCGCACCAGCTACGCCATTCCCGGGTTGGCTGATATTCCCCTGATTGGCCCGGCCCTGTTTCGCCATCATCCGTTGGTGTATGTGACGATTATTTTTGCCCTGGGCCTGATCTGGTTCCTGTACCGCACCCGTGCAGGCCTGGTGATGCGCAGCGTGGGTGAAAGCCCGGAATCTGCCCATGCGCTGGGCTACCCGGTGCGTCGCATCCGATTAGGCGCGGTGGTGGTGGGCGGGGCGCTGTGTGGTCTGGCTGGAGCCTATATTTCGGTGATCTACACCCCCTTGTGGGTGGAAGGCATGGTGGCTGGCAAGGGCTGGATCGCGCTGGCACTCACCACCTTTGCCACCTGGCGCCCTGCCCGCGTGCTGTTGGGGGCGTATCTGTTTGGTGGCGTCACCATGCTGCAGTTTCACCTGCAGGGCATTGGAGTTGATGTGCCCAGCCAGTTTTTGTCCATGCTGCCCTATCTGGCAACCATCGTGGTGCTTGCGCTGATTTCACGCAACCCGCAGTGGATCAAGATCAATATGCCCGCCTCCATTGGAAAACCCTTCTATCCAGGCTCATAATTTCCCGTACATAATTGAACTTTGTCCAACTTGTGGACTACTTTTTCCCTCCCGCTTTCTTAACCCTGAACATCAAGGAATTGACATGACCGATCTGCAAAAACGTTCGCTGCTCAAGATCGCAGCTCTCACCGCCGTAGCCAGCGCTGCGTTGGTGGGCTGCGGCAAGAAAGAAGAGCCGGCGCCTGTCGCGAAACCAGCGCCGGTGGCGTCTGCACCTGCCCCGGCTCCAAAGCCTGAACCTTTGAAGATCGCGTTTGCGTATGTAGGCCCGGTGGGCGATGGCGGCTGGACCTTTGCCCATGACAACGGGCGCAAGGCCGTTGAAAAAGAGTTTGGCGACAAGGTCAAGACCTCGTTCGTCGAGAACGTGCCCGAGTCTGCTGACGCAGAACGTGTACTGCGCGACATGGCCACTCAGGGCAACAAGCTGATCTTCGGCACCACCTTTGGCTACATGGAGCCCATGCTTAAGGTGGCTCCTGATTTCAAGGATGTCAAGTTTGAGCACGCCACCGGCTACAAGCAGGCCGAGAACATGCGCACCTACGACAGCCGCACCTATGAAGGTGCCTACATGGCGGGCGTGATTGCCGGCAAGATGACCAAGAGCAACACACTGGGCGTGGTGGCGTCGATCCCAATCCCTGAGGTGATCCGCAACATCAACAGCTTCACGCTGGGTGCACAGTCCAGCAACCCCAAGATCAAGACCAAGGTGGTGTGGGTGAACGAGTGGTTCAACCCACCCAAAGAAACCGAAGCCGCCACGGCCCTGATCAATGGTGGCGCTGACGTGCTGTTCCAGAACACCGATTCCCCCGCCGTGCTGAAGACCGCCCAGGAAAAAGGCAAGCGCGCTTTCGGTTGGGATTCCGACATGACCGCTTACGGCCCCAAGGCCCACCTGGCGTCTGCCGTGATCAACTGGGGCCCTTACTACATCAAGGCCACCAAAGAAGCGCTCGACGGCTCCTGGAAGGGTGGCACTGCCGTGTGGTGGGGCGTGAAGGAAGGCGCCATTGACCTCGTGTCCATCGCCGAAGACGTGCCTGCTGAAACCAAAGC
>JANPAZ010000585.1:0-3996 GCA_031430225.1 Rhodoferax sp. | reverse complement strand
TGGGCTGGCGTGGCCCTATCTTGTTGCTGGAAGGTGTCTTTGAGCAACGTGACCTGGAGCTGTGTTCGCGTCTCGGCCTGTGGCACACGGTGCACTGCGAGCAACAGATCGACATGCTCGCGATCCACAAGACCAACGTGCCACAGCGGGTTTTCCTCAAGATGAATTCAGGTATGAATCGCCTGGGTTTCACGCCACAGCGCTACCGGGCGGCGTGGACGCGCTTGAATGCGCTGCCCCAGGTGGACGAGATTTCGCTCATGACGCACTTCAGCGATGCAGATGGAACCAAGGGCATTGCAGGGCAGCTCGCCACCTTCAATGCGGCCACACAGGATCTGCCCGGTGAGCGCTGTGTGAGCAATAGCGCTGCCACGTTGCGCCACAGCGGCATTGCATCAGACTGGGTGCGCCCCGGCATTGCCCTCTATGGCAGTGCGGCAGATTACCCGGAGCACACCGCAGCGCATTGGGGTTTGCAGCCCGCCATGACGCTTGCTAGCAAAATAATAGCTACCCAAGACCTGGATACGGGGGCCAGTGTTGGATATGGTTCAAGTTTTGTGGCGGACGCGCCGATGCGCATCGGCGTGGTGGCCTGTGGTTATGCCGACGGCTACCCGCGCCATTGCAGCACCGGCACGCCTGTGCTGGTGAACGGCGTGCGCACACGCATGGTGGGGCGCGTCAGCATGGACATGATCACCGTGGACCTGACGCCCGTGCCCGATGCCGGTTTCGGCAGTGAAGTCACCCTGTGGGGCCGCACGGCCAGTGGTGAAGTGCTTTCCGTTGACGAAGTGGCGCTGGCGGGGGGTACCGTCGGCTACGAACTGATGTGCGCGCTGGCACAGCGCGTGCCTGTAGTTGTCGATTGATCAGTTAAATGTAACGTCTCTGGGTGTCACTGTTTCGTGGCAAACACTGCACACCACCGTGGGCACAAACGCGTGCCCACACCCTTTGTGAGTCGGCGAAATCGAACTGGGCTCGTGGAAGTGAAAGCGACTGGCCCAGCTTGAAAAGCAGAGGATGTAGCCAAACAGGTCGCGGCTTGCGGGGGTAAGCCGGTAGACCTTGCGCCGCGTGTCAGTCAGATCCGTCTGGCACAGCAGCAAACCGGAATCGACCATTTGCCCCAGGCGCCGTGTCAGCACGCTGCTGCCAATCCCCAAGGCGTGGCT
The DNA here is from genome assembly GCA_031430225.1 of Rhodoferax sp. Taxonomy (GTDB): domain Bacteria; phylum Pseudomonadota; class Gammaproteobacteria; order Burkholderiales; family Burkholderiaceae_C; genus JANYCG01. Next base: position 2,812 of record JANPAZ010000585.1, on the reverse strand, counting down.
GATCTGGTCGAAGTGATGGCAGCCCAGGAACAAGGAGGCCACAATCAAAATGCTCCAGCGGTCCACGCGCAGGCCCAGCCCCATCTGGTTGCTTTCCTGGGGCGTCAGTCGCGCACTGCGCAGGCGCGACGCGGGGGTTGATTGCAGGGCCCGATTGGTCTTCAGTGCAAACGTGAGGTCATTCAGACCGGTCTTCTCGCCGCATGCGCTGCACGCGAGTTCAGGCACAAACGCATGACCGCAAGACTTGTGAACCAGGCGCTGCGGCAGGGCGAGTTGCCGTGAACCCCAGCGGCGCTCCCACACCCACATCATGAGCACGTGGTTGTACAGAGCCAGGCCCTTGTCGGTGAGGTGATAGGCCAGTCGCTGCGGGCGCTGTTGATAGGGCCGCTGCGCCAGCAACCCCATTTCCATCATGGACTTGAGCCGCTGCGTGAGCGTGTGGCGCGGTATGCCCAGCCGCGCTTGCCAGTCGTCAAAGCGACGCACACCCAAAAACGCATCCAGAATCAGGGCGACTGTCCACCGGTCGCCCAGAATCTGCAAGCCGTGACTCAACGTGCTGGAAGCCAGCGCGTCGCGGGTCAGGTCAAGGTCAAGCTGCCGGGCAGCCGTTTGTACCAAAACGGGGTTTAGTTTTTAAACAGCCCGGTCATGGGGGCCACCTGCTGCACCCACTTGCCGCCTTTGACCATGTCAATCGATGCGTATTCCGGCCCGACGTGGTTGCCGATGAAGGTTTGCTTCGAGTAGGTGGTGAAGTCCTGGTGCGCGACGCCCTGAGCGGCCTTGGCGAAAGACTCTGCAGTCAAATTGCGGCCCGCTGCCATGGCGCACTTGATGAACCAGTCGGTGTACGAGTAGGCGTTGGCGGCGTTTTCGTCTGGGTCCACATTGAACTTTTGTTTGAAGCTGGCCTGAAATTTTTTGGCTTCAGCATCTGTACCGTCCGCGTTGTGAAGCTTCCAGCCACCAATGCCATACAGGCCTTCGACCGTGTCTTTGCCCAATGCGGCAACAATGCCACTGCGTCCCGGCAGCGTCGTCAGCACTTTGACTTCCTTCCAGCCCAGTTTTTTGACTTCGGCCATCACACCCACCGTCTCGCGAACCACCGTGCCGGCCAGAATCACATCCACATTGGCGGCTTTCATCTTGGCCACTTGCGATGAGAAGTCGATGTCGCCGCCTTTCCAGGCGGCCTCAGCAGCGACCGTCAGGTTGGCGTCTTTCAGGGCTGCGTTCATGCCGGCTTTGACCAGATCGCCAAAGGGGCCTTCCTGATAAATCACACCAATCTTCTTGGCGTTCCAGGTTTTGATGGCCCACGAAACGCCCGTTGCTGTCGTGCTGTCGTAGTTCTGCACGGTCGTGAACAACAGGGGGCTGTTGCCAGACACTTTCTGGATGATGCTGGAAGCCGCCCATGGGCCAAACACGACCACACCCGCATCGGTGGCGGTCTTTACCGTGGCTGCGTTGGGGCCTGAACCGAACGGGTTGATGATGGCAAACACATCATCGCTCTTGATCAGTTTTTGTACCGCGCGCACCGCCAGCTGTGGCTGGCTGCCGTTGTCTTCAACGATCAGCCTGAACTTGCGGCCATTGACGCCGCCTGCTGCATTGGCTTCGTCCAGTCGCATCTGCATGGCATTGCGCAGCATGGGCATGCCGGCCGCCACAGGGCCAGACAGGTCGATGTGCGTGCCGAGCACGATCTCTGTATCGGTCACGCCGCCCGCGTGGGCCAGCGAGAAAGCCATGGCGAGCGACGCAGCAAGCAGGGTAGGCCGCAGTACGGCTTTATGAATGGACTTGGGGTTGGTTTTCAGGGTGGTCATCAGTGTCTCCTTGGGTGTTGAAGTGAATGGTCAGGTTTTACAGGAATCAAAATAAATTGCACTTGGGGAAATCCCAGTGCGTATCTGCTATTTGGGGTACATGCTGTCAATCAGGGGCGCGTACTTGACGGCAATCACCTTGCGTTTGAGTTTCATCGTCGGTGTCAGCTCTTCATCTTCAGCACTGAGCAGCTCGCTGATGATGCGGAATTCCTTGATCTGCTCCACGCGGGCCAGCTGGGCATTGGCCTCACTCACCTGCTGCTGGATCAATTCAATGACTTCAGCCGTGCGGGTCAGGCTGGCAAAGTCGGTGTAGGGCACCTGACGCTCTTGCGCAAACCGGGCCACGTGCTCCTGGTCAATCATGATCAGGGCAGACAGGAAGTGCCGCCCGTCACCTACTGCCACTGCGTCGGTGATGTAGGGGCTGAACTTGAGCAGGCTCTCAATATGGCTGGGTGTGATGTTCTTGCCGCCGGAAGTAATCAGTATGTCCTTGATCCGGTCGCGGATGGCGAGATAGCCCTGGGCATTGATCTCGCCGCAATCGCCGGTGTGCAGCCAGCCCTCGGCGTCAATGGCATCAGCGGTTTTCTCGGGGTCACGCCAATAGCCCGCAATCACGTTGGGCCCGCGCACCAGGATTTCGTTCTCGGCACCAATGCGCAGCTCTATGCCCTGCCCTGCCATGCCAGCCCAACCCAGTTTGATTTGGCCCACGGGTGTGGCGGTGCAAAAGCCACAGGTCTCGGTCATGCCAAAGGCCTCGCGCAACTCGATGCCCACGCTCAGAAACCACTTGATTAACTCGGCGGGTACCGGCGCGGCACCGGTCAGCGCCGTCTTGACGTTCTGCAGGCCCAGAAAAATCTTGAGATTGCGAAACGCACAGAAACTCAAAACCCGTTGTGTCAATGCGGCCCTGTTGCCAGTCGCTTTTTTATCGCTCTGCTCACCCACTT
>JANPAZ010000584.1:0-31013 GCA_031430225.1 Rhodoferax sp. | reverse complement strand
TTTGAGAACAATCCGTTTCTGGATCGTCTGAAGGCCTATGCGGCCGAGCAGAACGCGCCGGTTGTGGCCATCAGCGCCAAGATGGAAGCCGAAATGTCAGAGATGAGTGACGAAGATCGTCAGATGTTTCTTGAAGAATTGGGCCAGACCGAGCCAGGTTTGAACCGGCTCATCCGTGCAGCTTTCAAGCTCCTGGGTCTGCAAACCTATTTCACGGCCGGCGTCAAAGAAGTTCGCGCCTGGACCATCCATGTGGGCGACACAGGGCCGCAAGCCGCCGGTGTGATCCATACGGATTTTGAGAAGGGCTACATTCGCGCGCAGACCATTGCGTTTGATGACTTCATTGCGTTCAAAGGTGAGCAGGGCGCTAAAGATGCGGGCAAGATGCGTGCCGAAGGCAAGGAGTACGTCGTCAAGGATGGCGACGTGATGAATTTCCTGTTCAGTTCTTAATCAGAACTTGAACCCGCCTGGAAACACCCAGAGCAGTACGGAAGTCATTACAAGGTAGCGTGCGAATTTTCCAATGGCCATGTAAAGCATACAAGGCCAGAAAGACAGCTTTAACCACCCTGCCACAGCGCATAGTGGGTCACCCACACCGGGTAGCCAAGACAACAGGCACGCTTTGGGGCCAATGCGTTCCAACCAATCCAGTGCTCGAAGGTGGGTGGGTGAATGGCGGTATTTGTCTACCGCCCTGTGCGATGCCAAGCCCATTGCCCAACTGACACCACCGCCCAGCGTATTACCCAAAGTGGCCACACCAATGGTGGGCCAAAACAGGTCGGGGCTTAGCTTGATCAAGCCGAAAACAACCGGTTCCGAGCCCAGGGGCAGCAAGGTTGCCGATATGAAAGACACAACAAAGACAGTGCTCAAACCAAATTGGGGTAGGGCGAGCAGAGTGAGTAGTTGTTGAATCCAGGCTTCCATGCGAGATGTTCTTCGTATCAGGCGAGTATAGGCAGCCCCCTGTTGGCTCTTATATTGGAGCGGGCAAGGGACTCTTCAACCTCTGCTGACAAAAATTTCAATTGCTGAAATTTTGGGCAGCTAGAATAGGCATGCTGGCCCATGCGCCTTCCAAACCGTATTCTTCGCCCCACACATTTTTCGATCACGCATTCCGTATGAACATCGGCCACTTCGCATTGGCGAACTCGCTGTTTGTCGCGCCCATGGCGGGTGTGACGGACCGGCCTTTTCGTCAGCTTTGCAAAGCGCTGGGTGCGGGGTACGCTGTGAGCGAAATGGTGACCTCGCGCCGCGATTTGTGGAACACCCTGAAGACCTCTCGACGGGCCAATCATGACGGCGAGCCCGGGCCCATTGCCGTGCAAATTGCCGGCACCGATGCGCAGATGATGGCCGATGCGGCAGCCTACAACATTGACCGTGGCGCGCAGATCATTGATATCAACATGGGCTGCCCTGCCAAGAAAGTTTGTAACAAATGGGCGGGCTCGGCACTGATGCAGGATGAGGTACTCGCGTTGTCTATCGTAGAAGCCGTGGTGGCGGCTTGCGAGCCGCGCAACGTGCCTGTGACGCTGAAAATGCGCTCGGGCTGGAACCAGTCCAACAAAAACGCCTTGCGCATCGCCTTGTCTGCCCAGGAAGCGGGTGTGCAGATGATCACGGTTCATGGCCGCACCCGCGAGCAGGGCTACGGCGGACATGCGGAACACGACACGATCACCGCGGTGAAGGCTGCCCTGCGAATTCCCGTGGTGGCTAATGGCGACATTACCAGCCCCGAAAAAGCGCGGGATGTGCTGAAACAAACAGGTGCCGATGCGGTGATGATTGGCCGCGCGGCGCAGGGTAGGCCCTGGATCTTCCGTGAAATTGCCCATTTCTTGGCAACAGGTACGTACCTTGCGCCGCCTCTGGTTTCTGACGTGAAGCGTCTGTTGGTGGCGCATTTGCATGACCACTACGACCTGTATGGTGAGTTTCTGGGGGTGCGTTCGGCGCGCAAACACATTGGCTGGTACGTTAAGACCCTGCCAGGTGGCGAGGCGTTTCGCGCCCGCATGAACCTGCTGGAGGACTGCACAACGCAGACTCAGGCGGTCGCTGATTTTTTTGATGAGTTGAGTGCGCGCATGGACCGGATACCGGCAGCGCAGGCCGGCAAAAATAACGAGGAAGACATGGAAAACACAGAAATCATGCAAACACTGGAAGCGGCATGAGCAAAAAGCATATTGAAGAATGTGTGCGTACCAGTCTTGAAGGTTATTTCAAGGACTTGCGCGGCACGGAGCCAGATGGCATGCACGAGATGATGGTCAAAGTGATTGAAAAGCCCTTGCTGGAAGTGGTCATGCAGCACGCTGAGAACAATCAGTCCAAAGCCGCCCAGTGGTTAGGCCTGAATCGCAACACCCTACGCAAGAAGCTGGTCGAACACCGCTTGATCAAATAATTTTTCCATGAATGGCACTGCCTTGAACTCATCCACCCTGACCGCCCTGATCTCCGTTTCCGACAAATCGGGCATTGTTGAGTTTGCCAAGGAGCTCCATGCGCTGGGGGCGAAACTTGTGTCGACCGGCGGTACTGCGAAGCTTCTGTCAGAACAAGGGTTACCAGTGACTGAAGTCGCAGAATTCACTGGTTTTCCTGAAATGCTGGATGGGCGCGTCAAGACACTTCACCCCAAGGTGCACGGTGGTCTTCTTGCCCGGCGCGATATGCCAGAGCACATGGCCGCATTGGCTGCACATGGCATCTCCACGATTGATCTGCTCGTTGTCAACTTGTACCCTTTTGAATCGACGGTCGCCAAGCCAGGCTGCACGCTGGAATACGCGATTGAAAATATCGACATTGGTGGCCCGGCGATGGTGCGCAGTGCTGCCAAAAACTGGAAGGACGTGGGTGTGCTTACCGACGTCTCCCAGTACCCGCTGGTTTTGAATGAGTTACAGGTGACTGGCAAGCTCACAGAAAAGACAAAATTTGCGCTGTCAGTGGCGGCTTTCAATCGCATCAGTCAGTACGACGGTGCAATTTCCGACTACCTCTCCAGTATTCAGAAAGACGGAAGCCAGGCACTGTTTGCGGGCCAGGCCAACGGTCGTTTCATCAAGCTGCAAGACTTGCGCTACGGCGAGAACCCGCATCAAAAGGCGGCGTTTTACCGTGACCTGTATCCCGCACCCGGTTCGCTCGTGACCGCCAAACAATTGCAAGGCAAGGAACTCAGCTACAACAACATCGCTGATGCCGATGCTGCCTGGGAATGCGTCAAAAGTTTCAACCCAGGCGTCGATGGTGCTGCCTGCGTCATCGTCAAGCACGCTAACCCTTGCGGTGTGGCATTGGGTGCTGATGCGCTTGGGGCTTATAGCAAGGCTTTCAAGACAGACCCTACCTCCGCTTTTGGCGGCATCATTGCGCTGAATTGCGTGCTGGATGAAGCGGCTGCCTTGCAGATTTCAAAGCAGTTTGTCGAGGTGCTCTTGGCACCTGCCTTCACGCCAGAAGCGCTAGCGGTGTTCAAGTCCAAAGCGAATGTGCGGCTTTTGCAAATTGATCTGCCAGGTGGTGGCGAGAGTGCTTGGGCGCAGGGTCGCAATGCAGTGGATGTCAAACGCATTGGCTCTGGCCTGTTGATGCAGACGGCGGACAACCATGAGTTGACTCTGGGCGATCTCAAAGTGGTCAGCACAGTTCAACCCACAACACAGCAGTTGCAGGACCTGCTGTTTGCCTGGAAGGTGGCCAAATACGTCAAGTCAAACGCCATTGTTTTCTGCGCCAATGCCATGACCATGGGCGTGGGCGCGGGTCAGATGAGCCGACTGGACTCAGCGCGGATTGCCAGCATCAAGGCGCAGCACGCTGGCCTGTCACTGGTCGGCACGGCGGTCGCCAGCGACGCATTTTTCCCGTTTCGGGATGGTCTGGATGTGGTGGTGGACGCCGGTGCAAGCTGCGTCATTCAGCCCGGTGGCAGCATGCGCGACGATGAAGTCATCGCGGCCGCAAATGAACGTGGTGTAGCCATGGTATTCAGCGGTGCGCGCCACTTCAGGCATTGATCATTGCCCAAAGCGGGAAATTTCCCACAAGAATGATACTTGATTGCCATATTTTAAATAGCAATCGTCGATTGCAATAAACCTGAGCGCTTCTCGCTTAGCGCCAATGCCGATGGCCATGGTTGCTGTTGGACCAACCTAGATTCAGATTGATCCCAACAGGAGGGTAATACGGCCGACCATAGTAGGCCGGATAGACCACCGTGGGTGCAGCCGCAGCCACTATCACGGGCTGGGTAATGATCTGTTGCGAGATCACGGCCTGACCCGCGTCGGGTTGAACGTAAGTGGTGCTGTTGGAGACGGGGGGTTGAGGTGCGCTAGCCCCTACCGGAGTGATTTGCAGGCGGACAAACTGACCTGGGTCATTGGGCATTTGGACCGAGTACTGCTTGCCTGCGTATTCATAGACCACGTTGTAAGCCGTGGTGCGATTTTCATAGAAGGTTTGCGTGGTGCAGCTTTGGACGTTTTGGTTCTGGGTGGACCCCTGCCCCTCAATCCGGTCGCCCAGGAATGCACCACCCACCAGGCCAATCATGGTGGCAAGCGCGCGGCCTTCACCGCCACCCACGGCGTTGCCCATGGCCCCGCCCGCTATGGCGCCTATAACCGCCCCACCTCCCGACCTCTGCGATTGCACTGGAACAGATTGCGTGGTGCAAACCTGACGGGGCACGCCTGTCTGACTGATGACAGGCGTACTGGAAATGACGCGTCCCATTTCCTGGGCCGCGCAAAGTGCTGCAGTGCCCGAAAGAACGGCCAGAAGAATGATTTTTTTCATAAGGTGCTCCTTGTCTGTCTACCGGGCGTTCCAGCCCCAAATAAAGTGAGTTTAGTGCCGTCGATCCGCAATTTCAATGAAGGCCTTGTAAAGCCCGAGTAACAAATTCACACAATACTGCAAATTATCGAGATGCAGGATGGTCGCGTGGCTCACTAGAATTGTGCCGGTCGTTGAAGGGAAAAGTGCACATATGCCCAGGTAGGATAATCAAAGTTTGCTATTTATTTTATAGCAATTTAAAGACTTGCCGCGCGACATCCAGGGTTGTCGCAATATCTTCGTCTGAGTGCGCTGCGCTTACAAATCCGGCTTCATACAAGGCGGGTGCAATATAGATGCCTCTGTCCAGCAGGCCGTGAAACAACTGGTTGAAGCGCTTGCCGTCAGTCTTCATGACCTGGCCATAGTTCTGGGGCAACGCATCCAGCAGGAAAAAGCCGAACATGCCGCCTTCACTATCGCCGCAAAACGGGATGCCAGCCTCTTTTGCGGTGGTCTCAAGGCCTTTCACCAAGGATTGCGTCTTGCGCGAAAGGTCTTCAAAAAAGCACGGTTTCTGGATCTCGCGCAAGGTGGCGAGTCCGCAAGCCGTGGCGACAGGGTTGCCCGACAAAGTTCCTGCCTGATAGACCGGCCCCAAAGGCGCCAGTTGCTCCATCACTGCCCGCTTGGCACCAAAAGCCGCGAGCGGCATGCCGCCTCCAATAACTTTACCCATCACTGTCATGTCCGGCTCAAATCCGGGGATCGCTTTGGCGTACACACTTTGAGCACTCCCCAGAGCCACCCGGCAACCTGTCATGACCTCGTCAAAGACCAGCAATGCGCCGTGCTGTGAGCACAATTCACGACAACGCTTCATGAACGGCAAGGCAGCTCGAACGAAATTCATGTTGCCTGCAATCGGCTCAATCATCAGGCAGGCCAGCTCAGTGCCGTGGAGGGCAAAGGCCTCTTCGAGCTGTTGCAGGTTATTGAATTCCAGCACGAGCGTGTGCTGCACGACCTCCGGCGGGACGCCTGCGCTGGTGGGGTTGCCAAACGTGGCCAACCCGGAACCTGCTTTGACCAGCAACGCGTCCGCGTGGCCGTGATAGCAACCTTCAAACTTGATAAGCTTGCTACGGCCTGTCGCACCCCGGGCCAGGCGAATCGCGCTCATGGCGGCCTCTGTGCCTGAACTCACTAGGCGCACCATGTCCATACTGGGTACCAGGCGCAAAATTTCCTCAGCCAGCTCAATTTCGCGTTCAGTGGGCGCGCCGTAAGAGAACCCTTCTAGGATTGCCTGTTGCACAGCCTCCACAACGGCCGGGTGGCCATGACCCAAGATCATGGGACCCCACGAACCGATGTAATCGATATAGCGAGTGTTATTGGCGTCCCAGAACCAGGCGCCTTGCGCACGCTGAACAAATTTTGGGGTGCCACCTACAGCCTTGAAGGCGCGAACGGGCGAATTGACGCCACCGGGAATCACCCGGCGGGCGCGGTCAAATAGAACATCATTGCGGTCAGTGTTTGGTGTCATGGGCAGGTAGATCAAAAATCAGGTCAGATGTCAGGCCGTCGTCGAGCGTTTCGGAGTCGTCTTCGTCTGCGTCGGGCTGTGCCCAGAAAAGCCGGTCTGGAACCACATGCCCCATGCCAGGGCGAAAGCCACCGTCAAGACAACGGTCCAGATAGCCCAGTGCTTCTGTCACGGCCTCCGGCAAAGCTGTGCCGGTGGCCAACAATGCAGCCAGTGCCGCCGACAGCGTGTCGCCAGCACCTGAAAAGACAGCTTCAAAGCGCTCGAATTTTTCACTGGCAAGCACGGACTGCGGCGACGCAAAGACGTTGTCTATGAATTGGTCGGGCAGAGGAATGCCGGTGACCAGCGTGTAAGGCACACCAAACTCGTGCGCAGCTCGTGCAATGTCGCGCGCTGTCGGGTTTTTGGCGCCGCTCCAGTCTGGGAGCAGCCATCTCCAAAGAGTACTGTGGTTTCCTGCCAACACAGTGGTCTGTGGCAAAAGTAGCTCTTTGAAAGCGTCCAGATAAGCATCAATCTCGGTTTCGGTCCACCACGAAAGGTTGGGCATGTAAGCGACCAGTGGGATGTCTGCGTAATCGGCCGCAATCTCGGCAATGGCGCTGATGTTCTCGGGCGTACCGACAAAACCGACCTTAATGACTTGAACCGGAATGTCTTCCAGAATCGTGCGGGCCTGTTCACGGACCACTTCATCGTCAAAGGCGAAATGATCATGTATTTCCGCTGTGTCGCGTGCGTAAGCACCCGTCACGATGGCCAGCGCGTGAGCACCTACAGAAGCCACGGCAGTGACGTCGCCTGAAAGCCCGCCGGTGCCACTCGGGTCACTGGCATTGAACACCAGGACACATGCAGGTTGGGTCCCGTCGGACGAAGCTTCCTCGTCGGCGTCAGGTTTGGGTGAGATTAGAGACATGAGACAAACCTGAAATTGGCATCAGGCAAAATATCAGGGGTTGAGTTGCTTTTAGCGTCAGTCATAACAACGTTTTTGACGTTTTCGCTGGCATCGTCTCTATACAATCGTTGCATTCTATTCGAAGGCCCCTTAAGCTGTGCTTGATACTAAAACTTGGATGTGTCTGATTTGTGGATGGATTTACGACGAAGGTGCGGGCGCACCAGAACATGGTATCGCGCCTGGCACGCTTTGGCGCGATGTGCCGATGAACTGGACCTGTCCAGAGTGTGGGGCCCGCAAAGAAGATTTCGAGATGGTTCAGATCTGAGATATCCGGGTGAAATTTTGCAGAATTCGTGTTGATCAATCCCAGCCCTGGAGCACTGACTTGTGAGTACTACCGGATCAACTTTCAAAGTTCTTGTCATTGACGACAGCAATACCATCCGGCGCAGTGCCGAAATATTCCTGAAGCAGGGCGGGCACGAGGTCATGCTGGCAGAGGATGGGTTTGATGCTCTCGCCAAAGTCAACGACTACCAGCCGCATTTGATTTTCTGCGACATCCTGATGCCCCGCCTTGACGGCTATCAAACTTGCGCCATCATCAAACGAAACTCCAGGTTCGCGACAGTTCCCGTGGTCATGCTGTCTTCCAAAGATGGCGTTTTTGACAAGGCGCGTGGGCGGATGGTGGGGGCACAAGACTACCTGACCAAACCATTCACAAAAGATCAATTGTTGCAAGCGGTCCAGCAGTTCGGTGCTGTGCTGTCAGGGGAGACCTGATGTCAATTCAAAACGTATTAGTGGTCGATGACTCCAAGACGGAGTTGATGTTCATGACAGACCTGCTTCAAAAAAACGGCATGAACGTGCGGACGGCCGATAGTGCCGACGAGGCATTCAAACGCCTTGCCGAGCAAAAACCCGATCTGATCCTGATGGATGTCGTGATGCCAGGGCAAAACGGGTTTCAACTCACGCGGTCAATCAATCGCACGCCAGAGTATTCGTCGATTCCAATCATCATGTGCACCAGCAAGAACCTTGAAACCGACAGAGTGTGGGCCATGCGCCAGGGTGCTCGCGACTACATCACCAAACCGGTCAATGCGCTTGAGTTGTTTGCCAAAATCAAAGCTCTCGGCTGAGATTGTTCTATCCCGCATAGCCCATGGCCAACCGCGTCGCAATCAGAGAACTTCAAAATCGCCTGGCATCACGTCTGTTGGCTGCACGAACGCAGGGTGTGTCAGTTTCCTGGCTGGCAGTCAAGGCCGGGGGGAGCAACTACCTTTTCCCGCTGTCCCAGTCTGGCGAAATTTTCCCGCTGGCCAATCTGCAACCGGTTCCCTATTGCCGTAGCTGGTTCTCTGGCGTTGTGAATTTGCGCGGTGGTTTGTTTGGAGTGGTCGACCTCGCAGGGTTTTTGGCTGAGGGTCAACCGCCCACCCGTTCAGAGCAATCGATTTCCGAGGCGAGCGTGGTCACATTGAATGCCGCGCTGGACGTTAATTGTGCGCTGATGGTGGACGGCCTTGCAGGCCTTAGAAGCGTTGAGGCATTTGTGGCCTCGGAGCCGCCTGCGACAGATGCTCCGATCTATTTTGGCAATCGCTACACAGATTCCAGTTCGCAGATGTGGCAGGAAATTAATCTTCAGGCTCTGTCCCTTTTTCCGCAATTCCTGAGTATCAGTGCTTAAGTCATTCGTGAAGGCTCCACCATGTCCGTTGTCGATCAACTGAAAAACCTGTTTTCGAAGAAGGCACCGGATTCCGAGCAGGATTCGCGGTTAAGTCTTGCTATGCCCGATATGAGCTTCGATCCGGCCGGCGCAGATGTAACGGTTGGTCGGTCAATTCACTCACCGCTCGGTGGTGGCCAGCAAAGCGTTCATGCCAGCATTCAGGGTGGTCTGTATGCTAATTTGGGAACCCCTGAGCACGACGCCAAGGACTTGATTGATCTGCCAGTTTTGGGCAAACGGTCAGTGACACAGCATCAGACCACCTTGCTTATTCTGCTGGGCGCTGCAATCTTCTTGTTGATCGTCGTTGCCATTTATGCTTTGAATCGGGCGGACAAAGTGGCGCAGCAATTGGGCGCGACCGGGCAATCGCTGATGCAGTCGCAGCGGCTGGCAAAGTCAGTATCGCAAGCATTGATTGGCGGAGAAAAGGCATTTCCTGACGTCGCCGAGAGCGCTGGCGTTTTGGCGGCGTCTTTGCGTGGCCTGAAATCGGGTGACGATCAGCTCAAAGTGTCGGCTCTGGGTTCGGATTTCGATCCGGAGCTCGACAAAGTCATGCCGCTGATGGAACGGGCGGCAAAGAACGCTGCAACAGTGATGAGTCAGCAGAAAATCCTGACTCAAATTAACGCTGCTTTGCGACTCATTAACCGGCAGTCTTCCGATTTGCTCGAAATTGCCGAGTCCATATCCTCCCTGAAATTGCAGCAAAACGCCGGGGCCACTGAAATCTCGGCAGCCGGGCAGTTGGTGATGTTGACGCAGCGAATAGGCAAATCGTCTAACGAATTTTTAACTTCGGAAGGTGTGGGTGCCGAAGCGGTTTTTCTTTTGGGTAAAGACCTGAACTCATTCAAGGAAATCTCGCAGGGCCTCTTGCAGGGAAGCGCCGAGCTGCGATTGCAGTCGGCAAAGGACCCCCAAACCCGCGAACAGTTGAATGCGTTGATCAAGCTGTATGAGCAAACCAGGGTGCAGGCCGGGGCGATTTTGGGAAACTTGCAGGGTCTGGTATCCGCCCGTGAGGCGCAGTCGTCAATTCTGGCGGATAGCGAGCCAATGCGCAAGAACCTCGAAGAGTTGCAGGCCAAACTTTCCGGGCGTGCTGGTTTGGGTGTCGGCCCATTGTTGGTTCTGTTTGCCGCCGCCATTCTGGCGCTGGTGTTTGCCGGTGGGTTGTCTTATGTCCGTTTGCTTGACAGCCGCAATCGCCAAACCATCGCTGAAAACCTGCGGCTTGATGCTGAGCGCCAGGAGCAGGAAGCCAAGCGGGTCAACGACGCCAATCAGGCGGCCATTTTGCGGTTGATGAACGAGCTGCAGTCAGTCGCTGAGGGTGACTTGACCCAGGAAGCAACGGTGACGGAAGACATTACTGGTGCCATTGCCGATTCTGTCAACTACACTGTGGAAGAACTCAGGTCGCTGGTCGCAAACGTTCAAAACACGGCGGCGCGGGTTGCTCAGACGACAGCGGATGTGGACTCAACATCGACTGAGTTGCTTGCGGCGTCCAATGAGCAGTTACATGAAATTCGCGAAACCGGGCGATCTGTGTTGGATATGGCGGGCCGGATCAACGAAGTCTCAACGCAGGCACAGGAATCTGCAGCGGTGGCTCGGCAGTCCCTGATGGCCGCAGAGACCGGTTTGCAAGCGGTGCAAAACGCAATTGGCGGCATGAACTCCATTCGGGATCAGATCCAGGAAACCTCCAAGCGCATCAAGCGTCTTGGTGAATCTTCCCAGGAAATTGGTGAAATCACGGAACTGATCTCAGATATCACCGAGCAGACGAACGTATTGGCTCTCAATGCGGCCATTCAGGCCGCGTCTGCGGGTGAAGCAGGACGCGGTTTCTCTGTGGTTGCCGAAGAGGTTCAGCGCCTCGCCGAACGGTCTGCAGACGCGACACGTCAAATTTCGGCGTTGGTTAAGGCCATCCAAACCGACACTCAGGATGCTGTTGCCGCCATGGAGCGTTCCACCCAGGGCGTGGTGGAAGGGGCCAAACTGTCCGACAACGCCGGCACGGCCCTGACTGAGATTGACCAAGTTTCCCGCAGGTTGTCTGAGCTCATCCAGCACATTTCAAATTCCACGTCCCGTGAGGCAAATCTTGCCAATGTGGTTGCAGAGAACATCCAGCACATCTTTGCGGTGACTGAGCAAACTGGAGCCGGAACAAAGTCGACGGCCTCCCAGGTGCGTGAATTGTCCCGCATGGCAGAAGAACTGCGTCAATCCGTATCCCGATTCAAAATCGCCTGATCAACGTACTCAATGTCATTCGCAGGAGTGCACGAATCCATGCAAACGAACGAAGCCACCGCGGTCGACAATGAAACCACAGGCAGTGATCTTGGTCCTCTAGCCTGGGTACTGGATGAACTCAAGAAGTCACTTGATGGTGCTTCCAAAGCCATGCGTCGGTTTGTTCGCGACGCTGAACTGGCGCGCGGCTCTGATCTGGCCGAACTTGACGCAAGTCAGCTTCGCATTGCGCGCCAGCAACTGCACCAGGCCGTGGGCGCTCTTGAAATGGTCGGCTTTACCGAACCTGCCAAAGTTTTACGCGCCATGGAGGCCGTTGCCCAGAAATTTGTCCAGAGACCGGAGCTATGCAGTGACGATGCCGCGAACAAAGTAGAACGAGCAAGCTTTGCTCTTGCCGAATATCTGGAAGGTGTTCTCAAGGGCAAGACCGCCTCGCCAGTGGCGTTATTTCCGCAGTACCGTGATGTGGTCGAACTGGCTGGTGGGGACCGTGTCCATCCGGCTGACCTCTGGCCCATTGAATGGTCCTGGATTGACGCCGCAATTCCTGTGGCGATCGCACCAGTTGCCTATGAACCCAAAGTCCGGAGTCAATTTGACCAGTCAGTACTGAAAGTGGTCAAGACAGGCGATGCAGCAGCGGCCATGGCATTGCGCGATTTGTCTTTGGGGCTCGCAGCGGGTCAGTCCGCACTTGAGCCGCGCGCCTTCTGGAAGATATGTGCTGCCTTTTTTGAGGCGACGGCTAAAGGGTTATGCCCTTCCGACGTTTATGCCAAGCGGGCAGCATCGCGCCTGCTTTTGCAATATGCCAACCTGGCCAAAGGTGATCAAGGGGTTTCTGACCGGTTGGCTCAAGACCTACTTTTCTTTTGTGCCCAGGCCGTGCCCGTGCGTGACTCTGACGCCCCCGTGCTGGTGGCGGTGCGACATGCTTATGGCTTGACCCGAACCAAACCATTTGACTATGAAACGCCTCAGTTCGGACGATTCGATCCGGCAGTGTTGGTTCAGGCACGCAAGCGGATTTCAACGGCTACCGAAACCTGGTCTGCGTTGGCGGGCGGCGATACAAATCGGCTTAGGCAAGCGTCGGATCAATTTGGTGCCGTGGCTGAGTCCATTCTGAAGCTTCACCCCGAAAGTGGCGATCTCGCCCGCGCGCTGACGAGAGCCGTTGATTCTGCGGTTCGTTCTGGTGAACCACCGACTACGCCGGTGGCAATGGAGGTGGCGACATCAATTCTTTATCTGGAGGCCGCCTACGAAGATCTGGACCCAACCGAGTCGCAAATGGCTGACAAGAGCAAGCGACTTGCCCAGCGGCTGGAGCATGTCGGTGCGGGCGGGCAGTCTGAGCCGCTTGAAGGCTGGATGGAGGACTTGTATCGACGAGTTAGCGATCGTCAGACCATGGGCAGTGTGGTCGATGAGCTGCGCACCTCGCTGGGTGAAATTGAAAAATCGCTGGATCAGTTTTTTCGCAACCCGCAAGATAAAGTTCCACTGCATGTGGTTCCGAGTCAGCTCGCGCAAATGCGCGGCGTGTTTTCAGTATTAGGTCTGGATCAAGCGTCCCTGGCGACACTGAGAATGCGCGATAGTGTCGAAAAAATCATTGTCGACAACGTTGTCGAAGGTCCAGAACGCAACGTCATTTTTGAGAAAATCGGAAGTAGCCTCGGAGCTCTTGGCTTTCTCATTGACATGTTGAGTTATCAGCGGTCGATGGCTAAGAAGCTGTTTTTCTATGATGAAGTCGAAGGCGAATTCAAACCTGTCATGGGTCGCGAAAAGGCCGTTGTAGTTGCAGCGATGGTTCCGGTTGAAGCGCCGCGGCAATCTCCTGTGCCGATCGGCACTGCCGCCCCGCAGCCCAAAGTGTCGGAGGTCGATCACGGCCCAGACGTTGCAATAACACCGGCTGCTCAACCTCTCATCGCTGAGGTCGAGGCACCAAAACTGGCTACCCTTCCCGTCGTTGCAGTTGCGGCAACTGCTGTCGCAACCGCCGCGATTGCAGTTGTACCCCCAATTGCAAAAGTTGCAGAGCCTGAGCCGCTGGATGACGATGAAGCCGAGATTCGCGACATCTTTCTGGAAGAAGCGCGTGAAGTTGTGCAGAACGGCCTGCAGGCGATCAAGGTACTACAGTCCAACCCGGTGGACCTGGGTGAGCAGACTACCTTACGCCGCGCCTTCCACACTCTCAAGGGCAGCTCTCGAATGGTGGGTCTCAACGAGTTTGGCGAAGCAGCCTGGTCTATGGAGCAGTTGCTCAATAGCTGGCTGGCTGAACAGAAGCCCGCTAGTGAAGACCTGATCAGCCTGGCCGGTCGCGCCATGGGTGGATTTGGCAGCTGGGTAGAAGATATCGCCGCTCGTGCCGACTCTGAATGGAGTGCGCAGCCTTTCTGTAAAGCGGCTGATGCTTTGCGCCTCGAGAAGAAACTCACAATTTTGCGTTTCCCGGGGTCATCAGATGCGGCCGATGTCGTCTCGTTACCCGTGGTGGTACTTCCAGAGCCCGCCACGGCTGTCCCAGTTGAAGCCGCCGCCCTGCCGATCAATATTACAGCGGAGAATCTGAGCGACTCCAAAGCTACGCACCATGAAGAATTTGCCCCGACCCAGACATTTGAGGCACTGACAACACAGGTTATACCTACTGCGCCTGCCCAGCCTGAGGCCGTTGCAAGTGTGTTGCCTCTTGGTCTGGACGATATTGATTTTGGTGGAAATGCACAACGCGACTTTGAACCTACCGGTTTTGTAAACGCTGACGACGCAGATACCGCACCTTCCCCGCTCGAGTTTGTTAGCGCACATCCAGAAGTTACGGTACCCGAAGTCCATGACGCTCCGGTCGCGCCAAACTTTGCGGTGGAGCCCGATGAGCAGGTCAAGGCAATCGGGACGCTAAGAATCAGCATTCCTTTATACAACGTTTATCTGAACGAGGCTGATGAATGGTCCCGCCGGTTACTGACCGAGCTAACCGAGTGGTCGCTTGAGTTATATCGCCCGGTAGGCGACTCCACTGTTGCGTTGGCACATTCCCTTTCTGGCAGTTCGGCAACGGTCGGATTCTCGGCCCTGTCGGATATTGCCCGGGCATTGGAACAGGCATTGCAGCATGTGCAACTGCATAAGCGCAGCGAGCCTGAGCATGCTCAAGTCTTCACCGATGCAGCAGAAGATATTCGGCGTCTACTGCACCAATTTGCCGCAGGTTTCCTGAAAGAACCAGATAGTCAGATCCTGGACGCCCTGAGGGCAATTCTCGAAACTGAATTTGCGGCCAGCATGTCAGGGTCATTGGACGACCTCGATTTTTCACGGTCTGACTTCGGATCCACGGAAGGCGTCAGCGAGCCGAGACCTGATCGCCAGGACGAGCCTTCGATTGAGCCTTTGGTGGATGTCAATCCTTTGGATGCGTTGTCTCCCGCTGCAAGCACCGATGAGCCGCTGCCCACTGCCGTGCCTGTAACGACAACGCTGCCCGCTGCGGCACTGACCGTTGCATCAGTGGCAGCGCTGGTCGATGACCATGACGATGACATTGACCTTATCGACGCGCTGGATGCTGATCTTTTTCCGATTTTCGAAGAGGAGGCACTTGAACTGCTTCCCCAACTCGGCGGTGCATTGAGGCAGTGGTCGGCTCGCCCAGATAACCTCGGTGCACGCAACGAAGTACTGCGGGTGTTGCACACGCTGAAAGGCAGCGCGCGCCTGGCAGGTGCTTTGCGACTGGGCGAAATGACCCACAGGATGGAGTCGGTCATCGAGCAATTGGGTAAAGAAGATCTTGCAACATCCCAGTTAGAGCCACTGCTAACCCGTTTTGATGCGATTCAGGAAAATTTTGACGCGTTGCGTGCCGGGCCGGAGCAGGCGATGGTCTTGCCTGAGGAAACAAAAAAATTACCGGACCCGGATTTGTCGAAAGGTGCCAGCCCGGTCGCGGCCGTGGCAGCACCTACACGTCTGGCCCCGCCTTCCGCTGCACTTGCGCCTTTGCGCCAGATTGCCAACCAATCGGTTCGCGTGCGTTCGCAGTTGCTCGACCGTCTGGTGAATCAGGCGGGTGAGGTCATGATCACGCGTTCGCGCCTGGAGTCGAGGCTGGGCCAGCTCCGCGGGTCGCTGGTCGATCTGTCGGGAAATCTTGACCGCTTGCGCGCCCAGTTGCGCGATATTGAGGTGCAGGCAGAATCCCAAATGCAGTCGCGAATGGCGCTGGCCAAAGAAATTGCACAGGAGTTTGACCCCCTGGAGTTTGACCGTTTCACCCGCGTTCAAGAGCTCACGCGGATGATGGCCGAGTCCGTCAATGACGTTGCGACTATTCAACGCACACTTCAGCGCACCGTTGAAGGCACTGAAGACGATCTCATCGCGCAGGGACGTCAGGCGCGAGAATTGCAGCGTGATCTGCTGCGAACCCGCATGGTTGAATTTGAGGGCATTTCTGATCGCCTTTATGGCGTGGTGCGGCAGGCTTCTAAAGATGCTGGCAAGCAGGTCAAGCTGGACATTACGGGTGGGTCTATGGACATTGACCGTGGTGTGCTTGAACGCATGGCGCCGGCGTTCGAACACATCTTGCGCAATTCGGTAGCACATGGCATCGAAGAGGCTGCCGAGCGGGCACGTGCAGGAAAGCCACTGGCAGGCACGATCACCATTGATTTGCAACACCAGAACAACGAGGTTTCAGTCGAGTTTCACGACGATGGCGCAGGCCTGGATCTGAAGCGCATTCGCGATAAGGCGGTCTCCTCGGGAGTCGCGGCGGACGCACACTCTCTGTCGGATGCCGAAGCAGCCAACCTCATCTTCATGCCGGGTTTCACCACGGCGTCCACTGTGACCGAACTCTCGGGTCGCGGGATCGGCATGGATGTAGTTCGGTCCGAAGTGAATGCACTGGGTGGCCGAATTGAAACCAGCACAGAAAAAGGCAAAGGAACCCGATTCAAACTGATCTTGCCGTTGACCACCGCAGTTACCCATGTCGTGATGTTGCGGCTCGGTGAACTGGTGATTGGCGTGCCGGCAAATGTGATCGAAATTGTGAGGCGGGTACCTGCTGCCGAGCTGGAACTTGCATATCAGTCCAGCGCGATGACCTACGATGGTGCGCAGGTTCCGTTCTTCTGGGCCGGTGCCTTGTTGCAGTCCTCAGCGCACAGCAGCGAGCCCGTCGCCAAAAATCTTCCTGTTGCTATTTTCAGGAGTGCTGGCCAGCGCGTTGCGGTTCACGTTGATGAAGTGTTGGGCAACCAGGAAGTCGTGATTAAAAATCTTGGGCCTCAATTGTCCCGATTGCCCGGCCTGACCGGGATGTCGGTTCTGGCATCGGGTGCCGTAGTCTTGATCTATAACCCGGTTGCGCTCGCGGCGGTTTATGGCGACCAGGCTCGTGCATTGCACCGCAAGGCGATGGATGCTTCGGCCGAAATCAGCGAGGCCAAGGGCGGCGTTCTCTTGCCAGCATTGATGGCAGGTGTCACTCAGGTGCCGTTAGTGATGGTCGTAGACGACTCGATCACCGTGCGCCGTGTGACCCAGCGCCTGCTCAAGCGTGAAGGCTACCGGGTGGTCATGGCGGCTGATGGACTTCAAGCACTTGAGCGCTTGCAAGACGAGAAGCCGGCAGTCGTGTTGTCAGATATCGAAATGCCCCGTATGGACGGCTTTGACCTGGCGCGCAACATTCGGGCTGACGCTGCCTTCAAGGACCTGCCAATCATCATGATTACATCCCGGATTGCTGAAAAGCACCGCGAGCATGCCCGTGAGCTGGGCGTGGACCACTACCTTGGAAAGCCGTACTCTGAAGATGAGCTGCTTGGCCTGGTGCGGCAATATTGCTCTGCCAATGTTGAAGTCTGAGCATCGACTCAAATCTTTTTTTTGACCACGGCGTAACGTTGGAGCGTTCGCGCGCGCGCTTCGTCATGTGCCACGATGGGTAAAGGATAGTTTCGACCCAGCTCGATCCCCGCTGCAGCCAGTTCTACCGGGCTCGCTGTCCAGGGCGCATGCACTGCCGTCGGGTTGAGTTTTGCAAGTAGCGGCAAGTAGCGGCGGATGAATTTCCCCTGTGTATCAAACCTCTCACTCTGGCTGATTGGGTTGAATATTCGGAAATAGGGTTGCGCATCACAGCCGCTTGAGGCGACCCACTGCCAACCACCATTGTTGGCCGACAAATCAAAATCATTGAGATGCGTTGCGAAGTAGGCTTCACCCCATCGCCAGTCCAGCCCAAGATCCTTCACCAGAAAACTGCCCACCACCATGCGCAGGCGGTTGTGCATGTAACCGGTCTGGTTGATCTGGGCCATGGCCGCGTCGACCAGCGGGTAGCCGGTCTGGCCCTCACACCAGGCTTTGAACAGTTTTTTAGCATGGGCCCCATGCTCCCACTTGATCGCGTCGTACTCGCGCTTGAATGAACCGACGGCGACATGAGGGAAATTCGCAAGAATCTGAAAGTAAAAGTCGCGCCAGATCAGCTCGCTGAGCCAGGTCGTCGCCCCCGCGCTGCCCTCCAGGCTGCGTTGCAGCGCAGTCGCGGCCAGTTTGCGAATCGAGACCGTGCCAAAACGCAGGTGTACCCCCAGATAGCTGGGTCCCTTGACTGCCGGGAAGTCCCGGGTGGCGTGGTAGTCATCCATGCGGTCGAAAAATTCTGCAAAAAGGTTTTGTGCACCCGTGGCGCCAGCCTGAATTTTCAGGCTTGAAAGGTTGGTAGGTTCAAATCCGATTGACTTGAGGGACGGCACGTCCTGGCGGTCTGCGACAGGTCTTTCGGCTAGCGCGACAGAGCGCGCATTCACATCGTGAAAGTGCAGTGACGATTCTCTGGCTTTAGCCAACCAGGCATTCTTGTAGGGCGTGAAGACGCCATAGGGTGTGCCCATTTTGGTAAGAACCTCGCGCCGCTCAAAGACGACTTGATCCTTGAATGTATACAGACTTACACCCAGGTCTGCCAGCGCACCGCGAACCCTTGCATCGCGGGCTTCAGCCTGGGGTTCGTAGTCATGGGCTGCGTACACCGCCTGAACATGAAGTGCCTTGGCCAACATCACTACTTCGTGGCTGGCGATACCGTGCCGTACGATCAGGCCGGCCGCCGGTTTGCCGCTGAGTTCCCGCAAATTTTCATCAAGATCGACCAAGGACTCTCTTATGAACTCCACGCGGCGGTCAGCCCGAGGCAGGGCGTCCAGGATCTCGCTGTCAAAGATGAAAATGCAATGCACATGTCGGCAGTGCGCAAGTGCGTGACTCAGCGCAGCATTGTCATCCGTGCGCAGATCGCGCCGAAACCACATCAAGCCCGTGTCCAAAAGTGTTTCCATGATCGCCGTTAAAATTACAGAATGGCCTTTGATTCTGCACCCATCAATCTGACGAATCATTTTTTGATCGCCATGCCCGGATTGCAAGATGAGACATTTTCCCGCAGCGTGGTCTACGTGTGCGAGCACAGCGAGCGCGGCGCGCTCGGCCTGGTGATCAACAAGCCCAGCGATATCAACCTCAAAGGGTTGTTTGACAAAGTCGAGCTACCTTTGATGCGATCGGATCTCGTGAATGCGCCAGTGTTTCATGGGGGCCCGGTGCAAACTGAGCGTGGCTTTGTGTTGCACGACCCCATCTTCGCCGCAGCGGACAAGCCTGAAGAATCGGTCTATGCGTCCACCATGACGATTCCCGGCGGGTTGGAGATGACCACGTCAAAGGATGTGCTCGAAGCATTGTCCACCGGCGCCGGTCCACGCCGGGTTCTGGTGTCACTGGGCTATTCAGCCTGGGGTCAGGGCCAGCTTGAGTCAGAACTGGGAGAGAACAGCTGGCTTACCGTCAATGCCGACCTGGCCGTCATCTTTGACACGCCAGTTGAACAGCGCTACGACAAGGCCCTGATGCTGCTTGGCTTGCAGTCCTGGATGCTGTCGCCCGAAGCGGGGCACGCGTGATTGAGCACACCCCCCGGCTTGCCCACTGCGTGTGGCCACTTTCCCCCTTGCAGGGGGCAATACCTGCAGCCCGGCGGAGCCGGTTCTGCGGTATTTCTGGAACAAGGCAGTTATCTTCTAAGCGTTTGGGATGACTGCGGTTCCTTCTCATTTTCAATCCTTTCTTGCGCTGGATTTTGGCTTGAAGCGGACCGGTGTGGCGGTAGGTAATCGTCTGCTTCGGACGGCTCAACCCCAGGGCAGCATTCATGCCGAAGGGGACGAGCGGTTCCGCCTTATTGACCTTAAATTGCGCGAGTGGCAGCCCGATGCGATTGTGATTGGCGTGCCATTTCACCCTGATGGAGCGGAACATGAAAATACACGGCGGGCACGCAAATTCGGACGTCAGATTGCCGGGCGTTTCAAGCGGCCTGTGTTTGAAGTAGATGAGCGCTACAGCACCACTGAGGCATTGTCTAGCGGTGCCAAAGACGCCGATGCTGCTTCGGCCTGCATTATTCTTGAGCAATTTTTGAGGAGCCTGGATTGAGCAATCTTGTCCTTGACGCTGAGGCGCTGTATCGCGAGCTTCTGGGGGGTGTGCAGAGAATCCTCACATCGCAAACGCGCCTTGTCGGAATCACGTCCGGCGGCGCCTGGCTTG
This sequence comes from Rhodoferax sp., assembly GCA_031430225.1. Lineage (GTDB taxonomy): Bacteria > Pseudomonadota > Gammaproteobacteria > Burkholderiales > Burkholderiaceae_C > JANYCG01. The sequence goes on along the minus strand of JANPAZ010000584.1, from coordinate 11,045 downwards.
CCGAGCGACTGCAAAAGGATCTGGCGCTTCAGGGCTTGGCGGGCGCGATCACTTCAGCCATGCATCGGGATGATTTCGCGCGGCGCGGACTGGCATCCGGTGGGCAGACCCGGCTGCCCTTCGAAGTCAATGATGCCCACATCATTATTCTGGATGACGTCCTCTACACGGGCCGTACCATCCGAGCAGTGATCAACGAGCTTTTTGACTATGGGCGGCCCGCTAGCGTCAAGCTGGCAGTGCTTGTGGATCGCGGCGGACGCGAACTGCCGGTCCAGCCTGACTTCTGCGCGGCCCGCGTGTCCTTGCCTGCCTCGCAGTCCCTGGCGCTGGCGCGCAGCGAATCGGGGCAATTTACTTTCAATGTGGAGGACCGGTAGGCCTGCAACTTCCATGCTGTACAAACGCAACCCCCAACTCAACAAAAACGGAGAGCTGATCCATCTGCTCTCGATTGAAGGCCTGCCCAAAAGCATCGTGACGCACATTCTGGACACGGCGGCCAATTTCGTCTCCGTCAATGATCGCGAAGTCAAAAAGGTCCCTTTGCTGCGTGGCAAAAGTGTGTTCAACCTGTTCTTTGAAAACTCCACGCGCACCCGCACCACCTTTGAAATCGCCGCCACGCGGCTCAGTGCGGACGTCATCAATCTGGACATCGCCCGATCTTCGGCCAGCAAGGGTGAATCACTGCTCGACACCATTGCCAACCTGGCGGCCATGGCGGCTGACATATTTGTGGTGAGGCACAGTGAATCTGGCGCGCCGTACCTGATAGCCCAGCATGTCGCACCGCATGTGCATGTCATCAACGCCGGTGACGGGCGTCATGCGCACCCGACCCAGGGTCTGCTGGACATGTTTACCATCCGGCACTACAAGAAAGACTTTGCGAACCTCACTGTGGCCATCGTGGGCGACGTATTGCATTCGCGCGTGGCACGCTCCGACATTCATGCGCTCACAACCCTGGGCTGTGCCGAGGTGCGGGTGGTAGGCCCCAAAACGCTGGTGCCGTCCGACATGGCGCAAATGGGAGTTCGAGTCTGCCATACGCTTGAAGAGGGCATCAAAGGCTGCGATGTCATCATCATGTTGCGCCTGCAAAATGAGCGTATGAGCGGGGCGCTACTGCCATCCAGCCAGGAGTTTTCCAAGAGCTATGGTCTGACACCGGAGAAGCTGCAACTCGCCAAGCCGGATTGCATTGTGATGCATCCCGGACCGATCAACCGGGGTGTCGAGATTGACTCTGCGGTGGTCGATGGGGTTCAAAGTGTGATCCTTCCGCAAGTGACCTACGGCATCGCCGTGCGCATGGCCGTGATGAGTATCGTGGCTGGGAACGAGGCCTGATATGAAGATATTGATTCAAGGTGGCCGGGTCATCGATCCCGCCAGTGGTTTTGATGAAAAAGCCGATCTGGCCCTCGTAGATGGGTCGATTTCAGCTATAAAAAATATAGCAAATGATTTCTTGCCGGATCAGGTACTTGACGCCACAGGCTGTGTGGTGACGCCAGGTTTTATTGATCTGGCTGTGCGTCTGAGGGAGCCCGGCCATGAACACGCCGGCATGCTGGCCTCCGAACTGGCGGCGGCGGTTGCCGGTGGCGTTACCAGCGTCGTGTGTCCGCCGGATACCGACCCTGTACTTGATGAATCCGGTCTGGTGGAGATGCTGCGTTTTCGTGCAGAAAAGTTGCATCATGCGCGGGTATTTCCACTTGGGGCACTGACGCGCAACCTCAAAGGCGAGGTGCTGACCGAGATGGTGGCGCTTGCAGAAGCGGGCTGCGTAGCTTTCACACAGGCTGAAGTGCCACTGGCCAACACGCAGGTCATGCTGCGGGCGCTGCAATATGCCAGCACCTTTGGATTCCCTGTCTGGCTGCGGCCGCAGGAAATACATTTGGGCCAGGGCGTTGCCGCCAGCGGGCCGTTGGCCACACGCATGGGTTTGTCCGGGGTGCCGGTCGCCGCAGAAACCATTGCGTTGCACACTATTTTTGAACTCATGAAGTCCACCCGTGCGCGAGTCCATCTGTGTCGCATCAGCAGCGCCGCAGGTGTTGCACTGATTCGGCAGGCCAAGGCCGAGGGGCTGAATGTGACCTGCGACGTCAGCATCAATTCGCTGCACCTCACCGACGCTGATATTGGCTACTTTGACAGCCGTACGCGTCTCAACCCCCCATTGCGCCAGCAGCGTGACCGCGATGCACTTCGCGCCGCTTTGGCTGACGGCACCATAGATGCGCTGGTATCAGACCACACGCCAGTGGACGAAGACGCCAAAGCGTTGCCATTTGCTGAAAGCGAGCCTGGCGCCACAGGACTCGAGCTGCTTTTGAGTTTGGCCCTGAAGTGGAGCCAGGATGACGGGCTTGAGATGAGCCGTGCAGTGGCAGCGTTGACGTACGGACCATCGCGGGTTCTGGGTGAATCTCTCGGTGCAACAGCGGCAAGCGCCGGGCGGATTGTTGTCGGCGGCGTGGCAGACGTTTGCGTGTTTGACCCGAGCGACGCCTGGACGGTTCAACCCTCCAGCCTCAAGAGCCAGGGCAAGCACACGCCCTTCTCGGGCTATGAGTTGCCGGGACGAGTGCGCTACACCCTCGTGGCTGGACAGGTCGTTTTCGGGGCCGCGTGAAGCCGGTCATTGCGCTGTGGAAACTGGTGCGTGTTTTTGCACACGTCATCATCGGTTTCGTCACCATCCTTGTGCGCTTTCCCCGGTTGTCCCAAGAGCAAAGGGAATTGCGAGTTCAGGCCTGGTCACTCGGGTTGCTGGGTTGTCTTGCCATCAAGCTGATTGTCAAAGGAAAACCAGCGGTGTCAGGCCCGATGCTTTTGGTCTCCAACCACATCTCCTGGCTTGATATTGCGTCGCTGCACGCGGCGCGGTTTTGCCGGTTTGTCTCCAAGGCTGATGTGAAGCAATGGCCCGTTATTGGCGTGCTGGCCACTGGCGTGGGGACGCTGTTCATCGAGCGCGAATCGCGGCGTGACGCCATGCGGGTGGTGCAGCATATGGCCGAGAGCCTTCTCGCGGGCGACGTGCTGGCTGTCTTCCCGGAGGGAACCACCAGCGATGGCCTGACGCTCCTGCCGTTTCATGCAAACCTCTTTCAGGCCGCCATCGTGGCCGACGCGCCGGTTCAACCCGTCGCCTTGCAGTTTATAGATCGCAAGTCTGGACTGCCCAGCCAGGCGCCGTGTTACATCAATGACGACACTCTGTTGGGTTCGGTCTGGCGCACACTGTGCACGCCTGGCATCGCCGTGGTGATCACGTTTGGTGAGCCGCAAACGGCGCAGGGGCGAGACCGGCGCGCCTGGGCGGCCGATGTGCGTGCCACCATTGCCGCACTGCGAGCGCTGTGACCGCTGCGGAGTCCCACCGGTGGGTTGTCCGGTTTCTGTTAGTTTCACTATAAATAATATAGCAAACTATTAAATGGATACGTGGGCCTTTGACTTAATTCTCTCGAAAGTCACAACGTGGTCCACAATGGCGCGAATACCGATCCATTCACCCAACTTGTGGTCATGGTGGCTCGGCACGTGGGCCATGACGATTTGCCCGCCCTCCAGTCGAAGGGTGTATAAAAATTCTGAACCGCGAAACGCCTTGCGGATGATCTCGGCTTTGGTGGGCGCTTCGTCGTCGTGCACGATGTCATCTGCGCGCAAGAGCACGTCACATTCCCCGCCTGCAAAAGCGCCCGGCATCGGGCACTCCATGACATTGTTGAGATCTCCCACGGGCGTGTGCACCACCACCTGATGATCGACCTCGCGAATGGTGGCTGGCGCGAAGACACCATGACCAATGAACTCGGCCACAAAGCGCGTGGCCGGGCGGTGGTAGAGCGAATAGGCGTCGTCCCACTGATGCAGTTGGCCCTCGTGCATCACGCCGATATGGTCCCCAATGGCGAAGGCTTCCAGTTGGTCATGCGTGACAAACAAAGCTGTGGCTCCGGCCGCCTTGAGAATATTTCGCACCTCATGGGCCAGACGCTCCCGCAGATCGACGTCCAGGTTGGAGAACGGCTCATCGAGCAAAAGCAATTGGGGTTTGGGCGCCATGGCCCGGGCAAGCGCCACACGCTGTTGCTGGCCACCCGACAGTTCATGCGGGTAGCGACTTTCGCAGTCAGCCAGACCCACCAGCGCCAGCACCTCGGACACGCGCTGGCGACGCTCGTCCTTTGGCAAATGGTGAATGCCAAAGCCGACGTTATGGCGTACATCCAGATGCGGAAACAGCGCGTAGTCCTGAAACACCATGCCAATGCGGCGGGCTTCGGGAGCTAAATGCACGGAACTGCTGCTCACCACCTGTTTTGACAGACTGATGGTGCCCTCAGATACCGTTTCCAGGCCAGCCACCGCGCGCAACAAGGTCGTCTTGCCGCAGCCAGAGGGGCCAATCAAAACGCCAATGTCCCCGGCGCGCAGCCCAAACGTCACTTTGTTGACTGCCGGATCTCGACTGCCTGCGTACTGAATGGTGAGCTGCGATACCTCAAGGAACATAGGTTGAATTGTAGATGCTTACAATTCTCATTTGCATCCGCTATCGACAGCCCTTTCCGGTCAAAGCTCTTTTCCGTCAACACCCATGCCTGCGCGTCGGCTTCATCATGTTTTTCTCGCCACACTGGTGCTACTGCTGGCGTTGCCCGTGCTGTCGATACTTGCGTCCTGGCTGCCAGTGGGTAATGCCGGCGCGCAGTCCGGGCAAATTCTTGCAGAGATGCGCCAGACGGTCTTGCCGGGCTATGTGTGGACGACGGTGGCACTTTGCGTGATGGTCGGGCTGGGTGTGGTTGTGACGGGCCTGGCCACCGCAGCCATGGTCACGTTGTTTGATTTTCCGGGACGCAAGACATTTGAGTGGGCGCTTTTGTTGCCACTGGCCATGCCGGCCTATGTCGTGGCTTATGCCTACACAGATTTCCTGCAGTTCGGCGGGCCACTTCAAACCTTCCTGCGCGGCGCTTTAGGCATGCAAGGGCGGGTGTTTCCCGAAATTCGCAGTTTGGGCGGTGCTGTCTGGGTGTTTACCTTTGTTCTTTATCCATATGTTTACCTGCTGGCGCGCACGGCTCTGGGTGAACGTGCCGCGCACTTGATGGAAGCCGCAAGGTTGTTGGGTGCGCCCTTGCGGCGGCGTCTCCTGAGGATTGCGCTGCCGCTGGCGCGTCCGGCAGTGGCCGCAGGTGTGGCCCTGGCGCTGATGGAAACGCTGGCAGACTTTGGTGTATCCAGCTATTTTGGTATTCAGACATTCACCGCTGGCATTTACAAGGCCTGGTTGTCCATGGACAACCGCATCGCCGCAGCCCAGCTGGCCTCCCTGTTACTGGTCCTGGTGGCGGTGCTGCTGCATCTGGAATACCGGGCTCAAAAGCGCATGCGGTTTGCCGTGACGAGTGCCCAGCGGTCCAGTTCACGGGAAGCCCGCGCTGTGGTGCTGCGCGGCTGGCATCGGTGGCTGGCCTGGGCGGTTTGTGGCGTGCCGGTGTTGATGGGCTTTGTCTTGCCCGTGCTTTTTATGTTGCGCCCGCTGGCAGCCGACTGGTCAGTGCTCGCGTGGGACCGTTTTGCACAGTGGTCGTTTAACAGCGTGCGCCTGGGCGTCATCACTGCCGCGCTGGCCGTGGGTCTGGCTCTGGCGCTGGCGTTCAGTGTGCGGCGCGGTGCAGATTGGTTCAGTCGGCTCGCCGTTCAATTGGTGGGGTTGGGCTATGCCATTCCCGGTGCGGTTATCGTGGTGGGCTTGTTGCTTCCTGTGGGATGGGTGCAGTCGGCCATGCCTCAAAGCAGTGTTGGCTATGTGGTGACCGCCACGTCGGTGGGCCTGGTTTGGGCCTACTTGGTGCGCTTTTGTGCCGTGGCATTGCAGTCCGTGCAAAGCGGTTACGCACGCATACCTTCCAGTTTTGACGACTCGGCCCGTATGTTGGGCGCGGGCGATATGGGGCTTGTGCGGCGTGTTCACTGGCCGCTTTTGAAGCGCTCTGCGGCGGCAGCCGGTCTGCTGGTGTTTGTAGATGTGATGAAAGAACTGCCTGCCACGATGGTGCTGCGTCCCTTCAACAGCGACACTCTGGCCGTGGTGGCCTACCAGTTGGCGCGTGACGAGCGCCTGGGGGAGGCCGCATTGCCTTCGCTTGCGCTGGTATTGGTGGGTTTGCTTCCGGTTGTCTTGCTCAGCCGGACCCTGCGTTCCGGGCGCAACTGAATCCGGAGCGGCAAAAAGGATATATTGAGGCTCACCAGAACAGCACGGCAATAGTGCAGGAAACGAGGAATGTATATGGCCACCCGTGGTGCGAAGAAACCTGTTGATGCCGAGCTTGAACCCGACCAGGTGTTCGAACAGGCGGCCGAGCTCTTTCGGGTGATGTCGGCACCGATGCGGCTGAAGATCATCAGCAGCCTTTGCAATTCTGAGAAAAATGTGGGTGAATTGCTCACAGAAATCAGCACCACCCAGCCCAATATGTCGCAGCACCTCAACACGCTATACCAGGCGGGCGTCCTCGGCAAGCGGCGCGATGGCGTGCAGATTTACTACCGCATTGTGGATGACCGCGCTGCCAAAATGTGCCGTGCCGTCTGCATGCAGATCGCCATTGAAGGCGACCACTACACAATCTGACCACCAGGTACCGTCCTGTGGTATCTGGCACATGGCATCCTTGCGATTCGGGTTTGTACCGTGTCTCGTTGGCTTGTGTGCCCGGTACCATTCAGATATATAAGAGATGACGAATAAATACATTCACCACAGTGTTTTCACGGCGTAAAGACTGTTTATGCGTTGCTACATTTCACCGGTTTTGACTCATTTCAGGAGAAAACATGACAAGGCGGACTAAAATTTTTGCAGGGATCGTGCTGGGTATTGTTGCGGGGTGGGCTCAAGCCGATGCCTTGCAGGTGCGCAGCATGGCCGCATCGTGCGCTAGCTGCCACGGCACACAAGGCATTGCACAGCCGGGCATGGAATCACTTGCGGGTCAGTCCAAGGATGACCTGCTCAAGAAAATGCTGGATTTCAAGACGGGCAAGAGGCCTGCCACCATCATGCATCAGCTCGCCAAGGGCTATTCGGACAAACAGATTGATGAGCTGGCCAGCTACTTTGCGGCCCTCAAGAAATAAGGGCAGCATCATGAAACGTCGACAATTTATCTCGGCTGCAAGTGCCGGTTCAATGCTGGGTGCCACAGGCACTCTGGGTCTTGTTACGGGTTGTGCCAGCACGGGCTCGGTCAGCGGCCCCAAGGTGGTTGTGGTGGGTGGGGGCTACGGCGGTGCAACGGCGGCCAAATACGTGCGCATGTGGTCCGATTACGGCATCCATGTGACTCTGGTTGAACCCAACGCGTCCTTTGTCTCTTGCCCGATGTCCAACCTGGTGCTGGGTGGCAGCAAGACCATGGCAGACATCACGTCGCCCTACGACAACCTCGTCAAACGCCATGGCGTGAACCTGGTGCGTGACATGGTCACGTCGATCGATGTCGACAAGCGCGTCGTGAAACTCGCGGGTGGCAGCGAACTCCCCTATGACCGGCTGATTCTCTCGCCCGGTGTGGACTTCATGTGGGACACGCTGCCTGGCATGAGCAAGCCCGGCGCTCAAGACAAAGTGCTGCACTCCTGGAAGGCGGGTCCCCAGACGGCGGCCCTGCGCAGTCAGCTCGAAGCCATGCCCGATGGGGGTGTCTATGCGCTGTCGATTCCTCTGGCCCCGTACCGTTGCCCACCCGGCCCCTATGAGCGCGCCTGCCAGGTAGCGCACTATTTCAGCAAGGCCAAGCCCAAGAGCAAGGTGTTGATACTGGATGCCAATGATGATGTCACCTCCAAAGGACCCTTGTTCAAGAAGGCCTGGGCCGAGCGCTACAAGGGAATCATTGAATACCGTCCCAAGCACACGGTGCTGGACGTGGACGCGGCGACCAACACGCTGAAATTCGAGTTCAATGACGATTTGAAAGCCGCAGTTCTCAATGTGATTCCCACCATGCGGGCGGGTGATATCGCCGTCAAGACCGGCCTGGCAACGTCCAATAAACGTTGGTGCGAGGTTGATTTTTTGACGTTTGAGTCGAAGGCGGCCAAGAACATCCATGTGTTGGGCGATTCGATCCAGATTGCACCCGCCATGCCCAAATCCGGCCATATGGCAAACCAGCATGGCAAGACCTGCGCTGCGGCTGTCATCGCCCTGTTGACTGGCCAGACGCCCAACAGCTCACCCATTTACAACAACACCTGCTACAGCTTTGTCAGCGACGAAGATGTGGTGCATGTGTCAAGCGTTCATGTTTACGACGCTGACAAGAAAACCATGGTCACCGTGGCCGGTTCCGGGGGGGTCTCAAGTGCTGCCAATGAGCTTGAGGGCAAGTACGCGAACGCCTGGGCGCGCAATATTTGGGCCGATACGCTGGCCTGACGCAGTGGATTGATCACATGGAGTATTCGCGCAAAGGGCTGGTCGCACTGGCCTGCCTGATGAGCCTGAATGGCCTGCTGACGGGTTCTGCCTGGGCCCAGGCGGACGAAGCACGTGCCAAAAAGATCGTGTCGGGCGTGTGCTTTGTGTGCCATGGGGCGGAAGGCGAGTCGTCCAGCGAAGTGTTTCCACGCTTGGCAGGCCAGCACTGGGAATACACGGCCAAGCAGCTTGAAAACTTCAAGTCTGGCAAGCGCAAAAGTACGGCCATGGCAGACATGGTGGCCAAGCTTAACCCCGACGAAATGGTCGCGTTAGGCAAGTATTTTGAAAAGACCCAAATTGCGCCCGAGCCCGCCAAAGACAAGGATCTGGCCGGTGTGGGCAAATACATTTACGACCACGGCAACAAGTTCAGTGGCCTGGCGGCCTGCGCCAGTTGCCACGGCAAGGAGGCCTTTGGCACGGCAGCGTTGCCAAGATTGGCGGGTCAGTATGCGGGCTATATCGAAACCCAACTCAAACAGTTTGGCAAACGCGAACGCACCAATGACAACGCCGTGATGCACGCCATTGTGGTGAAGATGACACCCCTTGAAATGGCGGCAGTGGCCGAGTACCTCAGCGGAAAATAGCGGCGCGCATCACGTCGTCAGTGTGGATGGGGTGTGTTCCTGGCTGCCTGGCGAAGCAGGCTTGAGCGGATCCAGCAAACGGTCAGTCAATCCCGCGCCTGCCCACATGCCCATCAGTGTCAACCAGGCGGTCAGGGCAAATATGGCACCGCCCGTCATACCCGCCCCCACGGCGCATCCGCGTGCCAACACCATGCCAACGCCAAACAGGAGCCCGCCTATCAGCGCGCCCGACAGGCTGCCACGTGTTGCAATTTGCCGCGCCGTGCTGATGTCGAGCACGTGGACCAGCAACAAACACTGCACGGTGACAACCGCCGCTGAAAAAGCCAGCAGCCAGACCGAAAGCTTCGCCCCAAACTGGCCATGCCAGAACTCGATGACGGCCGCTCGCAGGCAAAACCGTGAGCGTTGAGCGAAGAAACCAAAGCCCAGGCCGACCAGCGCGCCGCCTATGGCAAGTACCTGGGCGTCGCCATATTTTTCGAGGAGGCTTGCAAAATTCACGGTGCAGTTGAATAATTCAGTGATTACTTATATGAATGTAAATTTTTAGGCTAATGACAAGATTGACCGATATCAAACTGCCGCTTATTTTGTGTGGCCTGGCACTGGAAACTTGACACATGAAAGTCCGATTCACGGGACCGTTACAGCCAATTGACCACCTCTCGTTGGGCGTCTGGTTTTGGTTCGTCTGCGTCTATTGCCTGGTGTTTGGCTTGACAGGTGTGGCGGATGCGCAGGAAGTGCCACCCATACAGGCGCGCAAGGTGTCTGCGTCGGCCTGGTACGTCGAAGGCCTGTCGGCTGCGGGGTCACCTGCCAACCAGAACTTCATTTCCAACGCCGGCTTTGTCGTCACACCGGCCGGTGTGGTCGTGATCGACGCGCTGGGCTCGCCCGCATTGGTCGGCCGCCTGCTGGCCGAGATTCGTAAAGTCACCGCAGTGCCGGTGACCCATGTGATCGTCACCCACTACCATGCCGACCACATTTACGGCTTGCAGGCATTCAAGGCGGTGGGCGCACGCATCATTGCCCACCGTGCAGCGCTCGAATACCTGAATTCCGACAACGCGCGTTTACGGCTCGAGGCGTCGCGGCAGGAACTCGCGCCCTGGATTGACGCCGCGACACAATTGGTTCCAGCGGATGATTGGCTTGATGGCCCGCGCGACCTCCATGTAGGCGGTGTGCGTTTCCAGATCAAACCAGTGGGGCCATCGCACACACCGGAGGATCTGGCCATTTTTTTGCCGCAGGAGAAAGTGCTGTTTGCAGGCGACCTGGTGTTTCGTAACCGCCTGCCTTTTGTTGGCCAGGCAGACAGTGGCCACTGGATCAAGGCACTGGACGAGATGCTGGCCTTTGACACTGCTGTGATTGTGCCGGGCCACGGGCCGGTGTCCAACTCTGCCGTCCAGGATATGAAGGTCACACGCGCCTACCTGGTTCACCTTCGCGCTACCATGGGCAAAGCGGCAAAAAACATGGACCCTTTTGATGAGGCCTACAAAACAGCGGATTGGACCGAGTTTGACCAGTTGCCCATGTTTGCTTTCATCAACCGCATGAATGCCTACAACACCTATTTGCTGATGGAAAGAGAGGGCGAGTGATGCCTGCAATCTTGCGAATGAACCGCCGTAAAGCCTTGGCAACCGCGTTGGCCATGACAGCGGCAGTCACCAGTCTGCAAAGTCATGCAGCGCCAGCGGTGCTGCCGTCGTCGGTGTCATTGCCAGACGAACTGGCGCGCGCCCTCAAATCCGGCAACCCCCTGGTTGTGATGGTGAGCCTGGAGGGGTGCCCGTTTTGCAAGGTTACCCGCGAGAACTATCTGGGTCCCATGCACTTGCAACAAGGATTGCCAGTGGTGCAGCTTGATATGCGCAGCAGCCAGGCGGTGAAGGATTTCAAAG
>JANPAZ010000583.1:0-29059 GCA_031430225.1 Rhodoferax sp. | reverse complement strand
ACATAGCCCATGGCGTAAAACATGGAGCGATTGGCGGCGCGCGATTTGCCTTCGGTGATGTTCTTGCTGCGCGGGTTCAGGATGACGGGTTTGATGTCCATGAGTGTCTTTGTTGGTGGTTTCAGGTTGCGATCCGACGATAGAAGTCTTGTGGCGAGAGTTTAGCGCGCGCGCAAACTGCGCGGGTGTTCGTGGCACCGATTCTGGCGGCGTTTCTGGCGCTGCTCGGGCTAGCGCGCCTCCATTCGCAGTTTCCTGCTCTATCAAGTGCAGGGCTAAAGCAACAGGTCAAATTGACTGGGGCACAATTCAGCACATGCTGATTCACCCCCAAATCAATCCAGTCGCCCTGCAACTTGGTCCCCTTGCCGTTCACTGGTACGGCCTGACCTACCTGGCGGCATTCGGCCTTTTCATTTTGCTTGGCATCCGGCGACTGAAGCATCAGCCGTTCGCGGCCATCAGGGGCAACGGTGCCTGGACGCGCAAAGATGTCGAAGACATCCTCTTCCTGGGCGTGATGGGTGTTGTTTTGGGCGGGCGTATCGGGTACTGCCTCTTTTACAAGCCGGGTTATTACCTGTCCCACCCACTTGAGATCTTTGCGGTGTGGCAAGGCGGCATGAGCTTTCACGGCGGCATGTTGGGTGTGATTGGCTCCATGGTCTGGTTTGCCGTGTCACGCAAACGACCGTTCTGGCAAGTGGCAGATTTTGTAGCCCCCTGTGTGCCAACAGGGCTGGCAGCCGGACGAGTGGGCAATTTCATCAACGGCGAGTTGTGGGGCCGTCTGGCCGACCCGTCGTTGCCTTGGGGCATGGTATTTCGTGGTGCGGGTGATTCGCCCCGGCATCCGTCGCAGGTCTACCAGTTTCTGCTGGAAGGGCTGCTGCTTTTCGTTTTACTCTGGTTTTACGCCCGCAAAGAGCGAAAAGAAGGCCAGGTGGCGGCGGTGTTTTTGATGGGCTATGGCGTGTTCCGATTCATTGCCGAATTTTTCCGCGAGCCAGACGCCCACCTGGGCCTGTTGTCGCTGGGGATGAGCATGGGCCAGTGGCTGTGCGTGCCGATGATTCTGGGCGGCATCGCGCTCTGGATTTGGGCGCAAGGGCGTTCCACCACTCGCTAGCCGGGAATACGGAAGTTTTTTTCTTTTTAATACTTGATCAAAATTTAATAATTACCGATAATTACGCAAAATTACAAATTGTTGGTGAAACATAGGGTTCACGTCATACCGGATTAAAGCGAGTGGATTAGCCCAAATTGAAGCGACCTCAAGCAAGTTGAACTGAAAGCAAACCATGCGCCTGGTACAGAACTCCCTGCACGATGAAGTGGCCGCCACACTGCGCGACCGCATCTTTGCAGGTGAATTGGCCCCCGGAAGTTTTCTCGACGAAGTGGGGCTGTGTGAGAGCCTTGCCATCTCGCGAACGCCGCTGCGCGAGGCACTCAAGGTGCTGACGGCCGAAGGCCTGCTCCGGCACGAGCCGCGCCGAGGATGTTTTGTGAGCGAAGTCACCGAGAAAGACCTGGACGAGATCTTCCCGGTGACGGCCCTGTTGGAAGGCCGGTGTGCCTTTGAAGCGGCACGTAACGCCACGGATGCCGACATGGCGGTTCTTGAAACACTGCACGAGCGGCTGAACAGCCATGCCAAAGCGCGGCGCATTGCCGACTACTACGCCGCCAACTATGCCATTCACGAGGCCATCATCACCCTGGCCAACAACCGGTGGCTGGCGCAAGTGATTGGCGATTTGCGCAAAATCCTCAAACTGGCCCGTTTGCAGCAACTGCATGCGCCGGGGCGGCTGGACCAAAGCCTGGCCGAACACATGGCAGTGTTTGCGGCATTGAAGGCGCGAGACAGCGAAGGCGCAGAGGCAGCGATGCGCACTCACCTCGTGCGCCAGCGCGAATCATTGCGCGACTTGGCCCGCAACAAGACCAGCCGGGTGCAGGCATGAGCGCCGCGCCGGGCCGCTCCCAAGCAAGCTCGCACCGGAGTGCGAAGCATGGAGGTATTGCAGGGAGCGCCGCGCCGGGCCGCCCCAAGCAAGCTCGCACCGCAGTGCGCAGCGCGGAGGTACTCCAATGAACACCACTACCACCTGGATTACAAGCAAGGTCGCCCAGCTGTTGCCGCATGCAGGTGCCAACGGCGCATCAAAAGGGACTTCGACCGATAAAAACAAGGATAAATTGTCCGTGGCCCCCGTGAATAATGCGCAGCAAGCTATTAAAACAGTAGCAATCGAAAAACCACCAGGTCAGAAGCCACGTTCTACCAGGGAGCGTTTGCAAGGCAGTTTGCGCCACAAGGAGGAAGCCCTGTCGCCCCGCGTTCTGCGCCGCACGCTCGAAGAGCTGCGCGCCATCGTGGACCCGCAGGTCAGTGAAGTGGAGGGCGGTCGTCGCGCGCAGGGTGTGTCGCGCTGGTATGCCGGTGCCACGCTGGAGCAGCGGCGCGACATGTGGCTGCTAATGAGCGAGCAGTTTGTGGCTGACCCACAGGTCGTCAAGGTCGCGCAAGCTCAGTTTGCCGCCGCCGTGGGCACGCCCGACGAAGCTGCTGCCGAGGTGCATTACCGTCGCGCCACCGTATCGCCGCGCCGGCGGTTGTTGCAGCGCTTCAGCGCGTTTTCGGAGGGCATCCGCTTTTTGGTGGACCTGCGGGCCGACATGCTGCCTTATCTTAAAGCCGACAAGCGTTTGCAGGCACTCGATGTGGAGATGGAGTACATGTTCTCCACCTGGTTCGACGTGGGTTTTCTCGACCTGCGGCCCATCAGTTGGGACTCGCCCGCGTCACTGATTGAAAAGCTCATTAAATACGAGGCGGTGCACGACATCAAAAGCTGGGCAGACGTCAAGAACCGGCTCGACTCCGACCGCCGTTGCTACGGTTTCTTTCACCCGCGCCTTCCCGACGAGCCGTTGATTTTTGTAGAAGTGGCCTTCATGGACGACATGGCCAACAGCATCACGCCCCTGTTGGACGAGGCCGCCAGCGCGGTGGACCTCAAGAAAGCCACAACGGCAATTTTTTACTCCATCAGCAACACGCAAACTGGCTTGCGCGGCGTGAGCTTTGGCGACTCGCTGATCAAGCGTGTGGTGGAAACCTTGAAGGAAGAATTTCCCAAGCTCAAGGTGTTTGCCACCCTGTCGCCCATTCCCGGTTTCCGTGCCTGGCTGGGCAAAAACGCCGCTGCCATGCTGGAAAAACTGGACGACAAAAGCCGCCAGCATGTGGGTCGTGTGCTGGGCTTCGATCCGCCCGGGCCTGAGCACCTTTTGAGCGCTGCAGACAAGGCCCTGGCGCTGGACGCCAGGTCACCCGTGCGCCGCCTGCTACTACAGTGCGCAGCACACTATTTGGGCAGCGAGATCAAGGACGGCAAGCCGTTAGACCCGGTGGCCCGTTTTCACTTGGGCAACGGTGCGCGGGTCGAGCGACTTAACTGGGCCGGTGACCCGTCTGCCAAAGGGCTCAAACAGTCTTGCGGCCTGATGGTCAATTATCTTTACGACCTCAAACGGCTGGACAAACACCGTGCCTTGCTGGCACAAGGCAAAATTGCGATCTCGGGCGATATTGAAGGCCTGCAGTTTTAGGTTCGCGAAGACTCCCGGTTTCAGAATTTTTCAACATAAAAATGGAGACATTTCAAATGGATACGACCCTGACCCCCACTCCTGTGCTGACACTTCCACGCCGCAGCGTCTTGCGCATGGCCGCCGCGGCTGCCGCAGCATCCACCATGGGCGCCCAGGCCCAGAACGCATGGCCCACCAAGCCGGTCACCTTGATAGTGCCCTTTCCCGCAGGCGGCGGTACCGACGCCTTTGCCCGGCCTTTATCAGTGCAATTTGCCCGCCTGTCCGGCAAGCAGCTCATCATCGACAACCGGGGTGGCGCAGGCGGCACGCTCGGGGCTGGCATTGCAGCCAAAGCTGCGCCAGACGGCTACACGTTGTTCATGGGCGCAGTGCACCACACGATTGCACCCAGCATGTACCCCAAGCTGGACTACGACATTGAAAAAGACTTTTTGCCCCTGGCCCTGGTGGCCAACGTGCCGCAGGTGCTGGTGGTCAACCCCAAAAACGTCACTGGCGATTTCAAGGCGTTTCTCGCGCAATTGCGTGCCAACCCGGGACGTTTGAATTACGGGTCGGCGGGTACGGGCACCTCGCACCACCTGGCTGGCGAGCTGTTCAAGCAGCAAACCAAAACGTTTATCACCCACATTCCGTACACCGGTGCGGGGCCAGCCCTGCGCGACCTGGTAGGGGGGCAAATCGACATGATGTTTGACGGTCTGGGTTCATCAGCCACGCACATCAAGGGGGGCCGTATCAAGGCCCTGATGGTGTCGGGTGCCAAGCGCAATGCGGCGTTCCCCGACGTGCCTTGCGCGGCTGAACTTGGTTTGCCCGAGTACACCGTGACCACCTGGTATGGCATTTGGGCACCCAAGGGCACCCCGGCCGATGTGCAGGCGCGCGCGATTGAAGAAATCAAGAAGGCCGGACTGTCTGATGAAGCCAAAACCGTGTGGGCTGCTCAGGGTGCCGAGTTCGGCAACCTGACGCCGGCACAGTTTGGCGCTTTTGTCAGTGCCGAGGTCAAGCGTTGGGCAACCGTGGTTAAAACGTCAGGCGCCAAGCTGGAATAGGTCAAATCGGTGTTTTTGTGGGTTGACCGGCAAATTTATACGAAAAATACCGACTGACCCACGTAGATAAAGCATAGTATGCTATCAATAATATAGTGAGCTCGACCTCGTCGTGTCTACGACGAGCGGCTCAATCTTCTTTGCTTCCACCCATGCGCCCAAACCTGCAAACGCTCTCTACCGCGACCAACGGCAATTTGTTTGCCGCATTGCGCCAGTCTTTCCCAAAAGACCTTAAGTCCATTGCCATTGAGACCGACAACGGGCTGAACTACTCATGGCAAGACCTGGAGCGCGCCACGGCCATGATGGCCAATCTGCTGGCTTCGCTGGGCTTGCCAAACGGTTCACGCATTGCGGTACAGGTTGAAAAGTCGGTGGAGGCTTGCGTGCTGTACCTTGCCACGCTGCGCGCAGGGTTTGTATTTTTACCCCTGAACACTGCCTACCAAAGCACCGAGATTGAGTACTTCATCGGCAATGCCGAACCCGCCGTGGTGGTGTGTACGCCTGCCAACTTTGGCTGGGTCAGCAAGATCGCATTCAAAGCGGGCACTGGCCATGTGTTCACGCTGGGTGATGACCGCACTGGCTCTTTGCTGGCGCGGGCAGCGCATTGCTCCGACGTGCATGAGGTAGTTCGCACCGGGCCAGATGATCTCGCCGCCATTCTCTACACGAGTGGCACCACCGGGCGCAGCAAGGGCGCCATGCTGACCCATGGCAATATGCTGAGCAACGCCTTGGCGTTAAAAGACTACTGGGGCTGGAAGCCCGGTGACGTGTTGATTCATGCGCTACCCATATTTCATGTGCATGGCCTCTTCGTCGCGCTGCACGGTGCGCTGATCAATGGCAGCAAAATGATCTGGTTGGCCAAGTTCGATCCGAAGCTTGTGTTGCGCAAAATGCCTGAAGCCACTGTGTTCATGGGCGTGCCTACACTGTACGTGCGGCTGTTGGCTGAACCGGGTTTGACGCAAGACGTGGTGCGTAATATGCGCTTGTTCGTCGCGGGGTCGGCCCCGCTGCTGATCGAGACATTTATCGAATGGCAGACACGCACCGGCCACACCATTCTTGAGCGCTATGGCATGAGCGAGACGGCCATGCTCACGTCCAACCCTTATGCGGCCGACGCGCGTCATGGCAATCAATCTGAACGCCGCGGCGGCACGGTGGGTTTCCCGTTGCCGGGCGTGAGCCTGCGGGTGCAGGACGACGAGGGTCAGGTGCTGCCTGTGGACGAGATCGGTGGCATTCAGGTCAAGGGTCCCAATGTGTTCAAGGGGTACTGGCGCATGCCCGAGAAAACGGCCGAGGAATTCACGGTCGACGGTTACTTCAAGACCGGCGATGTTGGAAAAATAGATGAACGCGGCTACGTCACCATTGTGGGGCGCAGCAAAGACTTGATCATCAGCGGCGGATACAACGTCTATCCAGCCGAGATTGAGGGCTACATCAATGACCTGCCCGGTGTGTCCGAGAGCGCCGTGGTCGGCATACCGCACCCGGACTTTGGCGAGGTGGGTGTGGCCGTGGTGGTGGCCAAACCCGGCGTCGCACTGGACCCGGGTCAGATCATTGCCACACTCAAGGCAAGCCTTGCCAATTTCAAAATCCCCAAACGCTGCGTCGTGGTCGATGACTTGCCCCGCAACACCATGGGTAAAGTGCAGAAAAATCTGCTGCGCGCGCAATACGCCTCCAGTTAGACGGGGTACCATTGCGGCGATGCGACGGATACTTTTGGGGGGACGCTTAAATGCGGGTTGAGCAAACCCTACTCAAACGCGGTGACACCTTCCAGTTGTTGGACGGTCTTCGGGCGATCGAGCCCGGTCTCCTGCTCGTTTTTGGCGCCATCGAACTGCTCAAGGAATATACGAGTTCGATCACGAACCATTTCCCGGGGGCCATCCGTATAGGCTGTTCAACAGCCGGTGAAATTTCCGGCCAGGGTGTGACTGACGATACCTGCGTTGTCACCGCCATCCACTTTGATTCTGTGCCGTTGGTTGAGGCTGCTACCCGCCTGGTCGATATGGCTGATTCACACGCGGCGGGGGTTCGATTGAGTCGTCAGTTGCCCTTGCCTGGCCTGCGTGCGGTGCTGAGGTTTGGTCAGAATGCGCTGTTGACCGGGTTGTACTCCAATGGTGAGATCAGTCCGTTCACGGGTGGCGTGGGATGCAAACTCCACAACCAGACGATGACCATCACCGTCATGGGTGAGGCGTGACGGTCAGGCTACCAACGGCTGGTTTATTTCATGCATAAGCTCCTTTTGCGCCAGACAAAGCGCCTGCTGGGTGTCGATGAACAGCAATTGCCCACAGTCTTGGCCGAGCTCAGGCGGCTGGCCCGCGTGCCCGGACTATCCCCCCATTTGGCCGGCTTTCTTCTTGGCATGGATGAGTTCATCGAACGGGTGGATGAAGCCTACAGTCAGAGTGATCGTGACCTTGACCTCAAGACCCGAAGCCTTCAGCTCAGCTCGATTGAACTGACGCACACCAACGATCGCATACGCAACGATTTGGCAAGCCGCAACCGCGCGATAGAGTCGTTGCGGGAAACCGCCAATAACCTGATGCAGACCATCGACCCGGACATGCCGCCGCTGGTTGACGACAACCTGGAGTCTCTGTCCAGGTTGATGGCCGACCTCGTGCTTCAGCGCGAAGAAAGCCAACACGACCTTCAGGCCGCGCTGACCGACCTGGCCAACCAGAAGTTTGCGCTGGACCAGCATGGCATTGTCAGCATCACGAATGTAGATGGCGCCATTGTTTATGCCAACGACAAGTTTTGCCAGATCAGCGGCTATTCGCGGCCCGAGCTCATTGGCCAGACCTACGATCTCATTCGCTCTGATGCGCAACCGGCCTGGGTGCACGACGACATTTCCCGGGCGCTTTCCAGTGGCCAGGTATGGCATGGCGAGATTTGCAACCGCGCCAAGAACGGCAGTTTGTATTGGGTCAATGCCACCATGGTTCCGCTGCGGGACGAAAACGGCAAACCAACGTTCTTTATTGGCATCCGCACCGATATCACGGCTCAAAAGCGGATGGAAGCCACCATCAAGGAAGCAGAAGCGCGCCTGTTGCACATCACCAATGCGGTACCTGGCGTGGTGTACCAGTGTGAAGTGGGTCATGGTCGCACGCGTTATACGTTTGTCAGCGAGCGCCTGTCTGAAATCCGCGGCATCGATCGCGAGGCCATGCTGGCGGACGGGCGGATTTCTGCCGAGCAGATCGTGCCCGAAGACCGGGAGCGTTGTGTGCAGGGCGTGTTGGGCGCAGCTGCACGCCGTGAGCCCTGGCGGGATGAATACCGCATCAAGATGCCAGACAGTAGCGTGCGCTGGATTCGCGGTGAAATCATTCCTGAATCCGAGCTGGCCGCAGATGGCTCCACCGTTTTCATCGGCATCTGGCAAGATGTATCGGACTTCAAGCGCGCGTCAGAAGAGTTGCGCATTGCCAAGGAGGAAGCCGAGGCTGCCAACCGATCGAAATCAGATTTTTTAGCCAACATGAGCCATGAAATCAGGTCACCCATGAACGGGGTCATCGGCATGACCGAACTGGCGCTTGACACGGACCTCACGCCCCAGCAGCGTGAGTACCTTGATATTGTCAAGTCGTCATCGGAGTCATTGCTCACGGTGATTAATGACATTCTCGATTTTTCCAAGATAGAAGCGGGCAAGCTGCTGTTTGAGCACATCCCCTTCAACTTGCAGAACGTCATTGAAGACACACTGAAGCCGCTGAGCATTCGTGCCCAGGCCAAGGGGATCAACCTGGTGTGCGATATTGCACCGGATGTGCCGCTGGCGCTACTGGGCGATCCGGGGCGGTTGCGCCAGGTGTTGGTCAATCTCATTGGCAATGCGCTCAAGTTCACACAAAAAGGCGATGTCGCCTTGCGTGTCAAACATCTGGACAGCCGCCGTGCCAACGGCACAAGCGGGGGCGTGCATTTCGCGATCAGTGACAGCGGTATTGGCATCCCTGCGACGAAGCTCAAGTCGATCTTTGAAGCGTTCTCACAGGAAGACAGCTCCACGACGCGCAAGTACGGCGGAACAGGGCTGGGCCTGACCATTTCCAGCCGATTGGTTGAGGCGCTGGGCGGCAGAATCTGGGTCGAAAGCGAAGTCGGGCAGGGCAGTACCTTCCATTTTTCAGCGCAATTTGACCTTGATGACGCACAGCGTCAGCCCGAAGGCGCGAAAGGTCACACGGCGTCGGGCTCTGTTGCCGTGTCCGCTGCCAGCGAGGCGCGGCAATTTGAGGTGCTTCTGGTGGAGGACAACGCGGTCAATCAAAAGCTCGCCATTACCCTGCTGGCGCAATGGGGCCATCGCGTGACGCTTGCCGAAAACGGCCAACTCGCGCTTGATGTGCTGGCAGTGCGCCGCTTTGACGTGGTGCTGATGGATATGATGATGCCGGTCATGGACGGACTTGACGCCACGCGGCACTACCGCCGGCTTGAAAAGGGCCCTCGCACACCCATCATCGCCATGACGGCGAACGCCATGCGCGGCGACCGCGAGAGATGCCTTGAGGCGGGGATGGATGGCTATATTTCCAAGCCCATCAAAACCGTCGAGCTTCGCAAGCTGCTGCTTCAACTGGTGCCAGACCCAGGCACCGACGAGGCTGCAGCTTTCTATTTTGACTATGCCAGGGCGCTGACCACGGTTGACCAGGAAGTGGTGGGAATTATCGCCGAGCCTTTCATGGAGGAATGGCCCCGCGATCTCTTCAAGTTGCACAAGGCGGTGGACAGCGGCGACTTGAAGACTGTCTTGCACGTCGCCCATTCGCTCAAAGGAACGCTCGCCATGTTTGGTGCCCGCCCTGCAAGCGAACTGGCATTCCGGATGGAGCGCCAAGCCGAAAGTGGCGTAGCCGGGGACATTGCCGAGACGATCCTGGCGCTTGCCCGTGAAGTCAGCCAGATGTTGACGGCACTGAAACACGTTGCGCCCGGGCAGGATGCCTGAGTCGCTACCCGACGATATTCAACACCGTGAAATTAAACGCCATGGCACACCAGATACTGATTGTTGACGACACCGAAATCAACCTGATCCTTTTTAGCGCTTTGGTCAAGAAGCTGGGCAACTGCGAGGATCATGCGTTTACCAATCCCCTGGATGGGTTGGCCTGGGCCCAGACGTCCAGCCCCGACCTGGTGGTTGTTGACTACATGATGCCGCAAATTGATGGCCTTGAGTTCATCGAGCGCTTCCGGCGCATGCCGGGACGTGAAGAAATCCCGATCCTGATGGTGACGGCCAATGACCAAAAAGACATTCGGTATGCGGCACTGGACCGGGGCGCGACGGATTTTCTGACCAAACCGGTTGACCGCGTCGAGTTTTTGTCGCGCGCTAAAAACATGCTGGCCCTTCAAGACAGTCGGATCAAGTTGTCAGACAGGGCTGCGTGGCTGGCTGAAGAGGTACGCAAGGCAACGCAGGAGATCATTGACCGGGAACGCGAAACCGTTGTGCGGCTGTCAAAGGCCGCTGAATACCGAGACCCCGAAACCGGCGCCCACATCTTGCGCATGGCGCACTACTCTGAGTTGATTGCTGCCGCCATGGGTTTGCCCAAGGCTGACCAGGAACTGCTGCTGGAAGCCGCGCCCATGCACGACATTGGCAAGGTGGGCATTGCCGACCACATTTTGCTCAAGCCCGGCAAGCTGGATACGGCCGAGTTTGAAATCATGAAGCAGCACGCCAGAATTGGCTTTGAAATCCTTCAGGGCAGTTCGTCGCGGGTGCTGCAGACCGGGGCTTTGATTGCCCATTCCCATCACGAGAAATTCGACGGAACGGGCTACCCCAATGGCCTCGCAGGCGAAGAGATTCCCCTGTTCAGCCGGATCGTTGCAGTAGCCGACGTGTTTGACGCGTTGACATCCGAGCGGCCCTACAAAAAGGCTTGGGACCTCGACCGCGCCGCGCAACATTTGAAGGCGCACTCGGGAACCCATTTCGATCCCCGTTGCGTTGAGCTGTTTTTTCAGCAGTGGGACGCTGTGCTAACCATTCGCGAACGTTTTCGCGATGACGACTGAATTGCTATTAAAAGTATAGCTATAAGTCAACGTTCTATGTGGGCCTATGGCCCATTTACCTTAGAACAAGAACTGGGATGTGCGAATGTGTGAGCACGTGCTGTGTTTCACTGCCCAGCAGGAGGCGCTTGATGCCTTTGCGGCCGTGTGAGGCCATCACAATCAGGTCACATTTGTGTTTCTTTGCGGCGGTGACGATGGCTTCGGCGACCAGATCAGATTTGGCAATCACAGCTTTCACCGAGATTCCTTTGGCGGTTGCCGACTTCTTGACGGCGTCCACAATGGCCTGGCCGTGTTCGGACCACTGCGACTCCACGCGCGCCACATCAGCAGCTTGAAGCGACATGCCGCCTTCGAAATAGCTCATGGGATAGCGCGGAACAACTTTGAGTGCGACCAACTCGGCACCGCACAGTTGGGCCAGGCTGATGGCATTGGCAACTGCTTTCTTGGAAAGGGTTGAGCCATCGGTGGCAACGAGAATTCTCTGGTACATGCTGTGCTCCTTTTTGGGTTGAAGGCCGTAGATTAGGCCTTGATGTCGTGTGCTGCCTTGATCTACGTCAAGTAAACTGACCCTGCATGCGGCTACGCTAGGTCGTCATGCAAACCACCTTGAGCATCGCTTCGCGAAATGCCTCTTTTGAACCCCTGGACGACCCCCAGGAGTGGAGTGCGTTCAGCCGTCCGGCACGGGAAGTGGCAGCGTGTTGGGATTCAAGTTTGCTGATTGAAGGCATGTATTGCGCGGCCTGTTCCATGACGATCGAAGATGCGCTGATGGCCGTGCCTGGCGTTGTCAGCGCCGAGGTCAGCGCCGGTAGTCATCGGGCACGAATCGTGTGGAACCCGGCGCATGTCATGCCATCAGGTCTGTTGAGTGCCATTCGGGCTGCCGGGTACGGTGCCGTGCCGGCCAACGATGTGTTTGCCCGCGAGCGGCGCCTGGCCCAAACCCGCAAGGCGCTGTGGCGCTGGCTGGTGGCGGGCCTGTGCATGATGCAGGTCATGATGTATGCCTACCCCGCCTACATTGCTGCACCCGGCGACCTGACGGCCGAGATGGAACACTTGTTGCGCTGGGCCTCCTGGGTCCTCACCCTGCCTGTTATTCTTTTTTCATGCGGACCCTTTTTCTCATCAGCATTGAAGGATGTCCTGCACCGGCGCATGAGTATGGACCTGCCCGTGGCGCTGGGGATGCTGATCACCTTTGTTGTCAGCACTGCGGGCACTTTTGACCCCACCGGAATTTTTGGCCGCGAGGTTTACTTTGACTCGCTCACCATGTTTGTTTTTTTTCTGCTGACCGGGCGCTGGCTGGAGTTGCGCCTGCGTGATCAAACGGCGGGTGCGCTGGAGGCCCTGATGAACCGGTTGCCCGATACCGTAGAGCGCCAGGCCAGA
This sequence comes from Rhodoferax sp., assembly GCA_031430225.1. Classification (GTDB taxonomy): domain Bacteria; phylum Pseudomonadota; class Gammaproteobacteria; order Burkholderiales; family Burkholderiaceae_C; genus JANYCG01. The sequence continues at coordinate 16,847 of JANPAZ010000583.1, read as the reverse complement.
CCAGGCGGTGATTTTGAACGGGTGGCCGTGCGGCGTCTGGTGACCGGCGACGTGATCCGCGTGCTGCCCGGGGAAGCGTTTCCGGTCGATGGGGTTGTGCTTCACGGTACCGCCCTGGCTGATGAAGCCCTTTTGACGGGGGAATCACGTCCGGTCACCCGCGGCGTCGGTGCAGAAGTGGTGGCAGGTAGTCATAACCTGTCCAGCGCTGTGACCTTGCGCGTCCTACGGATTGGCGACAAGACCCGGTTCGCCGAGATTGTGGCCCTGATGGAAGACGCGTCGACTGCCAAACCCCAGTTGGCCCAACTGGCGGACCGCCTTGCCAAACCTTTTTTGGTGGGGGTGCTTTTCGCCGCCGGGGCAGCCTGTGCCTACTGGTGGACGCGAGACCCGGAGCACGCGCTGATGGTGGCGGTCTCGGTGCTGATCGTCACTTGCCCCTGTGCGCTCTCACTGGCCACACCGGCCGCTATGCTGGCTTCGGCGGGTGCGTTGGCCCGCAGCGGCGTGCTGGTGCGACGTTTGCAGGCAATGGAAGTCCTGAGCAAGGTCGATGTGGTGGTATTTGACAAAACCGGCACTCTGACTGGTGATGCTTTGACGTTGGTTGGCCTGCACGTGCGCGATGGGGACGACGCTTCGCAGACGTTGGCCATGGCAGCGGCTCTGGCGGGTCAGTCGTTGCACCCATTGTCGCGTGCTGTTGTGCAGGCCGCCGGGCGACAGCAGGCCGAAGCCTGGCAGTGCGCAGACATGGTCGAAACCCCGGGGCAGGGCGTTTCGGGGCGCGTCGGTCGACCCGGTGAGGGCACTGCAATTGACCTGTGGTTGGGCTCGGCGACTTTTTGCCGTGTTCGGGGCCAGGTTCAAGATGAATCGGCAGTAGGTCGCCAGCTCTATATGAGTGACAGCGCGGGATGGCTTGCCACCTTTGAAATGCAGGAAGACGTGCGCACAGATGCGCTGGCAACGGTGGCCGCGCTTCAGGCATCGGGGGTCGCCGTGCACGTGTTGTCTGGGGACAGTGCCAGGGCTGTGGCGCGTGTGGCATTGCCGTTGGGCATCGAGCGCGCCCAGGGCGGCTGTACACCGCAGGACAAACTGGAGTTCATGCGCACCCTGCAAAGACAAGGGCACAAGGTTGCGATGGTCGGCGATGGCTTGAATGACGGTCCCGTCATCGCGGGCGCCAATGTGTCGTTTGCGTTCGGCAACGCCGTCCCCATTGCGCAGGCCAAGGCCGACTTTGTGGTGCTGGGTGACAGGCTTGACTCCATTGTCAAGACCCTGTCACGTGCGAAAAAAACCATGTCAGTTGTGCATCAAAACCTCGTGTGGGCCATCACCTACAACGCGGCTTGCGTACCGCTGGCCGTGCTGGGTCTCTTGCCGGCATGGCTGGCGGGATTGGGTATGGCGCTCAGCTCTTTGCTGGTTGTGATGAATGCCCTGCGGCTCTCTTTGGTCACCCCTAACTTGAGGACACCTTGATGGAAATTCTCTATTTGCTGATACCGCTGTCGGTCATCCTGGTGTTTTTCATTCTGGGCGGATTGTGGTGGGCTGTATATCGCGGCCAGTTTGAGGATATTGAGTCACAGGGTGAGCGGATTCTTAAGGATTCTTGAGCATTCAGGCATTCAATTGACATGCATCAAATTGTCTACGGGTTTGCCATAGGAAACTTGACCGAAACCAATTGAAAAGAGGTGAACATGATTTTTCCGAACACACAGGCTACCGTCTACAACGACAAAGTTGTAAGGCAGTTTGCCATCATGACCGTCGTATGGGGCGTGGTCGGCATGCTGGTCGGTGTCATCATTGCGGCACAACTGACCTGGCCTGAACTCAATCTTGGCATTCCCTGGCTCAGCTATGGCCGGCTGCGTCCACTGCATACCAATGCGGTTATTTTTGCGTTTGGCGGTTGTGGCCTGTTTGCGTCCGCCTACTATGTGGTGCAGCGAACCTGCCATGTCAGGTTGTTTGGCGACAAGTTGGCTGCTTTTACGTTCTGGGGTTGGCAGATTGTTATTCTGGCTGCAGCCATTTCATTGCCACTGGGCTACACGCAGGGCAAGGAATACGCCGAACTGGAATGGCCAATTGACATCTTGATCACGTTGGTCTGGGTGTCGTTTGCCGTTGTGTTTTTTGGCACGGTGGGCACTCGCAAAGTGCGTCACATTTATGTGGCCAACTGGTTCTTTGGGGCGTTCATCATTGCGGTCGCGTTACTGCACCTGGTGAACAGTGCCGCCATTCCTGCTGGCTACATGAAGTCTTACTCGGCCTATGCCGGGGTTCAGGATGCCATGGTGCAGTGGTGGTACGGTCACAACGCCGTCGGCTTCTTCCTCACAGCGGGCTTTCTTGGCATGATGTATTACTTCATTCCCAAGCAGGCTGAGCGTCCTGTTTATTCGTATCGCCTGTCAATCGTTCACTTCTGGGCGCTGATCTTCACATATATGTGGGCGGGTCCGCACCACTTGCACTACACCGCATTGCCCGACTGGACGCAATCTGTCGGTATGGTGTTCTCGCTGATTCTGCTGGCGCCCAGTTGGGGCGGAATGATCAACGGCATCATGACCCTGTCCGGTGCCTGGCACAAGCTGCGTGACGATCCCATCCTGCGGTTCCTGATTGTGTCGCTGTCGTTTTATGGCATGTCTACCTTTGAAGGTCCGATGATGTCGATCAAGACGGTCAATGCGCTGTCCCATTACACGGACTGGACTGTGGGCCACGTTCACTCCGGTGCGTTGGGCTGGGTTGGTCTGGTAACCATGGGCTCCATGTATTACCTGATTCCGCGTCTGTTCGGCCAGAAGCAGATGTACAGCGTCAAGGCGATCGAGATTCACTTCTGGGCAGCCACGATCGGTATCGTTATTTATATCGCGGCGATGTGGATTGCCGGCGTCATGCAGGGTCTGATGTGGCGTGCCGTCAATCCTGACGGAACCCTGACCTACACCTTCGTGGAGTCCGTCAAAGCGACCTTCCCGTTCTATCTGTTGCGGCTGGTGGGTGGGCTCATCTACCTTGGCGGCATGGTGATCATGCTCTGGAACGTCCTCAAGACGGCCACCAGCGGTCGCTCCGTCAGCGTCACCATTCCGGCCGCTGCGGTTCACGCGTGATAAGGAAACATACCATGGCAAACAACAATGCAGGCGGCGGACTGTCGCACGAGAAAATCGAAACCAGCAACTTCCTGATGATCGTTTTGATCCTGGTGGTTCTGCTGGTGGGTGGCCTGGTGGAAATTGTGCCGCTGTTCTTCCAGAAGTCGACCACGGAGCCGGTCAAGGGCATTCAGCCCTACACCGCCATGCAACTGGCCGGGCGAGACATCTATGTACGTGAGGGCTGCTACAACTGTCACTCGCAGATGATCCGTCCGTTTCGTGCCGAGACGCTGCGCTATGGTCACTACTCGGTTGCCGGTGAATTTGTTTATGACCATCCGTTTCAGTGGGGCAGCAAGCGCACCGGTCCTGACTTGCATCGCGTTGGCGGCAAGTACAGCGACCAGTGGCATCGCGACCATTTGAACAATCCGCGTGATTTGGTACCCGAATCCAACATGCCCGCTTACCCCTGGCTGTTGAAAGATATTGTTGACGCAGCTTCGATGCCGGCCCATATGAAGGCGCTGCGCACGGTGGGGGTGCCCTACACGGATGAGCAGATTGCAAAGTCGACTGAAGAGCTGAAAGGCAAAACCGAGGTGGAAGCCGTGATTGCCTACCTTCAGGTTCTTGGAATTCACGTCAAATAAACGGGAGAACCACTATGGAATTCGACGTCAACACCCTTCGCTCGATGGCCACGGTCGTGAGCTTTTTGACATTCATTGGCATCGTTGCCTGGGCTTATTCCCGGCGCAATGCAGCCGATTTTGAGCAGGCCGCCAACCTGCCTTTTGAGCAAGACTAACGCGCTGCCACCAAAGGACAAGAACATGAGCGACTTCACAAGCAATTTCTGGTCGATATTCGTCGCCGGTACCACGCTAGTCAGTATCTTGGCGTGCCTGCTGTTGCTGTGGTTTTCGGGAAAAGCCCGAGCCATGACGGCCAGTGATAACACCACTGGCCATGTCTGGGACGGCGACCTGCGCGAGATGAACAACCCGCTGCCGCGCTGGTGGGCCTGGTTGTTCGTCATCACCATTGTGTTTGCGCTCGCTTACCTGTTTCTGTATCCGGGTTTGGGTACTTATGCTGGCAAGCTGGGTTGGAGCTCGACGGGGCAGCACCAGACAGAAGTGGATAAGGGCAATGCTGAAGTTGCGCCTTTGTACGCCAAATTCACAGCCATGCCACCTGAAGATGTCTCGAAGGATGCTCAGGCCATGGCCATTGGCGAGCGTTTGTTCATGAACAACTGCGCACAGTGCCATGGGTCGGATGCGCGTGGTAACAAGGGCATACCGAACCTGACAGATGGCGACTGGCTCTATGGTGGTGCCCCCGCGACCATCAAGGAAACACTGGTCAAAGGACGCAATGGCAATATGCCGCCCATGGCTGCGGCTGTCGGATCGCCTGAAGACGTCAAGAATGTTGCGCAATATGTGTTGAGCCTGTCTGGCAGCCCTCACGACTCACTCCAGGCAGCGCTGGGCAAGGCAAAATTCGGAGTCTGTGCAGCTTGCCACGGTGTTGATGGCAAAGGCAACCAGGCACTGGGAGCGCCCAACCTGACCGACGATGTCTGGCTTCATGGTTACGGCGAGGCTGCGATCATTGCCATGGTCAATGGCGGCAAGGTCAACCAGATGCCCGCGCAGGCAGACAAACTTACCGAGGCACAGATTCACGTGCTTGCGTCCTACGTCTGGGGCATGTCCAACAAGGCCGGTGCACCGGGGAAGTGACCCGCCTTGCATGACTCGAGCAGATAACAAGAGGATCAAGGTTTGAGCACAAAGGACACAAGTGCGAGGAAGATCATCCCCATCATGGCCCAGGAGCCAGATGGGGAGTTGATCTCCCTGTATGCGTCGCACGAGAAAATTTACCCGCGTAGTGTGTCGGGTTTCTTTTCGCGTTGGCGTTGGGGCATGGTGTTTCTGACGCAACTTGTTTTCTATGGCATGCCCTGGCTGGAGTGGGGGCAGCGTCAGGCCGTTCTGTTTGATCTGGATAGTCGGCGTTTTTACATTTTTGGGCTGGTGCTGTATCCGCAAGACTTCATATACCTTACCGGCATTCTTGTTATTTCGGCACTGTCGCTGTTTCTTTTTACGGCGGTGGCCGGGCGCCTATGGTGTGGCTACGCGTGTCCGCAAACGGTCTACACGGAAATATTTCTCTGGATAGAAAAAAAGGTCGAAGGAGACCGATCGGCCCGTATGAGGCGAGATGCCCTGCCGTTTTCGTTTGACAAGTTCGCGCGCAAGGCGTCAAAACATCTGTTGTGGCTGGCTGTTGCCCTTTGGACCGGGTTTACTTTTGTGGGCTATTTCACGCCCATCAAGCAGCTTGGCCAGGAAGTCGTTCAGATGAGCATGGGCTCGTGGGAGATCTTCTGGACGCTGTTCTATGGCTTTGCCACCTACGGAAATGCCGGGTTTATGCGCGAACAGGTTTGCAAGCACATGTGCCCCTATGCGCGGTTTCAGAGCGCGATGTTTGACAAGGACACCCTCATCGTTACCTATGATGAAGAGCGTGGTGAGCCCAGGGGTGCCCGCTCTCGCAAGGCTGACCTCGCGACACTGAACCTGGGGGCTTGCGTGGACTGCAGCCTGTGTGTGCAAGTGTGCCCCACGGGCATCGACATCCGTAAAGGGCTACAGTATGAATGCATTGGCTGCGGGGCATGCGCCGATGTTTGCGACACAGTGATGGACAAGATGGGCTACGCGCCAGGGCTGGTCAAGTACGCCACTCAAAACGCCATGAAGCAGCATTGGACCAAGTCGCAGACGCTGCGCCATGTGCTGCGCCCAAGGGTGCTTATTTATACGTCCATTCTGGGCGCTATCGTTATCGCCATGCTGGTGAGTTTGACACTGCGCACGCCTTTCAAGGTGGACGTCGTTCGCGACCGCGGTGTCACGGCGCGCATTGTCTCGGGCGGCCTGATAGAAAACGTTTACCGTCTGCAGATCATGAACGCGACGGAGTCGTTGCAGCGCTACAAAATCAGTGTGAACGGCCTGCCAGGCTTGAAGGTCAATTCCGATGACGTCATGACTGTCGAATCCACGCAATCGCGTTGGGTTGCAGTCAGGGTGCGTGCACCTTTCGATGCTGCGGGCGCTGGCTCCCACCCGATCAATTTTGAGATCAGTTCCGAAGGAACTGCGGATCATTTGACTGAAAAATCTGTATTTCTGGTACCCCGATAAGGAGCTTGTATGTCCAATGAAACTGATGAATCTGGCGCACCCTGGTGGAAATTCGGCCATGTCTGGCTGGTGGTATCCGGCCCGCTCGTGGTGGTGGTGGCAAGCTTTATTACCCTTTATCTGGCCATCACCCGACCCGACCCGGTCGTGTCTGACGACTACTATCAAAAAGGAATCGAGATCAACAAGACGCTTAACAAGCCAGCCGCCAGCCTTGCGCCGGCCATACAGGGGCGCAACCACGCCGCCACTGGTGTGGTGGCGAAACCTGAATTTTCTGGCAAGCCCTAGGTTTTACGGGACCGCGTTGCAAAGGAGCCGCTGATGTTGAAACAGAGACTGATGTGGATAGTGTGGCCCGCCTTCTTGTTGGCAGGCGTGATGGAAATTCTGGTGTTTGCCATGGTGGACCCGCACGATCTGCACTGGTTCGGCCAGGCGCTGGAACTTCCCCGGCAGGCTGTCTACACGCTGGCCTTCTTTGCGTTCTGGATCATCACGGCGGCGTCAAGTACTTTGACGATTCTGCTGGCAATGCCAGCCGCAGAGGTCAATCAATCGCAGGCCTAGCTGCACTCTTGAGTATTGACCAGCAATTTGAGGCTTTCGGATTTAAGAATGCGAACATGCCTTTGCTTGACCTCAACAATTCCCTCGTCAACAAACTTTGAGAAAGTTCGGCTGACGGTTTCAAGCTTGAGTCCCAGGTAGCTGCCAATTTCTTCGCGCGTCATGCGCAAAACCAGCTCGGATTGCGAGAAACCCCGCGCATGCAGGCGCTGCACCAGGTTAAGCAAGAAGGCGGCGAGCCGCTCTTCGGCTCGCATGCTGCCCAGCAATAACATCACGCCATGCTCGCGGACAATTTCGCGGCTCATGATTTTGTGAACATGACGTTGCAGTGCGTTCACTTCGCGCGACAGTTCCTCGATCCGGTCGAAAGGCATCACACAGACTTCGGCGTCCTCCAGCGCAATAGCGTCGCAGGTATGGTGATCATTGACGATTCCATCGAGGCCGATAATTTCGCCTGCCATCTGGAAGCCCGTGACTTGATCCCGGCCATCTTCAGATGCCACTGAAGTTTTGAAGAAACCGGTACGAATCGCAAACAGGGATGTGAATTTGTCGCCGTTTCGAAACAGCGTGGTGCCACGTTTGACTTTACGACGCGCTGCAACGACTTCCTCAATGCGGTCGAGTTCCAGGGGCGACAGGCCCAACGGCATGCACAACTCCCGCAGGTTGCAGTTGGAACACGCCACCTTGATAGTGTGTGGGGTCATTGGCACCGGTTTGATGTCAATGGTGTGCCCTCCAGAAGACAATTTAAGGCCGGTGGTCGTGGGGTTGTCTGTCGCATACATGGATTGCTCCTGATATGGGTCAATTGTGCACGCTGCTAACTCCGTCAGATTTGACTCAGATCAAAAAATACCTTTCTCTTTACCGGCATAGTGCCAGCCTTGGACAAGGAATACCAATGACAACTGCGACCCGTGAGCCCGTTTCGGCAGAATTGTTGCGCAAATTTGACGTTGCAGGGCCCAGGTATACCTCCTACCCCACGGCTGACCGGTTTGTGGAGGCATTTTCAGCCGACGACTACGCTCAGGCTCTGCGGCAACGCCGCTCCGGGGTGGCGGTGAAGGCACTGCCTTTGTCGTTGTACGTTCACATCCCATTTTGTGAGTCGCTTTGCTACTACTGCGCGTGCAACAAGATCATTACCAAGCACCATGACCGGGCTGCGCCTTACCTTCGCTATCTGAGCCGCGAGGTGGATTTGCACACGGCTGAGCTTGGCCTGGGCCAAATGGTGACCCAGTTGCATCTGGGCGGCGGCACACCTACTTTTCTGAGTGACACCGAGCTGGATGAGCTCATGGCGATGCTGCGGCGAAACTTTTCGCTGGCGCCGGGTGGAGAGTATTCCATTGAGGTCGACCCCCGCACAGTTGACGTGGGTCGTCTGGATACGCTGGCCAAGCTCGGGTTCAACCGTTTGAGTTTTGGGGTTCAGGATTTTGATACCGCAGTGCAAAAGGCGGTGCACCGGGTGCAGCCGGCCGAGCAGGTTTTTGCGCTGATGAAGGCGGCGCGTGAGAGAAATTTTGATTCGGTCAATGTCGATCTGATTTACGGTTTACCGCTACAGACGCCAGAGTCGTTTGACCGCACACTTGCCCAGATTGTTGAATTGCGGCCGGATCGCATTGCGCTTTACGCCTACGCGCATTTGCCTGAACGATTCAAGCCGCAGCGCCGCATTGCCACCGTCGAGTTGCCCGGGGCGGCGTCCAAAGTCACCATGTTGGCGCGGTCGATGAAGGCGCTGATGGGTGCGGGCTATGTATATGTGGGAATGGACCACTTTGCGTTACCCAATGATGCGCTGGCAGTCGCAAAACGCCAGGGCCGATTGCATCGCAACTTCCAGGGTTACAGCACGCAACCCGACTGCGACCTGATTGCGCTGGGTGTGTCATCCATCGGCCGGATAGGTGCCACCTACAGCCAGAACGCGAAGACCATGGAGGAATACTGTGACAGCATTGACCATGGTCGCTTTCCGGTTGTACGGGGTTTGGCGCTGTCGCGTGACGACCTGCTGCGTCGAGCCGTGATCATGGCGCTGATGTGTCAGGGGCAAGTCGCCTTTGAGTCGATCAACCTTGCTTATCTGATCGAATTTCAGACTTATTTTGCGGGCGAGATGACGGCGCTCAATGACTTGGCTTCACAGGGCCTCGTGACCCTGGATCAAACTGGAATTCAAGTCACGTCAGATGGCTGGTTCTTTGTGCGGGCGGTCGCGATGGTATTTGACCGGTATTTACAAACCGACCGGACTCGCGCCAAATTCTCGAAAATCATCTAGCATCTGCAAGATGCAGGCTTCTTTGGCGCTCACCGCGTTGTTGATGGGTTTGGCGGGCGGTCCGCATTGCGTTGCTATGTGCGGCGCTGCCTGCGCTGGCCTTGGGCGGTCTGCAGGCCCTAGAGCGCAGAGTGCCATGTGGACCTTTCAGGCGGGCAGAATTCTTGGTTACTCGATTCTGGGTGCTTTGGCGGCAGCTTCCATGCAGGGTTTGGGATGGCTGACGACCCAGAGCGCTGCTTTGCGCCCGGTCTGGACCCTATTTCATGTCGCCACCATGATGTTGGGTCTAGTGCTGCTTTACAGGGCTCAGCAGCCGGTCTGGATTGAAGCGGCGGGCAAGAAAATATGGGTCCAGATGAAGGCCTTTGCAACGAATTGGGGGCGAGGCGCACCGTTGATCATCGGTACTTTCTGGGCGTTCCTGCCTTGCGGGCTTCTCTATTCGGCCGTGCTCGTGGCGACGCTCACGGGCAGTGCCTTGCAGGGTGCTGCAGTCATGGCCTTGTTTGCCCTGGGCACCAGTGTGTCGATGATGGCTGGGCCCTGGCTCTGGCTCAAACTGGCAGGCCGCGGGCGCGGCAATGGGCAGTGGGGTGTTCGCCTGGCGGGTCTGGCTTTGGCCGCAAGTTCATTTTGGGCGCTGTGGATGGGTTTTGCCCATGACACCGCACCTTGGTGCGTGACGCCATGAGAGACTATTATGGGCACATGACCTGGACCGACACATTTTCAGGATGAATCAGCATGAAAGCATTTTTGCCCGCAAACGAAGCCGACCGGTTGGCCGCCTTGCAGGACTTCGACGTTCTCGACTCCGGCGCCGAATCGATCTTCGATGACATCGCCCGGCTTGCCGCCTACATTTGCGATGTGCCGATCGCTTTGATTTCTTTTGTGGACAGTGAGCGGCAATGGTTCAAGTCCAAGGTGGGCATTGAGTTCAGCCAGACGTCACGCGACCATTCGATTTGCTCGCACGCAATCCTCAGTCCTGGCCTGGTGATGGAAATACCAAATACGTCGCGCGATCCGCGATTTGCAGATTTTCCAATCATCAATTCAGAGCCCAACGTCCGGTTTTACGCTGGGGCGCCTATCGTCACCGCGGCGGGCTACGCCTTGGGAACAGTTTGTGTCATGGACCGGGTGCCGCGCGAACTTGACCCGGCCATGCGGGAGGCGCTGCAAATGCTCGCAAGGCAGGTGGTGGCGCTTCTTGACATGCGTCGCGCCGTGGCACGCTTGCGCAAAACCAAAGATGAGCTACTTGATCGGCAAATGCAGCTTGAAACCTATCAGCAGCGTCTGGAGCAGATGAACCGCGTGCTGGTGGAGCAAACGACGCGGGATCCACTGACAGGTGTCGAAAATCGCCGTGCGTTTGACCACATCATGAATGAACAGTCGTCGCGGACCGAGCGGTCCCACTCCCCGTTGGCGCTGGCCATTATTGATGTGGATAACTTCAAATCGGTGAACGATGAATTTGGTCATGTGGTTGGCGATCAGGCCTTGCAGCAGATCGCCCGGATCTTACAGGCGCATGCACGCACCTATGACCATGTGGCGCGCTACGGCGGCGACGAGTTTGCCCTGATACTGCCCGACGCACCCATCGACGCCGCCATGGTGGTCGCGCAGCGCGTGCGCAAAGCAGTGCATGATTTCAACTGGCCACACAAGCCAATTACGATCAGCGTCGGAGTCGCCACGACTTCAACCGCGCAGGGCAGCATGAATATTGTCGAGCGTGCTGACCGGGCGCTCTACCAGGCCAAACGCAACGGCCGCAACTGTGTCGTTCATCTGGCGGAAAAAGACTGAGCTGAAGGTAGTACTCGCCAGACAGAGGGATTGATGACTCGGCGATTGCGCTTGGTCACTTGTGAGACCCTGTTCGTGATCGCGTTCAGTTCCAATCGCCGAGCGATCCGCGCATTCAATCCGTGCGCAGCAAAACCGACTTAAGGACTCAATATGTTTGCAGAACCGTCTCCCAAAACCCTTGACCTGCTGCAGCGGCTGCGGCAGTTCTTTGACCAGCACATCTACCCAAACGAAGAGCGTTATCACCACGAGATGGCCGAATTCCGGCAGAAGGGAAATGCCTGGCAGGTTTCGCCACTGATTGAAGAGCTCAAACCGCTGGCGCGTGCGGCCGGCCTTTGGAACATGTTCCTGCCGCATGAGCACCGTGGCGTTCCCGGTATTTCAAATCTGGACTACGCGCCCCTGTGTGAAATCATGGGTCGGGTTTCCTGGTCTGGCGAAGTGTTCAACTGCTCGGCTCCTGATACGGGCAACATGGAAACCATTGAGCGTTACGGTACCGAAGCGCAAAAAGACCAGTGGCTGGAGCCCTTGCTTGCCGGAAAAATACGGTCGGGGTTCTTGATGACCGAGCCCGCCGTGGCATCGTCAGACGCCACCAACATCCAATGCACCATCTTGCGCGAAGGTGACGAATATGTCATCAACGGCCGCAAATGGTTTTCCTCCGGTGCTGGCAGTCCGCGTTGCCAGATCTTCATCGTGATGGGCAAGACTGACCCTGCCGCACCGCGCCATGCCCAGCAATCCATGGTGCTGGTGCCGCGAGAGGCAGCAGGCGTCAAAGTGCTACGGCACCTATCGGTTTTTGGCTACGATGACGCACCGCACGGCCATATGGAAGTTCTGCTCGAAAACGTGCGCGTCCCCGTGAGTAGTATCCTGCTGGGCGAGGGGCGTGGATTCGAGATTGCGCAAGGCCGCCTTGGCCCCGGCCGCATTCATCATTGCATGCGCTCGATTGGCGCTGCTGAACGTGCCCTGGAAATGATGGTGGACCGCCTTCGCGCACGCATCGCGTTTGGCAAGCCCCTCGCAGAGCAATCGGTTTGGCATGAGCGTATCGCCGAGTCACGCTGCATGATTGACCAGGCCAGACTTCTGACATTGAATGCTGCATGGAAGATGGACACGGTTGGCAACAAGGATGCGCGCGCCGAGATTGCGATGATCAAGGTGGTTGCGCCCAACATGTCATGCAAAGTGGTGGACTGGGCCATCCAGGCCCACGGTGCCGCCGGCGTGAGCCAGGACTTCTGGCTGGCCGAAGCCTATGCCCATCAGCGTACGGTGCGCATCGTGGATGGACCCGATGAGGTGCACCGCAACGCGATTGCCAAGATCGAACTGGGCAAACGAGCCAAGGTGACCGCAAAGCTTTAAGGGCGGACCCAACTTGTGGCGAGAGTGGCAGTGTTCTTGAATAAGATCATTGCCTTTTTTTCGTCAAGCACGGTTCGGGTCTGGCCTTTTGGAACTAAAACACCGGCTTGATCCAACAAACTATTTGTCACCGCATTTCAGTCGTATCGATGGCGCTGAAAGCTGGTTTACCAAAGGCGCCTCAGCGTTTTTGCGCTTCGTCGTCGGCTTTCTTCTTCTTTTTTTCCTCGCCAACCTTCGCGTCAGGCTCGGATTTTGGTGCAGGTCCGCGTGCCTCTCTAGGCAACGGTGTAGCTCCCGAGGTCTTGGCTAAAGCAGCTTTGGCTTCTTCAGCTTTTGCCGTGGCAAGTCTGTTGGCCTCGGCTTTGGCCGCATCAGCCTTCGCAGCTGCCGCTTTGGCTGCTTCAATTTTTATAGCTTCCGCCTTGGCCGCCTCGGCCTTCGCAGCATCAGCCTTTACGCTTGCTGCTCTTGCCGCCTCGGCTTTGACGGCCTCGGCTTTTGCTGCGTCGACTCGGGCCGCTTCCGCCTTGGCCGCCTCGGCCTTCGCAGCATCAGCCTTCACGCTTGCTGCTCTTGCCGTCTCGGCTTTGACGGCCTCGGCTTTTGCCGCTTCATTTCGGGTGGCTTCAGCCTTGCCAGCTTCAGCGCTTGCAGTTGCCGCTTTAGCGGCTTCGGCTTTTGCTGCGTCGTCTCGGGCCGCTTCCGCCTTGGCCGCCTCGGCCTTCGCAGCATCAGCCTTCACGCTCGCTGCTCTTGCGGCCTCGGCTTTGACGGACTCAGCTTTAGCCGTGTCTGCCGCTGCCGCCGCAGTCTTTGCTGTGTCGACCTTGACAACGTCAGCTCGGGCAGCTTCGCCTTTTAATGCTGCAGCTTTGGTGGCCTCGGCTTTGGCTGCGTCAGCTCGGGCCCCTTCCGCTTTGACCGAGTCAGCCCTCGCAGCCTCCGCCTTGACGTTTGCCTCGACTTTCGCATTGGATGCCTTGGTTGCGTCTGCTTTTGCCGCATCTGCCTTGAGCGCCTCGGCCTTTGCAAGGTCAGCTTTCAGGCTGGCCGCCTTTGCAGTCTCTGCCTTGATGGCTTCCGCTTTGGCTGCATCCGACTTGGCGGCTTCCACCTTCAGGGCGTCAGCTTTGGCGGTCACAGCCTTCGCGGCTTCACCCTTGGCCGCTTCCGATTTAACCGAATCAGCCCTGGCGGCATCGTCTCTGGGAGCGTCCGCTATGCGTTCTTCAGGGGACCTGCCTTTCGGTGCCGTCGCGGGCGGCGCGGCTGTTGGTGCAGGTGCCTGGACGCTGGCCACCACACTGACCTTGGCTGCAGGTTCCGAAGGTGTGGCTGTTTTCAATTGGGCACGCCGCATGTCGTCAATCGGAGTACCGGGTTTGACAGCCAGTTGCGTCTGCTGGGCAACAAAAGAAACCGGCGGCGCAGGTGGCGCTGTGCGGGCAAACACCTCCCTTTCGCGGGCAGGCGGCGTAGCGCTGGCGATGGCTGCGCCACCGTGCACGCTTTGCGGTATGGGTGCCACGGCGGCAACATGTGCTACCGGCGCACTCACAGCGGCTTGCGCCGACACCACAACGGCTGCTTTTGCGACCGGTTGAGACTGGACAAACGCATTCGCTGGCACGGCGACCACGGCTCCTGTGACAGTCTGGTTGGCGTACACGACATTGACGACGTTCGAGTTATTGTTGACAACCGTTGTGTTGTTCACCACGGTCGTGTTGTTGTAGACATTGGTGATCGTGGATGGCGCAATCACGGCGTTGCTGCGGTTAATGTTGTCGAAGTAGGCGCGGCTGACCTGGTAAGCAGGCTGATAGACCTCGCGTGGGGCCAGCGGAAACCAGCCCACGGCGGGCGCTGCTGTGCCACCCACGGACGCTGAAACCTGAAAGTTCTTTCCGCCCACAAACGCCACGAGTGCCGGGGCATACACGGCCTGTTCACGCGCCGGGCCGGGGACCCAGCCCCACGAACTGCCAAGCCTGGCCCACCGCCCGTAGTGCGACACCGCATAGCCCCATGGCGCATCGTCGACCCAGGTCCAGCCCCAGGGGTCAACCCAGGTCCAGTGGCCATTGCGATAGGGGGTCCAGTCGGCCGCCACCCGGTTCGGAATCCAGACGTTGCCGTATTTTGGGTCCAAGCGCCAGATGCCGTTGGCGTCGAGGTCTTCATAGCCCACCACGTTGGACGACAAGTAGCGTGCCGATTTCGAGTTGTCAAGCCGGCGATCGCGTTCACGTGCCCAGCGGTCCAGCGCGTCTTCGCGCTGCGCCAGCAGGGGCTCATAGTCGGACAGGCCGGTGCCGTAAAAGCGGTAAGCCTTGCGCGGTGTTACCGCGTACGACGCGCCTTCGCCGTACACCTCGCCCTGGCCGCTTAGCACGGTGACCGCCGTTGCGTCGTCCCTGACGTCAACGTCGATGCGATATTCACCCGGGCTGCGGAAGGTGAATGCGAGATTGGGGGTGTTCACTTCAAAGGTCTGGTTGGGTCCCATGCGCCGCACCCGGATTTTCAGGCTGCCTTGCGAAAGACGCACTTGCGTCATGCGGTCATTGAGATTGAGCAGTGTTGCGCTGGTTGCCGGGCCCAGGCGAATTACCGCGCCGCCGATCTGTAACTCGGCCCGCGAATTGGCGGCTGTCCAAAGGCGGTCCCCGGTGGTCAGTGGCCGGTTGACTATGGCCTGCAACCAGTCGGGATCGCCAGCCGGGGAGAAACTGACTGAGCCGGTGGTATAACCCAGCCGGGCAACACGTGTGGGCGGATCGGCGTTGGCCCATCCACTGGCTAGCAGGATGGCGAGTCCAATGCCGACGGCTCTTGCCTTGCTTTGCAGGTTTTGGATTTGCATAGGGATTCCTTAAAAAGAGAGCGCGATCAGGTTTCACCGGGCTGACGCGGATCAAAGCACCCGCACACCCACAACGTGCCACGGTCGCAATGCGAGGGCATCACTTACTTCCTGTTTCAACAAGTGCTTGCCGATTGGTCACAGTTCGAACAGTGGCCCTGTATTCGCCCGATGACCGTGCGCTGCCCCACACAAGGCTGACTGCGACCGGAAAAAGCGTGTGGCAGGCCCAGCGCAGGGCTGCGATGTTCACGCCAATATGGGTTGTGGCCGCCGGGCTGATGCCCGAGTCTGAATTGGAGTGCGTCTGGATGCCCATGCCTATGCCTATTCCTATTCCTATGGTTCCAGCGGGCAGCCATTGCGATCGTGATTTTCACGACCAGCGAATGCTGGCTTTGGGGGGGCTGAAATTGCGGGGCGGCAGTGCCACCGTGCATCGCCCGTCCCATTTATGTTCCGCGCGTGCAACTTGTGTGCACCAATACCTGCACAATATTGACTTTCATGTTTTGAATGATGAAAAAAACACAATCAAATCAACAATCTTCGAACCATAGAGTCTCAGTTGCCCCCATGATGGACTGGACCGACAGGCATTGCAGGTACTTTCATCGCCTGCTGTCCCGCCACGCCTTGCTCTATACCGAAATGGTGACGACCGGCGCGCTGATTCACGGTGATGTGCCGCGCCATTTGCGCTACAACGTACAAGAGCATCCGTTGGCTCTTCAACTGGGCGGCAGTGAGCCTGCCGATCTGGCCCAGTGCGCCAAACTTGGTGAGGCTTGGGGCTATGACGAGGTCAATCTGAATTGCGGCTGCCCCTCGGAGCGCGTGCAGCGCGGTGCATTTGGTGCCTGCCTTATGGCAGAGCCGCAGCTGGTGTCTGACTGCGTGAAGGCGATGGCAGACGTGGTGAGCGTGCCAGTGACGGTGAAGCACCGTATTGGTATTGACAAGGCCGAGAGCTACGAGTTCGTGCGCGATTTTGTCGGCACTGTGAGCGAGGCCGGCTGCAATACCTTTATCGTCCATGCGCGCAATGCATGGCTCAAGGGCTTGTCGCCCAAAGCCAATCGCGAAGTGCCGCCGCTGCGTTACGCCATGGTGCACCAGCTCAAAAAAGAGTTTCCGCACCTCACCATCGCCATCAATGGCGGCATCACCACCACAGAGCAGGTCGTCGAGCAATTGCAGTATGTCGATGGCGTGATGCTGGGCCGCGAGGCGTATCACAACCCCTGGTGGCTCAGTGAATGGGATGCCGCGTTTTATGGCGATGCCGGTTTAAACGCTAGCCCTGTCGCCACGCGGGAGTCAGTAGAGGCGCAAATGTGCGACTACATGGCGCGCGAAGCCGCCACGCACGGCACGCCCTGGAGCAACATCGCGCGGCACATGCTGGGCCTTCGCCACGGCTTGCCCGGCTCGCGACGCTGGCGCCAGGTCTGGAGCGACCACAAGCTCAAGGCCATGAATCCCCACGACGTGATGGCCCTGGC
>JANPAZ010000582.1:0-15099 GCA_031430225.1 Rhodoferax sp. | reverse complement strand
GACGTCGCGACCTGGTGACTGGACTGTGTCCATGGGCATATCCTTCAAGAAATACTGACGAATGGGTAAACAGGGATTTTGCCCTGCCTTCTACAATCCGCAGATGGCAAGACCTTTTGACGTGTGTATTCGTGGGGGGGGCATCACAGGTCGCACCCTGGCGCTGTTGTTGGCTCAGGAGCGCCTTCGGGTTGGACTGGTTGCGCAGGATTCTGCCCAAAGTGCGCTATCCAAAGCAGACGTCAGGGCCTATGCGCTCAATGCCAAGTCACGGCACCTGCTGGAATCTGTCCGGTGCTGGCCCAATGAAACCGCTGCAACGCCGGTACTCAAGATGCAGGTGCAGGGTGATGACGGCGGCGAAGTTTTTTTCAATGCCGCAGACACGGGTGTGCAGGCTCTGGCATGGATTGTTGACGTGCCGCTGCTGGAGGCCCAACTGGCTCAGGCCACTCGGTTTCAGCCCCAGATCGAGCTCCTGGATACCGCTCAACCAGCCACTCTGACCGTTGTATGCGAAGGAAAAGCAAGTCGTTCACGCGCCGATCTTGGTGTTGAATTTGAAGTTACACCCTATCGCCAACGTGCCATTGCGGCCAGGCTCCAGTGTGAAAAACCCCATGGCCAAACCGCCCAGCAGTGGTTCACCCAAGACAGCATCCTGGGCGTTTTGCCCCTGGATGGACCGCAAGGGAACTCTATTGCGATTGTGTGGTCAGTAGAAGACGCACGGGCGAATGTATTGATGGGCATGACCAACGAGGAATTTGCGTGGGCGGTACGAGATGAAAGTCATGGCGCCTTAGGCGAATTGACCTTGACGGGAGAACGAGCCGTGTGGCCGCTGCAACTTTCACGCACCGATCAATGGGTGGGCTTTGACAATGGTACGGCGTGGGTTCTTGTGGGTGATGCTGCCCACACGGTACACCCGTTGAGCGGCCAGGGATTGAATTTGGGTTTGGGCGATGTCGCCGAGCTGGCAACGCTGCTTAGTCAACGGGATTACTGGCGCAGTGTGGCAGATGAAAAAGTGTTGCGCCGATATGAGCGTGCACGCAAGTCAGATGCGGCGTTGCTCGCCTCTGCCACGGATGGATTGCAGCGCTTGTTTACCCAGGGTGGGGGCGGCTGGCAGGCTCTGCGCAATATGGGCATGCGCGGCTTTGATCGCAGTGGCCCCTTGAAGCACTGGGTCACCCGGCAGGCGATGGGCATCTGAACTGTGGTACCAAGCATGCGTCTTTGTGAAACGCAGAACAAACAGATTGAATGAAAGCGACTGCTATGAAAATGAACAAATTACTTCTGTCAATTACCATTGCCTGCGTCGGTATGGCCGCCATGGCAAACGAAGCAGTCATCCGCAAAAACCTGGTGGAGCGCATCCCGCAATTTCAGAAAATTGATGAGATCACTAAAAGTGCAATGCCGGGTTTGTTTGAGATTCGCGTGAATGGCACCGAGATTTTCTACACGGATGCTGATGCCAATTTTTTGATTCAAGGCAGCTTGATTGACACCAAGCAGAAACGCAATCTGACTGAAGAGCGCATAGATAAGCTGACCGCCATTGCGTTCGACACGCTCCCCATGAAAGATTCATTCACCATTGTGCGCGGCGACGGCAAACGCAAGCTCGCCGTCTTTGAAGACCCCAACTGTGGCTATTGCAAGCGATTTGAGCGTGACCTGCAAAAGGTGGACAACGTCACCATCAGCATGTTTTTGTACCCCATATTGGGCGCTGACTCGGCAGAGAAATCTCGAAATATCTGGTGTACGAAAGACAGGACCCGTGCCTGGCAAGACTGGATGATCAGAGACAAGGCTTCGCCGGCGGCTGCACAAGGCTGTGATGCGACTGCCCTGATGCGCAACGTGGAGTTGGGACGAAAGTACAAAATCACGGGCACACCAACGCTCATTTTTGCCGATGGTTCGAGGGTACCCGGTGCCATCGGTGCGGCCCAGGTAGAGAAGCTTCTTGCCGAGGTCAAAAATTAAGGCGATGGCGGCGGCGGCCGTTCGTTTTCGCGTCGAAGTTGCTGACCTGCACGCCCATCTTTTCAGGGTGACGCTGACGATTGAAAACCCGACACATTTACAGCGTGTGAGTCTGCCGGTCTGGATT
This sequence comes from Rhodoferax sp., assembly GCA_031430225.1. Lineage (GTDB taxonomy): Bacteria > Pseudomonadota > Gammaproteobacteria > Burkholderiales > Burkholderiaceae_C > JANYCG01. The sequence continues at coordinate 12,965 of JANPAZ010000582.1, read as the reverse complement.
CCTGGGAGCTACCTGATCCGTGAATTTTCAAAGAATCTTCAACACTTGCAGGCTCTTCAATCCAAAGAAACACTGCAAGTCGAACAACTAGACAAATGCACCTGGCAAATCCCATGTGATCCGGCCAAACCATTGGTGTTGTGTTACGAGGTCTGCGGATTTGACAATTCCGTGCGAACGGCCTGGCTGGATGCATCGCGCGGGTTTTTCAACAGTACCAGCCTGTGTTTTCGGGTCGAAGGCCGGACGAATTCACCCCACGTGTTAGAGCTTGTCGCAGCACCGGGTGTCCGCCATTGGAACGTGGCGACTGGTCTTGCACCCGTGAAGGTCACAAAAAACGGTTTTGGCACCTATCTGGCGGCCGATTACGATGATCTGGCAGATTGCCCGGTGGAGATGGGCACCTTCTGGAGCGGTTCCTTCAAAGCCTGTGGCGTACCGCACCGTTTTGTCGTTGCGGGTGCCCCACCCTCCTTTGATGGCACCAAACTGCTGGCCGACGCGCAAAAAATATGTGAGACCGAGATCCGGTTCTGGCATGCATCGGGAGCCGGAAAGAGGGCAGCACAAAAGCCGCCCTTCAAGAACTACCTGTTTATGCTGAATGCGGTCGATGACGGCTATGGCGGCCTGGAGCATCGAAACTCCACTGCGTTGATTTGCAATCGAAAAGATCTGCCGCGCCTGCCACCGGTCAATCAGCCTGCCGACCGGGCTGTGCGCCAACCCGAAGGCTACACCACGTTGTTGGGCTTGATCAGCCACGAATACTTCCACACCTGGAACGTGAAGCGTCTTCGTCCAATTGAGTTCACACGCTACGAATACAACGCAGAAAATTACACCTCGTTGTTGTGGTTCTTTGAAGGCTTCACCAGCTATTACGACGACTTGCTGTTGCGTCGGTCCAAGTTGATTGACGACGCCACGTATCTCAAGCTGCTCAACAAAACCATCAATCAGGTCCTGCAGACGCCGGGGCGAGAGGTGCAGTCGGTTGCCCAGGCCAGCTTTGACGCCTGGGTCAAGTATTACCGCCAGGACGAGAATACGCCCAACGCCACGGTCAGCTATTACACCAAGGGTGCATTGGTAGCTTTGTGCTTTGACCTCACGCTGCGTGCTGAGGGCAGAACTACGCTGGACGACGTTATGCGCGGGCTCTGGCTGCGTTGCAAGGCCGGGCCAATGTGTGAGGATGATCTTGCCGCTGTACTGCAAGACCTCGGCGGAAGATCCTTTGCCGATGAGTTTGCCGAATGGGTGCATGGCACATCGGAATTACCACTGGCGACCTTGCTGGAGGCAACCGGTGTCAATGTGCATGAAGACCCGGCACAGCTGGCCCAGGCTTTGGGAATGCGGGTCACTGAAGCGAGTGCTGTACAAGTTAAGGCGGTGCTGCGCGGGGGTGCTGCTGAGCGCGCCGGGTTTGCCGCCGGAGACGAATGGATGGGTGTGGATGTCGAGGCCGGCGCAGGCCGGTCCAAAACCCTGACATCCTGGCGGCTCCACAAACTGGATGAATTGCCGCTTTACGCGGGAACGGCTACCAAATTGCAGGCAATCGTGGCGCGAGACAAGCGGCTTTTGAAATTACCTTTGACAATGCCCACAGCGGTAACGACGTGGCGGCTTGCAACGCGGGATGCAAAACTGGTCGCAGCTTGGCTCGAGGGTTGATCGGCGTTTGTTACGGCGCAGCCTTCGAGGGTCAGCCCCGCTGGTCCACGACCCGCTTCGCCTTGCCCACGCTGCGCTCAACGCCGCCCGAGGCGCGCAGCTCAATCTCGACACTGGTCCCCACATAGGCCTTGATTTCATGTTGCAGCTGTTTCGCAGCGGCTCTTGCTTCAAGACTCTCAGGCGACACGCCAACCCGTGTTTCAACCAGCACCAGCAAACCATCCAGCACGCCTTCACGGCGCAGGATGCACTGGTAGTGCGGCGCAAGTTCGGCGCGCTTCAATATCAACTCTTCAATTTGGGTGGGGAAGACATTCACCCCTCGCACAATCATCATGTCATCGCTGCGGCCGGTGATTTTCTCCATTCGGCGCATGGTGCGGGCTGTGCCAGGCAAGAGCCGCGTGAGGTCGCGGGTGCGGTAGCGGATGATGGGCAAAGCTTCCTTGGTGAGGCTGGTAAACACCAGCTCGCCGACCTCGCCGTCAGGCACCAGTTCACCGGTTTGTGGGTCGATGATTTCGGGGTAAAAATGATCCTCCCAAATCGTGGGACCGTCCTTGGATTCCATGCACTCACTGGCCACACCAGGGCCAATCACTTCGCTCAAGCCATAGATATCAACTGCATTGATACCCATGCGCTGCTCAATGTTCAAACGCATGTCGTTCGTCCACGGTTCCGCGCCAAAAATACCCACACGCAATGAAGACTCTGCCGGGTTCAACCCCTGACGTTCAAACTCTTCGGCTATGGCCAACATGTAGCTTGGGGTGACCATGATGATGTCGGGCTTGAAATCCACAATCAACTGAACTTGCCGCTCCGTCTGTCCACCCCCAAAAGGCACAACCGTCAACCCCAGTTTTTCAGCCCCATAGTGCGCGCCAAGCCCACCTGTAAACAGGCCATAACCATAAGAAACATGGACTAGATCGCCCGGCCTGGCACCGCCCGCCCGAATGCTGCGGGCCACCACGTTGGCCCACATTTCAATATCGTTTTTGGTGTAGCCCACCACCGTGGGCTTTCCTGTCGTGCCGCTTGACGCGTGAATACGCGCGCATTGTTCGCGGGGTACGGCAAACATGCCATAGGGATAACTGTCCCGCAAATCTTTCTTGGTGGTAAACGGGAACTTCGCGAGATCAGCCAGCGATTTGCAGTCATCCGGGTGCACACCCGCGCCATCAAATTTCTTTCGATAGACCGGCGAGTTGGCATAGGCATGCCGCAACGTGGATTTGAGCCGCTTTAATTGCAGGGACTGCAACTCGTCCAGGCTGGCTTTTTCAATGGGCTCCAGCGGGAAGTTTTGACGCGCAAAATTGTTCATGATGATTCCGGAATCACGTTGCCCTGAATTTGTGCGCTTTTGCCACGAAACATCGCGATGACTTCGCCGCGCTGGTTGGTCACCCGCATGTCGTAAATGCCATGTCTGCCCTGCAAGGTTTGCTCTATGCCATCACAGGTCAGCACATCGCCTAACTGCCCGGGCTTGAGAAATTCGATGCTGCACCCGGCTGCAACAGCGTTTTTATTGTGGCTGTTGCAGGCAAAAGCAAACGTGGAGTCGGCCAGCGTGAAGATAAAACCACCGTGGCAAATTTGATGCCCGTTCAGATGCAGCGGCTGCACCACCATGCGCAGGGTGGCACGGCCCGGCTCGCAACTCACGAGCTCCATGCCCATGGTGTCTTTGGAGGCCGTATCTACTGCAAACAGGGTCTGGCCCACTTTTTGAGCCAACGCCGAGGCATCCATACTTCACTCCCCCTTGAACTGAGGCGAGCGCTTTTCAAGAAAAGCAGCCACGCCCTCAAAGTAATCACTGGTTTTGCCCATCGCAGATTGGGTGTCCCTTTCCACATCAAGCTGCTGGTTGAGTGTTCGGGATGAGCTGCCTTGCAGCAGGTGACGCGTTGCCACCAACGCTTTGGTGGGCATGGTCGCCAGACGCTGTGCCATCGCGGTAGCCGCCGCCACACAATCGTCGGCCACATCCCAGATCAATCCCCACTCCTTAGCCTGTACAGCCGCCAGTTTGTCGCCCGTCATGGACAACGCCATGGCTCGTGCAAGGCCAAGTCGCTCAGTCATCAACCAAGTACCGCCCGCGTCGGGAATCAGGCCAATTTTGCTAAACGCCTGGATGAAGCTCGCGGTGGGAGCGGCAATCACAATGTCACACCCCAAAGCAAATGAAGCGCCTGCGCCAGCCGCGACACCGTTCACGGCTGCCACCGTGGGCATGCGCAGGTTTTGCAGACGACGCGCTGTGGGGTTGAATGCCTGGTCAATGACCGGCCCGGGGTCTGCCCGGGCGATGCGGTCGGGACCTGGCGCGAAGTCAAACTCGGCCAGGTCGGCGCCGGCACAGAAGGCTCGACCCGCACCCGTGATGACCAAGCCACGAATTAAAGGATTAGCTTCGGCCTGATCCAATGCCGCCCAGAAATCTCGGTGCATCTGGCGGGTAAAGCTGTTCAGGGCTTGGGGCCGGTTGAGCGTGACAAAGGCAATGCTGCCCAGGTCGGCATAAAGAACGGTCGAATCGGTCATCTGAATAAGTACTTTCAAGATTTTTTGACAATTTACCATCGCCCGACCGATCGGTCGGTTAATCTGCACTGTATTGTGCCCGGTGATTTCGCTCGGGTTTGGTTCGTTATAGTCAACCTCCAAACCCGAAACCGGAGAATGACATGGCTGCAGCACAAACGACTTATGAATTGATCACGGTACGCACGGAAGGCGGTAAGGTCGGCATCGTCACCTTGAACCGCCCCAAGCAACTCAATGCGTTGAACGAACAACTGATAACCGAGCTGGGCGATGCGCTCAAGGCATTTGACGCGGATACCGCCATAGGATGCATGATCATCACAGGCAATGAGAAAGCCTTTGCCGCCGGCGCCGACATCGGTGCCATGGCCACCTACACCTTTGCCGACGTGTACAAGGGCGATTACATCACCCGCAATTGGGAAACCATCCGCAGCGTGCGTAAACCCGTGATTGCTGCAGTCAGTGGCTTTGCACTGGGTGGCGGCTGCGAACTTGCCATGATGTGCGATTTCATCATTGCAGCGGACAACGCGAAATTTGGCCAGCCTGAAATCAAGCTGGGCGTGATTCCGGGAGCCGGAGGCACCCAGCGCCTGCCGCGTGCCGTGGGCAAAGCCAAAGCCATGGACCTGGCCCTCACCGGGCGCATGATGGACGCGACCGAGGCCGAGCGCGCCGGGCTGGTCAGCCGTGTAGTGGCACTGGACAAACTCATGGAAGAAGCGCTGGGTGCAGCGCTCATGATCAGTGATTACTCACAAATCGCTGTGATGGCAGCCAAAGAGACAGTGAACCGCGCGTTTGAAGGCAGCCTGTCTGACGGCATCATGTTTGAGCGCCGCGTGTTCCATGCACTGTTCTCCACAGCCGACCAGAAGGAGGGCATGGATGCGTTTGTAAACAAGCGCAAGGCTGTTTTTACCCACCAGTAAGGCGGCCATCGATACGGAAAGTGGGCGCAAAAACAAATCGGTATAATCTTGGGCTTACGGTGATATAGCTCAGTTGGTTAGAGCGCAGCATTCATAATGCTGATGTCGGTGGTTCAAATCCACCTATCACCACCAAATCCTTTGAAAAGCCTTTCATGCCAAGCGCCTGAAAGGCTTTTTTTCTGGCGCTGGCCCGTCCTGATACTTGGGCTTTCATCGCGCCTGAATTGTCTATTCCACCTGAATGCCTTTGGTGACGGTCGCCCACATGGCTAGCTCGCGCGCGGCGCGCTCACTCAGCGTTTGGGGCGAGCCCGTCCAAAGGTCGTAGCCTTGTTCCACCAGTTTGTTTTTTAGCTCATCACTGGCCAAGGCCTTGCGGGTGGCTTCGTTGTAACGGGCCACGATGTCGGCGGGGAGCCTGGCCGGTCCATACAGGCCGTACCAGCCCCCAACCTCATAGTCGGCAATGCCCGCTTCGCGCATGGTGGGCACATCGGGCATGGAGGCATTGCGCTCGCGCGAGGTGACCGCCACCGCGCGCACGCGACCGGCGCCCACGTAGTTGCGCGCGCTGCCGATGATGTCAAACATCATGTTGATCTGGCCCCCGATCACGTCTGTCATTGCCGGCGCATTGCCCTTGTACGGGACATGGGTGAGCTGGGTGCCAGTGCGGGCCGCAAACAGCTCACCGCTCAGGTGGTTGGACGCACCCATGCCGGCCGAGCCATAGGCCACCTTGGCAGGGTTCGCCCGGGCGTAGGCCACCAGCTCGGGCACCGACTTGAAGGGCTGGTCCTTGTTGACCACCAACACATTCGAGTAGCTCAAAATGGGTGCCACCGGCGTCACGTCTTTGGCCGGGTCAAACGGCATGGACTTGAGGATGTGCGGGCTGATCGTCATGGTGGGACTGGCAGCAAAAAAGATCAGCAGCCCGTTAGGCGCGGCCTTGGCCACCGAGTCGCCCCCCATGGCACCCCCGGCGCCGGGGCGGTTTTCCACCACCACCGGTTGACCCAATTCTTTGGAAAACGCAGGTGCAAACAGCCGCGCGGCCGCGTCCACCGGGCCACCTGCGGCGTAGCCGACGACGAGCTTGACGGTTTGGAGGGATTGCGCCAAAGCCGCCAAGGGAGCCAGCGCCGCCAACCCCAGCAGGCTCTGGACAAGCGCTCGGCGGCGCAAAGACATTGGTGATTTCAGTGGTGGTTGAGATGTGACCATGGTGCGAGTCTCCGGTTGTTTCTAAAGTACAGAATTTCAGCTTGTTGAAAATGCTTCAATTGGCTTTAGCGCCTGACTTGCGCACTATGTCTGCCCACTTCACGCCCTCGGTCGCGTTGTAGCGGGCGAATTCGGCAGGCGTGGAGCCCACTGGCTCCGCACCCATGGCGCCGTACTGCTCCACAATTTGAGGTACTTTCAAAGCCCGTGCCGCGGCTTCCGCCAGCCTGGCCACGATGGGCGCGGGTGTGCCTTTGGGCGCCCAGAAGCCATACCAGGTGCTGATGTCAAACCCGGGGTAACCCAATTCAGCAATAGTGGGTAAATCTGGCAACGCCTGTGCACGTTTTTCGGTGGTGACCGCCAGCGCGCGCAGCTTGCCAGACTTGATGAACGGCATGGCCGAGGGCATGGAGTCAAACATGAGCTGCACCTGCCCGCCGATCACATCGGTCAACGCGGGCGCGCTTCCTTTGTAGGGTACGTGCTGCATGTCTATCCCCGCTGCGATCCTGAATGACTCACCGGCGAGCTGCTGTGAAGACGCGTTGCCCGCAGACGCGAAACTCAGCTTGCCGGGATTCTTCTTGCCAAATTCGACCAGGTCCTTGACTGATTTGATGGCGGAACCTGCCGGCACCACCAGCACCAACGGCACGGCGGCCAGTTGGGTGATGGGTACGAAGTCCTTGAACGCATCAAACCGCATGTCGGCATAGATGCTGGGGTTGATGACGTGCAGCGAGGCGTTGGCTAAAAAGGTATAGCCGTCGGGCTCGGCATGCGCCACCATTTCAGCGCCAATCATCCCGCTGGCACCCGCCTTGTTATCCACAATAATCGTCTGACCCAGGCTCTTGCTCATCTCCAGGGCAACCACACGTGCCGTCAAATCAGTGGGGCCGCCCGGTGGGTAAGGCACCACCATACGGATCGTTTTGATGGGGTAGGTCGCCGCAGGTTGCGCCTGCACGCTGGCTGTGATGGTGAGGGCCAGCACACTCAGACACAGCGGCAATGACAGCGTGATGGCCCGTCGGCCCAGCAGGGCGAAACGGTGTGGTTTTGTGCGGTGGTGGTTCATGTCTCGAGTTTCCTGGTTAAGTCTAAAAGTACCGGATAGCCAACACTTCACACGAGTGTCGAAGACTGCGCAACGACCCCGGTGTTGATCCATTGTTGAATTTGCGCGTCGCTTTGCCCGGCTTCCAGCAACACCTGCACAGAATGCTCGCCAATGCGTGGCGCAGGCTGAACTTCACGGCGAAACACCGTGGCTGGCAGCCCCATGTAGGGAAGGTCCGCAAAATCCGGTTGGGCCAAGGGTCTGAACATGTTGAGATGCCCAGCTTGCGGATGCGCCATGACGGCATCAAAGCCGCGAACCGGGGCATGCAGCACATCATGCGCTTGCAAGCGGTTCATCCAGAAGGTGGTGGTTTGCTGCACCAAAAGATCGTCAATGGCCTGATGCAACACATCACAGTGGGCCATGCGGGACGCATTGTCGGCAAAACGCACATCGCCCAGCCATGCGGGTTGCCCCAGCGCCCGACACACGCGGGCGAAGTGGTCGTTGTTCAGGGCCAGCAGCGTGATCTGGCCGTCCGACGTGGCAAATACACCGTTGGGCGCGCTGACGGCACCAAAGGGGCGTTGACCCGCAATGGCGTGCTCCAGAAAATTGACGCCCTGAAGCGAGGCGCAGGCTTCAAAGAGACTTACCTCCACATGACACCCCAGCTGACGGGCCAGCCGTTGATAGAGCGCTGCCGACGTGGCCTGCGCCGCATACAACCCGGTCACCACATCGGCCATCAGCATGCCAATGCGTCGGGGCTGGCCCATCGCATCCTGGTTGGTCACCATCAGGCCACTGTCGGCCTGCATGACCGAGTCTGACGCTGGCGCATCGGCATAGGGGCCATCGGGGCCATAGCCGCTGATGGACACATACACCAGATCAGGCTTGCGGGCGGCAAGTGTGGCGTAGCTCAAACCCATGCGATCCATCACGCCAGGGCGAAAGTTCTGGATGATGATGTCTGCCTGCGCAGCCATCTTGTGCAACAGCGCCTGGCCTGCCTCGGCCCGGCCATCAATCGCAATACTGCGCTTGCCTACATTGAACTGGACGGAAAGTGCACTGTGTTCGCCCCGCACAACCCCCACAAAGCGACCCCAGTCGCCCGTCAAAGGCTCGACCTTGATAACCTCTGCACCCTGCTGCCACAAAATTTGAGCACAGTAAGGCCCCGCAATGCCCTGACTCATGTCCAGAATACGCAGGCCCGTGTAGGGAAGTAATGAATGGGGTGTCATTGGTTGAGCTTGATCCCCGCGTCCTTGATGATCTTGGCGTAAACCGCCGCATCAGACTTCACAATCTGCCCAAACTCTTCCGGTTTGCCCCCACCCACCCACAGCCCCAGCCCTTCAATGCGGGCCACCACATCGGACAGACGCAGGATACGATTGACTTCGTCCGAAAATTTACCGACTACCGCGCCTGGCGTGGCCGCAGGCATGAACAGGCCAAACCAGCCATACGGGTCAAACGAATGGTAGCCCTGCTCCTGAAATGTGGGCGCGCCTGGCAAAGCGGGCAGGCGTTGTGTGCCCGTGACGGCCAGGGCCTTGAATGACTTCAGGTGCGCGCGGCCAGAAGCCATGTCAACAAACGCGGAAGTCAGCTGCCCACCGACCATATTGGTCACCAGTGGCGCGGCCCCGGCAAACGGCACGTGCACCATATCAAGCCCGGCCTGCAGATTCAGCAATGATCCTTGGATGTGCGATGACGTCCCCGCACCGTACGTGCCATAGTTGTACTTGCCGGGGTTGGCCTTGACCAGGGCCACAAACTCCTTCAGCGTGCTGACGGGCGAGCTGAGCGGCACCACGAACATGCTGGGGCTTCTGGCCACCTGGGTCACCGGCGCGAAGTCCTTTATGGCATCGTAGGGCAGGGTCATCAGCGTGGGCTGCTGGATGATGGCGGTGATGCCCATGAGCACTGTGTAGCCGTCAGGCGTGGCTTTGGCAACGAGGTTGTTGCCAATGGTGCCGCCCGCACCGGGTTTGTTGTCTACCACCACCGTCACACTCCATGACTCTTGCAGCTTCTGGCCCACCATGCGGGCCAGCGCGTCCGTGGCACCACCTGCCGGGTAGGGCACGATCAACTTGATAGTTTGTGCCGGGTAGGCTGCGCCTTGCGCCAGCGCATTGCCGCAGGCCATTGCAGCCGCAGTGGTCATGAGTGCGCGCCGGGAGAGTGTGAAGTTCATGAAGTCTTTCAAAAATAGGGAGGTCGGCATCAATCTTGGCGAATCAGCGTTTTGCTTCACGCACCAGATTGCGCGCAATCACAATCTGCTGAATCTGGCTGGTGCCTTCGTACAGGCGAAACAGGCGAACATCGCGATAAAAGCGCTCGATGCCGTATTCGCTCAAATAGCCTGCGCCGCCAAAAATCTGCACCGCGCGGTCAGCCACACGGCCACACATCTCGGACGCAAACAACTTGCAGCACGATGCCTCGGTTGACACGTTGAGCCCATCGTCACGCTTGCGAGCCGCGTCAATCACCATGCACTTGGCAGCGTACAGTTCGGCCTGGCTGTCGGCCAGCATGGCCTGCACCAGCTGGAACTCGGCGATGGGCTGGCCAAACTGCTTGCGCTCCATGGCGTAGTTGAGCGCATCGCGCTGCATGCGCTCAGCCACGCCCACGCAGATGGCCGCAATGTGGATACGGCCTTTTTCCAGCACCTTCATTGCCGTCTTGAAACCCTGGCCTTCTTTGCCGCCCATGAGCTGGCTGGCCGGCACGCGGCAGTTCTCAAAAATCACGTCGGCCGTGTGGGCACCGCGTTGGCCCATTTTCTTATCGACCTTGCCAATAGCGATGCCCGGTGTGCTGGCTTCCACGATGAAGGCAGACACACCGCCCGCACCTTTGTCGGCCGGGTTGGTGCGCGCCATCAGCGTGAAGATACCCGCGTGCGGCGCATTGGTGATGTAGCGCTTGGTGCCGTTGACGATGTAGTGTTCGCCATCCGTATCGGTGCCCTTGATGGCGGTGGTACGCAGCGACGCGGCATCCGAGCCGGCATCGGGCTCGGTCAATGCGAAAGACGCCACCAGTTCACCCGTGGCCAGGCGCGGCAGGTATTTGGCCTTTTGCTCGGGTGTGCCGTCAAACACAATACCTTGCGAGCCAATACCCACCGTGGTGCCAAACAGTGAGCGAAAGCAAGGCGAGGTCTGGCCCATGGCCAGCATGACCATCACTTCTTCTTCCATGGTGAGCGCAAAGCCACCGTACTCCTCGGGCACAGTCAGGCCAAACAGGCCCATAGTTTTCATGGCCTGCACCACATCAGGTGGAATCTCATCCGTCTCGGCCACTTGGGCTTCAATCGGCACCAGGCGCTCGCGCACAAAGCGGTTCACGGTATCCAGCAGCGCAGACAATGTTTCAGGGTCCCGGATCACGATATCTCCTTCAAATAGGCTTCAAGCCCTCATAGAACGTCCATAGTTAGCTATATATTTCATAGCATCCAGGTGGAACACCAGATTTGCTCCAAGTCGCATCAAAGCGCCTCTGCGGTGCCCAGAATGGCGGTGGACTGGCTGGACAGCGTGCCGCCGTTGCCATGGGCCAGCGCCGTCTTCGCACCCGCCACCTGGCGTGCACCACAGTCGCCTCGCAACTGGCGCACGGCCTCAATCAACGCGAAGATGCCGTACATGCCGGGGTGCACGCAAGACAGGCCACCGCCATTGGTGTTAACGGGTAGCTTGCCCCCCGGTGCAATGGCACCGCCTTCTACAAAAGAGCCGCCCTCGCCCTTCTTGCAAAAACCCAGGTCTTCCAGAAACAACAGCGTGTTGATGGTGAAAGCGTCGTACAGCTGCACCAAGTTGATGTCCTTCGCAGTCAAGCCCGCCATGGCATAGGCCTCAAGGCCCGACTGGGTGGCCGAAGTCACCGTCAAATCCGGCATGCTCGAAATTTGCCGGTTCCAGACGGCGCTGGCATTGCCCAGCACGTACGCGGGTTTGTGGCGCAGGTCTTTGGCGCGGTCGGCACGCACCAGCACGTAGGCGCCGCCGCCGTCGGTCACCAGGCAGCAGTCGCGCACCGAGAGTGGGTCGGACACCATGCGAGACTTGAGCACGTCGTCAATGTTCAACGGGTCGCGCATGAAGGCTTCGGGGTTGAGCTGCGCCCAGCCGCGCGCGGCCACCGCAACGCAAGCAAGCTGGCGGCGGGTGGTGCCGTACTGGTGCATATGGCGCGATGTGGCCAGTGCATAGGCTGAAACCGGCATCATCGGCTCATAAGGGGACTCATAGGGCTGGGGGTCCAGCGCCCGGCGAGCGCGGGCAATCTCGGCGCGGCTGAAAACACCCGAGCGCTGGGCACTGCCATAGCAGACCAAGACGGCATTGCATTGGCCGGACTGCAGCGCGTGCATGGCTGGCAACAGGTGGGCGATAAAGCTTGAGCCGCCAAGCATGGTGCCGTCGATGTAGCGCGGGTTCAGTCCTAAATGCTCAATCACCGGCATGGGCCACATTGTGGACGCCACACTGGCCGTGCAGATGCCGTCGATGTCGCTTATCTTCAAGCCGGCATCAGCCACTGCGGCACGCGCGGAACGCACCAGCAGCTCCATGTCGGTCAGGCCGGGTGATTCACCACAGCCATAGGTGGCGACACCCGCAATTGCCGTTTTACCGCGCAAGGCTTTAAGGGTGGAGGTAGTAGCACCACTCATGGGGTCTCCTTGGCAGTCGCTACGATACTTATAGCTATATCTCCAGGTTCTATCTGGGCGTCAAACACAATTAACCCCTTACCATCCGCCAATTGCACGCGCGCCTTGACGGCTTGCCCAATACGCACCGCATCGGGTGCCAGATTGGCCACCCGGCTCATCAGCCGCACGCCTTCGGCAAGATCAATTAACGACACGTTGTAGTCGCCACCGGCATCGGCCTTGCGGCGTACCGTGGTCACAGCGTAAACCGTACCCAGGCCGCTGGGTTCAACCCAGCTCAGATGGTCTGCGCCGCAGTGGGGGCAGATTTCTCTCGGGAAAAAAACATGCTTGCTGCAGGCAGCACAGTGCTGGATTGCAAAGCGACCCTGGTCAAGTGCCGCCTGGTATTCGATTTGCACGCCAGTGGGTATTGCTTCAGAGGTTTCAGCCATAGACGTCAGTCCCTTGAAGGTCAGACCGGATCCCAGGTGAACACGTCACCTGAGCGGTCCAAGGGGTAATAGCTGGCCTTCAAGGCCGGCAACGCGTGGTTCAACACCGTCTCGGGGCTCCAGCCCTCGCTGCGGTGCACAGATCGTACGGGGCGCGGCTGGCTCATCAGGAAGATTTCGTTATTGCGCACCGCAAACACCTGGCCATTGGTGTCAGACGCAGCATCGCTGGCCAGGCACACCGCAAGCGGAGCAATCTTGGCAGGTGTCATTTGCTTGATGCGCTCGACCCGTGCCTTCTCCGCCTCGGTCTC
>JANPAZ010000581.1:0-3289 GCA_031430225.1 Rhodoferax sp. | reverse complement strand
GCGCGGCTGGCGCCCATCGTGAGTTTCAAGGGCCGGGGTGTCAAAGACGCCCCTCCCGCAACGGATTGAGATTGATATAGGAGAGTCATGGCATGAATCGCGAAATGTTAATGCTGGTCGAAGCCATCTCACGCGAGAAGAGCGTGGAGCGCGACGTTGTGTTTGGCGCTGTTGAGGCAGCGCTGGCACAGGCCACCAAAAAGCTGTACCCGGGCGACGTGGACATCCGCGTCGTTGTGGACCGTGACACGGGAGCCTATGAGACTTTCCGTCGCTGGCACGTGGTGCCTGATGAAGCGGGTTTGCAGCTGCCCGACCAGGAAATCCTGTTGTTCGAGGCCGTTGAGCAAATTGCCGACATTGAGGTCGATGAGTACATCGAAGAAACCGTGGAGTCCGTGCCCATTGGTCGCATCGGTGCCATGGCGGCCAAGCAGGTCATCCTGCAAAAAATCCGCGATGCCGAGCGCGAAATGCTGCTCAACGACTTCATGTCGCGTGGCGACAAGATTTTTGTCGGCACCGTCAAGCGAATGGACAAAGGCGACATCATTGTTGAAAGTGGCCGTGTGGAAGGCCGCCTGCGACGCAGCGAAATGATTCCCAAAGAAAATCTTCGCTCGGGTGATCGCGTGCGCGCCATGATCATGGAGGTGGACCTGACGCTGCGCGGTGCACCCATCATCCTGTCGCGTTCAGCGCCAGAGTTCATGATTGAACTCTTTCGCACTGAAGTGCCCGAGATCGAGCAGGGTCTGCTGGAGATCAAATCCTGTGCCCGTGACGCCGGCTCCCGCGCCAAGATCGCGGTGCTATCGCACGACAAGCGCGTAGACCCCATCGGCACCTGCGTCGGCGTGCGCGGTACCCGCGTGAATGGCGTGACCAATGAGCTCGCTGGCGAGCGTGTTGACATCGTGCTGTGGAGCGAAGATCCGGCCCAGTTCGTGATTGGTGCCCTGGCCCCCGCCAATGTTTCCAGCATCGTGGTGGACGAAGAGCGTCATGCCATGGATGTGGTGGTTGATGAAGAAAATCTGGCCATTGCCATTGGCCGCGGTGGTCAAAACGTGCGCCTTGCGTCCGAGCTGACCGGCTGGAAGATCAACATCATGGACGCGGCCGAGTCTGCCCAGAAGCAGGCCACCGAGACCGACTCCGGCCGCAAGCTCTTCATGGAAAAGCTCGATGTGGACGAGGAAATCGCCGACATCCTGATTGCGGAAGGCTTTACCAGCCTCGAAGAAGTGGCTTATGTCCCGTTGCAGGAAATGCTTGAAATTGAGAGCTTCGACGAGGATACCGTCAACGAATTGCGCACCCGCGCCAAAGATGCCCTGCTGACCATGGAAATCGCACACGAAGAAAGTGTTGACGAAGTGTCACAGGATCTGCGCGATCTGGAAGGTCTGAACGCCGATCTGATCGGCAAGCTGGCAGACGCTGGCGTTCACACCCGCGACGACCTGGCCGACCTGGCCGTTGACGAACTCACTGATATTACCGGCCAGTCTGCGGACGACGCCAAGACCATGATCATGAAGGCGCGCGAACATTGGTTTACCAATGAAGCCGCTTCTCAAGAGTAATGGTCATGCTTAAAGGTTACACAACAAATGTCCAGTACGACCGTCGCCGAGTTTGCAAACGAACTCAAGAAATCAACCGACACGCTGCTTGAGCAGCTTAAAGGGGCAGGGGTGCCCAAGTCGGCCGCATCTGACACCTTGTCAGATGCCGACAAGCACAGCCTGTTGAACTATCTGCAGGTCAGCCATGGCACGGCCAGCGCCGAGCGCAAGAAGATCACGCTCGTCAAGAAGTCGACCAGCGAGATCAAGCAGGCGGACTCAAGCGGTAAGGCCCGCACCATTCAGGTCGAGGTACGCAAGAAGCGTACCTTCGTGCGCCGGGATGACGGCGTAGCAGCGCCCGCTGAAGCTGCGCACGAGCCCGAGGTTGAAGAACATTCAGCGCCACTTATTGACAATGCTGAGTTGGCACGGCGCGAAGAGGAAGCGCGCCGCCAGGCAGAGTTGATCCGCCGCCAGGAAGAAGAGCTGGTGCAGCGCCGACTCGAACGCGAGCAGCAGGAAGCCCGCGCCCGGGAGCTTGCAGAAAAAGCGGCACAAGCCGCCGCAGAGCAGGTTGTTCAGGAACAAAAAAAGGTAGCTGCCGCAGTCAAGGCGGATGTCAGCACCGCCAACACCGAAGCCGCAGAAGCCGCCAGTGCGGCTGCCAAAGCCAGCGCGCTTGAAAAAGAAAAGCTTGTCGCCCAAGCCCAGACCGATGCGCGTGACAAAGCTGCAGCAGAGTCGAAGGCCCGGGCTGCAGAAGAGGTGGTTCGCGCCGCTGATCTTGGCGACCGCCGTCGCAAGGCTGAAGCCGAGGCGGCTGCCATTCGCTTGATGATGTCGGCACCGGCCAAGAAGCCGCCGCCGCCCGTCAAGAAGCCCGAAGAAGTCAAGCCGACCGCCGCTGATGCGGCCAAGGCTGGCATGAAGGGCACGTTGCACAAGCCGGCTGTCGGCACCACACCGGCACGGCCAGCAAGGCCTGGAGCCCCTGCCGCACCAGGAAGTGCTCCAGCAGGCACTGGCAAAGAAGTCAAGTCGGCCAAGTTGTCGAGCAGCTGGGCTGGAGATCCTGCCAAAAAGAAAGCTATCCCAACCCGTGGTGACACGGGCGGTGGTACGGCGGGCCGGGCGAGCAACTGGCGCGCTGGTCCCCGTGGCCGTCGCGGCGGCAATGACCGCAACCACGAAGATCACGCTCCGGCAGCACCCGTGGAAGCACGCGTGCTTGAAGTTCATGTTCCCGAAACCATCACGGTGGCCGAATTGGCGCACAAGATGGCCGTGAAGGCATCTGAAGTGATCAAGCACCTGATGAAGTTGGGCCAGATGGTCACCATCAACCAGCCGCTCGACCAGGACACCGCCATGATTCTGGTGGAAGAAATGGGACACAAGGCCGTTGTGGCATCGCTGGATGACCCCGAGGCATTCACTGACGACGAGGTTCAGCAGCAAGACGCTGAGTCACTGCCGCGTGCACCCGTGGTCACTGTCATGGGTCACGTCGACCATGGCAAGACCTCGCTGCTGGATTACATCCGCCGTGCCAAGGTGGCATCTGGCGAAGCCGGTGGCATTACCCAGCACATTGGTGCCTACCACGTCGAAACACCACGCGGCATGATCTCGTTCCTGGATACCCCGGGACACGAGGCGTTCTCTGCCATGCGTGCCCGCGGTGCCAATGCCACCGACATCGTCATTTTGGTGGT
>JANPAZ010000580.1:0-1619 GCA_031430225.1 Rhodoferax sp. | reverse complement strand
CCATCCGCCGCGCAAGGTCGTGAGTGGCCCGCAGCCGTCCTCCCAGGCCACCGTGCCGGTGGCATAGTGCAGGGCGGCATCTTCTGCGGTGATCCAGGCCTGCGGCGTTCCCTGGATGTCCAGTTGCATCACCTGGTGGGTTCTATGGTTCATGGGTTGATTCCTTGAGTTTTTTAAAAAAGCGGGTTGCCCCGTCTTGTCCAGGCTCAACCCTTGATGCACATGATCTGTTTCAGTGTGTGTTCGACCGTCACCAGATCCGCTTGCGCGGCCATGACTGCTTCGATGTCTTTGTAGGCACCGGGAATCTCGTCCAGCACACCGACATCCTTCCTGCATTCGACCCCCAGCGTTTGCGCCGCCAGATCATCCAGGTTGAAAAGCCGTTTGGCCGCACCGCGTGAGTGACGCCGCCCGGCACCGTGGCTGCATGAGCAGTACGACAACGGATTGCCCTTGCCACGCACAATGAATGACTTGGCCCCCATGGAGCCGGGAATGATGCCCAACTGGCCAGCCTGCGCGCTCACCGCACCTTTGCGGGTGATCCACACCCTGGAGCCGAAATGCTCTTCAACACTGGCGTAGTTATGGTGACAATTGATCACTTCCAGGGTCACCCCCGGCTCCCGGCCCAACACCTGTGCCAAAGCGCGGACCGTGCGGAACAACATCAGTTCGCGGTTAAGCGCCGCATAGTCTTGGGCCCATTGCAGCGCCTCCACGTACTGGGCAAACTGGACCGTGCCTTCGTTCAACCAGGCCAGGTCTTTGTCTGGCAGCGCCACGCCTTCCTGGTGGGCGGATTCACGTGCCATGCTGATCGCAGCCTCACCGATGGTTTTACCGATATTGCGGGAGCCTGAGTGCAGCATGATCCAAACGTCCCCGACCTCGTCCAGACACAGCTCCACAAAGTGGTTGCCGCCGCCCAGCGTTCCAAGTTGCTTGAAGATTCGCCGCGCGTCAATCTTGCCCAGCACTGCCAGGATCGACAGTTTCTCAAAGCGTTCAAACAGTTCCACCATGCGCAAGCGCAGATCGCGCCCATGCGGCCCTTCGTGGGTTGGATTTAGCTCTTTCTGGTGAGAAGCGAAACCCACTGGGACACTGGCTTCAATCGCCAGGCGGGCACCGGTCAGGCTGTCTGGCAAGTCACCGGCTTTCAAGGCAGTGCGCACAGCGACCATGCCGCAGCCAATGTCAACACCCACTGCGGCGGGAATGATGGCTCCCAGCGTAGGCAGCACAGTGCCCACCGTGGCACCCTTGCCGACGTGAACATCGGGCATCACCGCCACGTGACCCGCCACGATGGGCAAGCTGGCGATATTGCGGATCTGGTTCACGGCATCGAATTCAACTTCAAGGCCGTTTGTCCACGAATGGACGTTTTCGAGGGTGTGCATGGCAATTCCTTGGTTTTTGCTTTTTGGTATTGGTTTGCGAGCGTGTCTGATGGTGCGGGCACGGCGACTCGAACGCCGAACCTCCCGGTTAAAAGCCGGAAGCTCTACCTGTTGAGCTATACCCGCGTGCAAGAAAATTGGGGTGTCCAGCCGGACTTGAACCGGCGACCCTCGGGATCACAACCCGATGCGCTGCCAACTGCGCCATGG
>JANPAZ010000579.1:0-4122 GCA_031430225.1 Rhodoferax sp. | reverse complement strand
TTTTCGTGGAGAGCGAAAGCAAAAAAGTCGGCAATGTGGCTGTGCCGGAGTCACTGATACTGGCCATGCGAGCGAGCGAGTGCCTGAGCCTGGACTTGCCTGACGACGAGCGTGTTGCCCTGCTGATGGAAGACTATGATTTCTTCGTTCAGAACGCCTACGCGTTTTGCAACCGGCTTGATGTGTTGACCGAGTTCCTGGGCAAGGAGCAGGTGCAGGGCTGGAAAGACTCGGTGCACGCAGGCCAGTTCGAGCCCGTGGTGCGAGATCTGCTCACTTTGCACTACGACCCGATTTACCGCCAATCGATCAAACGCAACTTCAAGAAGTTTGGCGCTTCAAAAACAATAGCGCCTCACGACCACTCCACAGGGGCCATGGCTGAACTTGCTAAAGAAATGATGCTAAAAGAGGCGTCTTACGGGGCCTGATGCAGCCGGAAAACCTAGATCAGGTCGGCTGGGGCGTATCGGTTGGAGGCGTGTCGCCTGGCTCAGCGCTGTTGTCACCTGAATCGTCTTCACCTGGCAAACCCGTCTTTCGCTCGGCCTTGTGCTTGAGCTTGTCTTCTTTTTTCTTTTTCTTCGCCAGTTCTTTCTGACGTTTCTCGTAGCCGTAATTGGGAGTTGCCAAGGTTTGCTTTCAGGTAATTAAACAGACTTTACCATTTCACGGCACCAGCCAGCGCACAGAGCCCCGATAGGCATGCCAGGTCGCATGACCCAGCCACGGGCCGATGAACAGCAACCCCATGCCCCAGGGCAAAAGCGCCAGCACGACCAGGGCTGTAATCAGCATACCCCACAACAACATGACGCCAAGGTTGCCAAACACCACTTGCAGGCTGGTGATAGCAGCCGATATCGCGTCGGTATCGCGGTCAAGGATCATCGGAATGGAGACCACCGCAACGGCAAACACCAGCCCGGCAAAAAAACCACCCACCACCAGATAAACCGCCAAAAACTCCCAGTTCTCGGGGTTGAAGACCGCCTGAATCACACCCGTGGTCGACGGCATGCCCGTGTTGAAAAACACTGCAAAGACCACCAGCGACGCCCTGCCCCACAACAGCTCCAGAACAATCAGCACCAGCACCAGCATGCCCATACTTTTCAAATGTGCGTCCCAGCAGGTGAGCGAACCGCTGAGTTCGGGCGTCAGTCCGGCCTCGCGCCGGCGGCTCACCTCATAAAGTCCCATGGCCAAAAAAGGCCCTACCAGCAAACATCCTGAGGCTATCGACATGGCGTATTCGGGTTTGCTGCGGAACACGGCCCCCAGCACCAGCGCCATCACAAAAAAACAAATGCCATAAAACAGGCTGATGCCCTTGGCCGCGAACATGTCTCGCCAACCGGAATGCAGCCAGCGAAACGGGTCGCCCAAGCCCAAACTGCGAATCTCCTTGGTGGGAGCCTCTGGCGGCGGCGGAATATAGGGGGTTACTTTGACGGGCTCTGGCGTTGAGGTCATGGCCCCAAGGCTAAGGCCAGCCTGCGTCCAACGCCATTGCGGAAAACACTAGCCGCAAAGGCGCAAGTGATTGACCTGAATCAAGTTCAGGCAAAGGCGGCTGTCAGCGCCTGGGTCAGGTCGGCCTGCAAATCGGCTGCGTCTTCAAGACCAATGGAAAACCGGACGATGGTCCCGCGCACCAACCCCTTCGGCCAAGCCGTACGCATGCTGGACAACTCGTACGGCACCACCAGGCTCATTGGGCCGCCCCAGCTATAGCCCAATTTGAAGAGTTTGAGGGCGTCGCAAAAAGCGTCGACCTTGGCCGCAGAGTGGTCTGCACCGAATATCACGCTGAACAACCCGGCCGCTGTACCGGGGCCAGGTTTGCAGAATGCCTTCCAGTGGGCGTGTCCGGGCGAGTCCACCAAAGCAGGATGCAACACCTGGGCAAACTCTTTGCGGGTTTGCGCCCAGTGGGCCAACGCGCGTGTCGTCGCGTCGTGCGCCTGGTAACGCAAGACGATGCTGGGAAGCCCCCGCAGTACCAGTTCAGCGTCATTGCCGGCCACACCCAACCCAAGCCGCATGTGCGTGAGTTTGATTTTCAGGTGCAGTGACGGGTCTCGGGTGACCACGCTACCCATCAACACATCGCCACCCCCGCTGGGGTATTTGGTGAGCGCATGCACCGAGATATCCACACCCAGACCGGTTGAGGCGGGTTGAATCGCAGGAACCAGATCAAACGGTTTGAAGGCAATACCGGCGCCCCATGTGTTGTCGAGCGCACAGGTAACACCGGCGGCCTTGCAGATGCGCACGAGTTCGCACAGGTCGGGGAACTCCAGCGTGACTGAGCCCGCTGCTTCAACCCACACCAGGCGGGTCTGCTTTGAGATCTTGTCGCGAAGATCTTGCGGATTCATTGGGTCGTAGTAGCGGTGTGCGATACCCCAGCCTTTTAGCTCGGCCTCAGCCAGCGCCTTGTTGGGGCCATAGGCGTTGTCGGGGATCAGAACCTCATCGCCTGTCTTCAGCACTGACAGTGCTACCAACGCAACCGCTGCCAGACCACTGGGGGCAAGCAGGCACTGCAAGCCGCCTTCGAGTGTTGCCAGGCGCTCCTCAAGCATGTAGGTCGTCGGCGTGCCATGCAGCCCGTAGGTGTAGCCGGTCTTGTCTTTCCACTCTGTGCTGCGCATTGCCGCGACATTGGGGAAAATCACTGTAGAGGCTTTGTGCACCGCAGGCTGCGGGGCTGCGAAACCTTCAGGAGGCGTGTACGTGTGGTGAATCAAGCCGGTGATCTTGTCTTGCATTTCAATTCCTCAAAAACCAGAAGACGACAACCCAAGCGCGGCCAATTCAAGGGACACCGTGGAACTGGCTTTGCCAGGCCACAGGTGTCGCCCCCTGCAAGGGGCTGAGTGCAGCGGCTCCGAGCCTATCTGCACAGGCTTGGACTGCACGAAGAGGCCTCGCCTATGGCGTGACCCTGTGAAGCGCAGCGACACGAAGTGGGCAAGCCGGGGGGTGTGCCTTGGCTAGACGCTCCACTTCTGAATCAACTGCTCGGGCCGCATGGCGTCATAGCCTTCAAAGGGCTGGTGAATCCATGGGTTGGTGGGCAAAAACTCCACCGAATAATCAGGCGTGAAGGTGGACAACGCTTTGGTCCATATCACGGCGCTGCGCAGTTCGGTGATGGGAGAATAGCTGTTTTTCAGGAGGTTGATGACCGCATTGAGCGTGTGCCCTGAGTCGGCGAGATCATCGACCAGTAGCACCTTGCCGGCAATTTCACCCTTGGGCGTCGTAATGTAGCGGGCAATGTCCAGATTGCCCTGCAATGTGCCGGCGTCCGCACGGTACGAACTGGTTGACATGATAGCCAGAGGTTTGTCGAACACGCGCGAGAGGATGTCCCCAGGCCGCATACCACCACGCGCCAGGCACAGAATGGTGTCAAACTGCCAGCCCGACTGGTGCACCTTGATGGCCAGTTTTTCAATCAGGTTATGGTATTCGTCATAGCTCACATACAGGTGTTTTCCATCTTCTGTCAACATGTATTTGCTCCTGATTTAATAGCTAAGTATTATTTAGATACGTGGGCGATAAGCGCTTTTTAACATGAAGCACTCGCCAATCCGTCATTCAGCCCGATCAGGCCCGGGCCAGATACGGATGCTGCATCATGATAGTGTGATCGCGGTCCGGGCTGGTGGAGATCAGTGCAATCGGCACACCAGTCACCTGCTCGATGCGCTGAAGGTAAAGGCGTGCAGCTATGGGCAGCTTGTCGTAGTCGGTCACGCCAACCGTGCTCTGGCTCCAGCCTTCCATGACCTCATAAATGGGCCTGCAGCGTTCAATGTCGTCAGCACCCATCGGCAGGATATCAATGGTCTCACCGTCCATCTCATAGCCGGTGCACAACAGCAGTTCATGAAGGCCGTCCAGCACATCAAGCTTGGTGATGCACAGACCGGTGAGGCCGTTGACCTGCGCAGAGCGCTTGAGCAGGGCTGCGTCGAACCAGCCGCAGCGGCGCGAGCGTCCGGTGGTGACGCCTTTTTCGGCACCTACTGTGCTCATGTGATAGCCCGGTGTGCCAGGGGTTTCCCAGTCGAGTTCGGTGGGAAACGGACCTCCCCCCAC
>JANPAZ010000578.1:0-2576 GCA_031430225.1 Rhodoferax sp. | reverse complement strand
TTGAATGCACAAGGGTCGGTGACCAGTCTGCTTAAACTGACTGCGATCGACATGCAGCTCGCGGTCAAGGGAGACAGCCTGGAGCAATTGTTTCCGTTGTTGGGCATTGCAGCACCTGCCACCCGTGCCTATGCAACGCAGGGGCACCTGGTGCATACGCCCGGCACCTGGCGCTATGAGAAGTTTTCCGGCCGCGTTGGCAAGAGTGATATTGCGGGCACGATGCAGGTGGATGTTGGCGGCAAGCGCCCTGTGCTGGTGGCCGACCTCACGTCCAGGGTTCTCGACATTGAAGACCTGGGCCCTTTGATCGGTGCCAGAGCGGGCAGTGTGAAGACTGCCCACCAGGTGGCGCCAGTGGCTGCGGCAAATATGGCATCTGTGCACACGCCATCAGCGGCGCGCGTCTTGCCTGATGTGCCTTTCAAAACGGATCGCTGGGGCAGCCTGGATGCCGATGTGAAATTGAGCGCCAAGGCTATCCGCCGCGCCGCCGACCTTCCGCTGGAAGATCTGGTGACGCGACTGACGTTGAAGGACTCAGTGATGACGCTTGACCCGCTCAATTTCGGATTGGCGGGTGGACAACTTGACGCAGTGGTGTCGCTGGATGGTCGCAGCCACCCTATTGCCGCCAGCGCACAAGTACGGGCCAAAAAAGTTCAGCTTGCGAAGCTTCTGCCTACCTTCAAATTGAACCAGGCCAGCCTGGGCCAGATCAATGGCGAGTTTGACCTGTCGGGCAAGGGGGACACGGTGCGCCAGATGCTGGCCACGTCCAGCGGCAAGCTGGGGCTGGTGATTGCGAATGGCGAGATCAGCAAGCTGATGATGGAAATGGTAGGCCTTCATCTTTGGGAGATTCTTGAACTGAAGATCAATGGTGACCGGCCCGTCAAACTGCGCTGCGCTGTAGCCGACTTTGATGTCAAGGTCGGCGTCATGGAGGCTCAAGCCATTGTGTTTGACACTGAAGTGACAACCGTCCTTGGGAGCGGGACCATTGATCTGCGAGAGGAACGGCTGGACCTGACGCTCAACCCGAAAACCAAGAACACCAGCCCGTTGGCATTGCGCAGCCCGATTTACGTGCGTGGCATGTTTGCCAAGCCGCAAGTCAGCGTGAACAAGGGCCAGGTAGCCGCACGTGCATTGGGTGCCATTGCGTTGGGTGTGGTGAACCCGCTGCTGGCTCTGGTGCCACTGGTTGATCCCGGTCCGGGGCAAGACAGCGACTGTCGACAGCTGGTGCGCGACGCGCGTGCCGTGCCGCGCTCAGGCGGCGACGAATCTCGCCCCCGGAAGTAGTGGCCCCGGCGGCTTCCTACTTGCGCCCGCCCATCGCCAGAAGTGCCACACCCACCACGATGACACCAATGCTGGCGATCAGCGGGACATTGACACGCTCTCTCTCTTGCACCTTGAGCTCAAGCGGCCCCAGCTTCACAGCGCTGGTTTCCTTGGTGTAGCTGAAGCCCCCATACACCAGGCCAAGGCAGCCTCCGGCGATCAGGATAATGGCTATCAATCGGGTGGTATTCATTTTGTTCTTTCGGTTAAAAATTGTGAAAGGTCTTTCAGCACTGCCTGAACAGACAGGTTTGCGGCGACCACGCCGCCATACGCGTCTTCGCTCTTTGACGAAGTACGGGCATCAAATTCGCGCCATGCCAGGACGCGACGTGTTTTCTCATCAATGAGGTAGGCGCGCAGTGTAAATCTCACCTGGCTGGGTTGGGTCGTGAATTCATGTTGCAACCGGATGATTTCGGTGTCAAGCCGCACGTCGCCCGTTGCGGCGGCTGTGGTCAGCGCCACGGCCCGGAATGTGCCGGTGTTTGCGATGGTGTTGACCAGCAATGGACCGAGCATGCGCGCGGGCGGGTCGACCCATTCGCTTTGTGCAAAGTAAGCCAGCTTGTAGGGCTCACGCAGGTACATGATGCGCGGGCTGTCAAAGCCGGCGGCCGCATGTGGCGGGTTGATGATGAGGGTCAGGCCGGTTGCAGGCGATGCGAGCGATGGGGTTGACGCCGGTGAAGCCGGTGAAGCCGGTGGGGGCATGGTGGTGGGCAGATTGGCGTCCAGCGAATAGAAAACGGGATGCGGCGTGGTGGTGGGGCTCAATGCACTGCAAGCGCCAAGCGTTGCCAGGGTGAGTACGGTGGTGGCCATGCGACAGCACCCTGCCGCACGGGCAAGGTGAGCGAATACAGGGTAGCGGGTGATCATGGTTTGCTTTCTTTTTCGCCAGGTCCCGGTGGCACGGGCTTGCGCCCAAACAGCAGGCCCCGCGGGTCACGTTCGGTCTGTTCGGTGACGCGGCGCAGCGATGTCGTCAGTGCGCCGAGTTCGCCCATGAGACGCTCAAGTTCGGGCAGTGTTTCTGTGCCAAAGCGTTTGACATCGGCGCCCACGGCGTCCACGGTCTTGCCTGCGCTGGCGCTGGTGAGTGCCACTTCGGTCCCCATTTTTTCAATGGCATCAGCGCTGCGCCCGATCCGGTCGATGACGGGGCTCATCTGCGCGGTCACCCGGGCGGCGTTGTCAAACGTTTTGGCAGCGCTGGCCATACC
>JANPAZ010000577.1:0-3383 GCA_031430225.1 Rhodoferax sp. | reverse complement strand
GGAGCCGTGATTTTCTTGGAAGGGGTTGCGGCTTTGAGAGCCACTTTTTTTGCAGTTGCCATTTTTGATTTACCTTTTTTGTTATCTGGCTAAAGGTTTTAGCCAGGCGGGTATTGTCGCCAATCAAAAGGCGACGACGACGGCCCGGTATTGAAGGGACATGAGCCGGCTGACGCTGTCGACATCCAGAGCGCTTCAAACAGAACTTCCACGTGAAATCCAGTAGCCAACATCAATCGGCAAATCCCGATGGGACCCACAGACATACTCGCCCACGAAATCCACGAGATACATGGCCACGAGCATGCGATATTCAAGCCACATCAGTGAGTCCTCCACTTCACTGCTTGATTTTGTATTTTTCGTATTTTTCGTTATGCCGGTAAAATGCGCATAACGCCATTCACAGGACATCATCATGCCAACCCCAGTCACTCACCGACAAGTTGCGGCCCAGTCGCATGACCCGCTGGGGGCCTTGGCAGCAGCCATTGGATCCGTATTGACATCGAGTGCTGACAAGAAGCCAGCCACCACGCGCTCAATGTCCACTCGAGTGTCCCAGGTCCTGCACGCCGTATTGGAAGCTCAAACCCCTCAAAGTCGCAGCACCAGAATGCTGTTGATTCGACATCTCGTGGATGTTGAAAGCCAGCAGCTCGGGTTGGAGACTTCCGGCAGTCCAGTTTCCATGGATGACCTGATCAGCACTGCACAGGCCGCAGTGATGCTGGGCTACAGCCGCCCTTACGTCGCCATGTTGATCGATCAGAAGAAACTCAAGGGTGCGACGGTTTCTGCCGGCGGTCATCGACGCGTTCCACGTTCTGCCGTATTGGCGTGGAAAGAGAAGCATCAAGTTGCTGTTGAACCTGGCGGCATTCGCACTGAAGGACAAAAGATCGGCGTTTACAAAAGCACCGAAGCCGCCGCTCTACGTCGAATCAAGGCACTGGCCTCGCGTCCGAAAATAGCATGACCACCCAACATCCGCTCTCGCCAGGAGGCAATACGCTGGTGATTCTGGATGCCTGCGTCTTGCTTCCCTCACGACTGTCGGACGTGCTCTTCGATTTGATGCTGGAAGGTTTGTACTTCGCACACTGGACCGACGAGGTGGAAGCAGAGTTTTTGCGAAACTGGCCGGTTGTCCATCCTGATGCAATTCAATCGGGTGCGAAACGACTCAAGGCGTTTCAACGAGCGGCACGCGAAGGCCATATGATCTTTGGCCACAACAGCCCAGCCATCATGCAACGCGTCCCCGCGCGCGTGCACGCCAATGACCGTCACCTGGTTGCTGCCGCTTTCGTGTTGGTCAAGGGTCTTGATGAGGAAGAGTCGCCAGATCTTCACAAGGTTCTGATTGTTTCCAATAACACCAAGCACTTAGCCACCACTGATAGCAGGAAGCTGGGGATTGAAGTTGTCAAGCCCGGAGAGTTCCTGGATAGTCTGTTTGCCGCCGATTCCGAAAGAGCTGTTCGAGCCATTTCAAAGTCACTGAGTGATCTCAAAAAACCGCCCTATTCAAAGAGAGAGATGCTGGCCGCCTTGCGTTTGCATGGCGCAAAAACAATGGCAGCTGGTCTGTCAATCTCATGGGCGTGACCTTCGGTCAATGCAAATAGTCCGTGGGTGTTAGCAATGGAGCACAGTCGTCACTGGCTGCTGGACACTACGATTCAAAACAATTTGGCTTGTTCGATGCGCTCTGCCTGCGGCATGGTGTCTGGAGTGCTCCAGTCAGTCCCGCGGGTGCCGTCCAGGGCCTAGGCCACCTGTGCACGCGCCAATTCGAAGCTTGCACCGAGTACCCAAACGAGCTCCACCATGGAAACAAGCGTGATGTACCCGCCCCCAACACCATTCTGAGGTTCCACGATCTTTGTCGCCTTGGCAGACTGTTTGGGGTCGTCCTGCATGATGTACCGCACCAATACATTGGTATCCAGTCCAATCATCGCGCTGATGCCCTTCGGCTGGCAATGGAACGATTCATTTCTTCAATCGATACGACCCGTTTGGCTTTACAAAACATGCCCTTCAACTCGGTAAAGGATTGGGTTGCCGTTACAAACTCATAGCGGCCAGGCTCGACGTCCACAAACTCCACGCGGTCGCCCGTATCGACCTGCAAAGCATGCCGAACTTCTGCCGGTATGGTGATCTGCCCTTTTGATGAAATGGATTGCTGTAGTCATAACAATTCCCGGTTGCCTTACATCATCGTAAGGTGCTTTCAACTAAGGTCAAATACTCGTATTGCGGTACCAAGGAACGTATGCCCAGCAAAGCTCAACCGATCCCACGCACCGTCATCCAGAGCGTTTCAAACTGGTCCGCGTTGGATTCACCAGTGTCCGGGCTTGCGGATCGGCTTCTTGTTCGTGGGAACATGGGCCGGCAGCCGCGCTCCTGCCAGCTCAGTGTCCAGCAGGTACCTGCGGACCCAGTGAGCATGCTGCGTCAGGGACGAACTGACGCCGCGAGGGCTGCCCTTAATCGGATCTGGTGGAGGCACTGGCGTCACAACGCCAATGTTCAAATGTGGAAAGTCCTCCCGCAGTGCCGCCAGCACGGGTTCAGCATCACTGTCGTTAGAGCAGATCACCGCCTGGTCATAGCGACCCTTGACTGCGTCACGGTACATCGCCATGGCAATATTCACGTCTGTTTTCTTTTCTTCGAGCTTCCAGACACGGCTGCGGAGATTCCGGTCATAGGGCTGGCCCGACACGTATGTTGGCAGCAGGGTGCCATCCTTGTCGAAGCTATGAGCACCACAGATCAAGTCAAAGCGGCTGCCGTGCTTTACTTGCAGCGCGCGGTGGTAGCTCTGCTGTGCTTCGACCGACGCCGTCCCATGCGATGCGAACCTGGCTAGCGCCGGGGCAGTGAAGAATTTGACGACTTCAAGAGACGCACCTGGATCCAGCACTTTGAGCAGAGAGTCGAAAAGCGCAACAACGTCAAGCCATTTGTGTGCCGTATTGCGCAAGCGGCCATAGCAGAAGTTGTAGCCATCAATGTAGACCGCTGTTTCTTACTTACGTCGGACACTCCCGCTTCTCCCGAGGTTCATCTGGACATGAAAAAACCGCCCTTGGGCGGTTTTTTCGTCCCAAGCCGGAGCCAACCGAATGACGCGGCAAAGGAGGAGTGGTAACGGCATTGTAGCCTCCCCCTCCTCCCAGTATTTTGTCATTAAGGGAGGCACATTGTCTTCGCCTGGAATCTTTTCAAACGGATCTACCGCCTGAAATCGTGAAATCCAGCAGTTAAGCATCAGACGGCAAATCCCATTTGGGCCCAAAGAAATGCTCGGCGAGAAATTTTGCGAAATGGCTCTTGGTCATTGGAGTCTGATCATGGGCCGACTC
>JANPAZ010000576.1:0-3564 GCA_031430225.1 Rhodoferax sp. | reverse complement strand
ACCGGCCAGGCGCGCGATGGCCGCAATAGGCGCATGGGCTTCGGCGTGATGGGTATCGATTTCACTGTCCATAAGGGACTCAATCTCATGCGCGTTCAAATTGCCTGAAACCATCATCCGCAGGTAGTCGGTCATGAACTCCACTACATGGTGGTCGCTGCCCACGGTTGAATACTTCTTGAAAATTTCGGACTCTTCCGGATTTTCGACATCCTTTTCGATGGCCATCAGGCCTTCTTTGCGAGCCTTTTGCAAGATGTCATAGAGTAGCGCCATCAACTCCATGTAACGCGCCTTGGTGTATTTAGAGCTTTTGAGCGCCTGTGGAATCAGTGCAATGGTTGCCTTGAGTACTTTTGGCTGGTTATTGACCGCAAAAGCGCCCAGGGCCCCACCGAAAATTGTGATCAGCTCGAACGGCAAAGCCGTGAGAATCACTTTGATGTTTCCACCGTGGAAAATGTACACACCGAAGATACACCCCATGGAAACGACGTAGCCAATGATAACTAACATGTTCGTGCCAAGGCTGGTTTAGAGGTCGCGTGCTTCGGGATGGAGTACAACTATATCTTGCATGTCGTCATTTTATGGAGAGCGGGTGAGCGCCAAAACGAGAAAAGGGCTCTTAATGAGCCCTTTTAAGTCTGCTTCACAGGTTCTTTTGAACCGGTTTTATTCGCATTCATTGCCAATATTGGCGGTGTCCCCACATAGGTATTGATTAGTTTGCTATAAATAAAAGAGCAAATTAAGGCTGGGAACTAATGCAGCAGAATGCCACCGGTGCCAGCACTCTTGCCTGCGCGCGCAGGGGGCACACACAGGCCGCACTCAAAGTGCCTCGCGTTTTCGTACGGGTCTGTCACAAAGTGTCCGCCACAGCGAGAACATTTCGTCATGGACAGCATGTGGTTGTCCACAAACTTGATGAGACGCCACGCCCGCGTGATGGACAGCAGGGGTTCTACGCCACATGCAGCGATCTGCTCTGTGTAGAGCTTGAACGCCTTCATGATCGCATCAATGTCCTCCAGCGCTGTGGCCTTGGTCAGATATTCATAGGTGTTGAGGAACAAAGACGCATGGATGTTGGGCTGCCATGTCAAGAACCAGTCGGTCGAGAAGGGCAGTTGCCCTTTGGAGGGCGAGCGACCTGCGACCTCTTTGTACAAGCGCAGCAGGCGCTCGTAGGACAAGTCGGTTTCACTCTCAAGCACCTGCAGCCGCGCTCCCAGCTGTATAAGAGCCACTGCACGCTCGATCTGGCGCGATTCGTTCAAAACACTTTTGGCTGCCATGGGGGCTCCGTTCTTGGGTATCAGGCAGCTTCTGCGAAGCGACCGGCCATCAGGATGCTGGCGTGAAGTTTGGTGGTGGCATCGTTGTCCACCTTGCGGATGTTGTGATTGGTCAGGAGGTTCCAGACAATGTCGTCGTCAACCCGGAATCTGCAAAGCAGCATGTTGCCAGACGCAATTTTTGATATTTGGGCCGGGGACAGGCTGGCGATCAGGTCTGCGGCCTCTTCAGACATGCCCAGGCGGAAAAGCGCTTCCGCCCGATCTGCCCGGATCAGGTTTTGGGCCAGCATGAGGTATGTCAGGTTGGCTTCCCGGATTTCCGTCAGAATTTGTTCGTTGGTCATGTTGGAGTCCTCTTTGCAGGGCCTTCCACATTGGAGGCGCTGAGTGGATTCTGAACGTCGTGCCGAAAACTTGAATCAGCGTTTGGCTGCGCGCCATGTCATCTTGACAAGCTCGGCGTGTCAGGTAAATTCTTACAAAGGCGTCATGCCAAGTTCAAGCGGGCGGCCGGTCTGACAGAAAATGCGGTGTGAAGCCGTTTCAATTCGGCCTTTTCTGTTGCCAAGCAGACCGATATCCTTCTGGGTCAAGTGGAGTCCTTACGCCCAATGCACAACCCTGGCCAACATCTCATGACATCGCCGCTCGCTAACCCGCCTCCGCAATTTCCCTTGGCAGTTGATGCCCTGCTGGAGAGTGCCATTGAGCGTCACCAGGCGTGGGAGTTTGACAAGGCACAAGCCCTTTACCAGGAAATTCTGATTACAGAGCCAGGTCACGCTGACGCAAACCACAATCTGGGTGTGCTGTTGGCCGTGCAGATGCTCAAGCCTGCGCAGGCGCTACCGCATTTTGAGGCAGCGTTGAACGCCGATCCAGGGCGCACTCAGTTCTGGTTCAGCTATGTGGATGGCCTGATTCGGGATGGCCAGCATGCATTGGCTGCGCAAGTTTTACCGATCGCACAGGCGCAAGGTTTGTCGCTCGCCATGTTCAATTCGCTGGCCGAACGCGTCCTGGTCCCTGGAAGCGAGCCAGATCGGGTGGCCGTACCGGTGCGTGAACCTTCACTGCAGGAGAAAAACGCCTTGGTGGCCTTGTTCAATCAAGGTGACTATGTGAAAGGTGAGGCGGCGGCGCGGTCCATGATCGAGCTTTCGCCTCAAAGTGGCTTTGCGTGGAAAGCACTGGGGACCATGCTGCAGCCGCAGAGCCGCAAAGACGAAGCCCTGGAGGCAAAAAAACGTGCCGCTGAACTGCTGCCGGACGACGCCGAAGCTTTGTGTAATCTCGGTCGGGCGCACTTTGAATTGGGGCAGACACCCGAGGCCATCGTTGCGCTGCGCGCTGCCGTTACCGTCAAGCCAGACTATGCTGAAGCGCTCAATAATCTGGGGCTAGCCTACAACGCCAACGGCGACATTCACTTGGCGAACGCGTGTTTTGAACAAGCGTTGCATCACAAGCCTGATTTCGCAGAAGCCTGGAATAACCTCAGCGGTATCTTCAATGCCCATGGTGAGATCGACAAAGCATTGCATGCCCTGCGCAAGGCAGTTGATTCAAAGCCCGATTACCGGATCGCGTTTGACAATCTTCTGTTTGTTCTTAATTACGACCCAGACAAAAATGCCGAGCAGATCTACGAGGCCTATCAAGAGTACGAGAATAAGTTTGGTGAACCTTATCGACAGGAGTGGGTAGGTCATTCAAACAGCGCGGCATCGGGGCGGCGCATCAAGGTTGGCTATGTGTCGCCTGACTTCCGGAGCCATGCGTGTACTTTTTTCATGGAGCCGCTCCTTGCGCACCAAGACCGAAGCCGGTTTGATATTTATGCCTATGCCGAGTTGACCCAGGAAGACCCGGTCACTGCGCGCTACAAAGGCTACGTCGAACACTGGATCCCCACCCGCGGCATGAGCGACGCGGCACTGGCCCAGAGAATCCGCGCCGACGGCATTGACATCCTGGTGGACCTGGCAGGCCACACCTCGGGCAACCGTCTGGGCGTATTTGCCAGAAAGCCGGCTCCCGTATCGCTGAGCTGGATGGGCTACGGCTACACCACGGGCCTGCGGGCCATTGACTACTACCTCACAGATAACGCCAGCGTGCCTGCGGGCAGCGAACACCTCTTCTCGGAAGAACCCTGGCGACTCAAAGACAGCCCCTACGCCGTGTACCGACCCGGCCCCAACATGGGAGACGTCAGCCCACTGCCAGCGCTACAGCGCGGCTACATCACCCTGGGCAC
>JANPAZ010000575.1:0-5362 GCA_031430225.1 Rhodoferax sp. | reverse complement strand
CACGGCGGCAATGTAAAAACCTTTTGAGACGGTGGGTGCGGACGAGCGTTTGACCTCAATTACCCAGGTCTCCCCATTGCGAAATTCCAGTACCAAATCGACTTCTGCACCGTTGCTGGTTCTGTAAAAACTGGCCTGGGCATGCGGTGCTGCTGCGATGAGCTGTTCAATCACAAAACCTTCCCAACTCGCCCCAGCCACCGGGTGGCCCAAAAGCGCATCCAGCCCTTGCAGGCCGAGCAGGGCATGCACCAGACCGCTATCGCGCACATAGACCTTGGGTGCGCGCACCAGGCGCTTGCCTACGTTGCCACTCCACGCAGGCAGGCGGCGCACCAGCATCAGGTCGCACAACAGGTCGATATAGCGCCCCACCGTCTGGCCACTGATGGCAAGCGCAGAGGCCAGCTTTGATTGGTCCAGCTGCTCCCCCTGGTTATGGGCCAGCATGGTCCACAGGCGGCGCAGGGTCGTGGCAGGAATCCGTGGCCCGAGTGCTGGAATGTCTTTTTCCAGGTAGGTGGTGATGAACACCTCGCGCCAGGTCAAACTGGCTGCGTCATCCTGAGCCAACCAGGCCAAGGGGAACCCACCGCGAACCCACAAGCTGTTCATATAGGCGCTCGATTGCTGTACGGTAAAGGTGTCACCCAAGACTTCTTGTGCGAGGAACGGCGTGAGTTCTATCTGCGCAACCCGACCCGCCAGACTTTCGCTGGATTGCTGTAGCAGCACGCCCGATGCAGACCCCAGCAGAAGAAACTGACCCGCTGCCTCGCCACCGCGCCGACGCTGGTCAATGACCCCCCGCAAAACGCTGAAAAGCTCAGGCTTGCGCTGCACCTCGTCCAGAATCACCAACTGGTTCTGGTGCGCCATGAAAAACGCCTCAGGGTCATCTAACTGCCTTTGTGCAGATGGCAGTTCCAGATCCAGATAGTAGGCACTGGGGTAGATTTCTTTTTGCGCCAAAGCCAGCGTGGTTTTACCCACTTGGCGGGGGCCGAGCAAAACGACAGCGGGAAATTGGGCTGTCAAAGTGGTGAGACTATATTGGGCTAAGCGTTGATACATCCATGTATTTTATCTATACACTGGTAAAAATACATTATTAATTTTTCCAAAGGCTTTGGAAGATTTTGGTGTTGGTTCCTTTCATGTCATGTGGACATTGCCTGAGTGGGGCTGGAAGATACGGCGGATTTGCTGGCGGACTTTGAGCAGGCGCTGGCGTAGTTTGACAAGATCAACCGCGCGAAGGGTTTACCCGCTGTCGATAGCTTTTACACAAGGGATCCTCTGGAGCATGCGGCAAGGCGCAACTCCATGATTGTTATATGTTTTACATTCCTGGCCTGCTTTTTGCGTAGCAGTTTAGGCTGACTGATTTGCCGGTGCCGGTAAGTTAGTGGATCTTTGTTGCTTACATCGGGAAATGACATGTCAATGAAAACTTGGTTTGCTCGAGAATCCGACAAGTGTCGAAATTTTGAAGCGAAGACGGCGCACAAGTCGCGGCCGAGGCTGGCTGGTTTTGCTATGGTTTGTGTTGCAACAGTGTTGTCGTTTCCGGCATGGGCCGACCTGGTCACCATTCCTCCTATCAATGTGAGACTGATTGCGCCAGGTGGCATAACAGGCGATTCGACTCAGTTCACAAAGAGCGACATTTTGGACTATGGAAATCCGATCAATACGTTTGGTAGTGGTGAGATTGGCACTTTCATGCTTCCTGGCGAACAGATTGCACTCAGCACTGATAACTCGAATAACTCAATTCGCATCCGTGCTGCCCAGGGCAATGACGCCGGAGGTACTGGTTATCTTGGACTCGGTGGTTTACATGCGCGATACGAATTGAGTGGCCTTGGTATTTTGGGTAGCACTCTAACCGGGATTACCGTTTACGCCTTCGACGACTATGCGACTTCGCCTTTAGGATTCAGCGGCGTTTTAAGCGGTGTTGGTGTGTCCCTCATTGACTCAGACAGCAATTCTTCGCTGGACACGCTGGTCTTCAACCTCGACGATCTGCTTTTCAAGGATCGTCCTGGAGGTAACTCATTAAATTTCGCCGAATTCCGCATTGATATCTTGTCCACGCTCGACCAGCCACCGCCCCCGCCACCCAATGACGTTCCCGAACCAGGCACCCTTGTTCTTGCTGCAGTCGGGTTGGCTGCGGTGCGCGTCGTGAGCCGACGAAGCGCAAATGCGAAGGCTGGGCATTAAGAGACCGGCAGCAATGGCTGAATTCAATCTGGAGCACTTTGCCCCTTTGCAGGGCAAGCGGTTCGTACTTCATGGTGACGATACCAGTTCGTTGTCCGCTGAATTGCTTGAAGTGAAGCGGCTGCCCACACCGCCTTTCGAGGGGCGTCAGCCGTTCTCGTTGCTGTTCAAAGGTCCTGCGTCGCCCGTGCTTCCTCAGAGCATTTATCGTGTGGCGCATGACAGTGACTCACAACCAATGGATATTTTCCTGGTGCCGGTGAGTGCAGATGCTTCAGGCGCCTGCTACGAAGCCGTGTTCAGCTAGCGCAGATGTAGTCACGCGAGTCCGTCTCAACCCGACACATTGCCCATAATTTCCCGAAAGGATATTCCATGGCAACTCCCTATCTCTCTGAAATAAGAATTTTGGCTTTTAGTTTCGCTCCTAGGGGCTGGGCCCAATGCAATGGGCAGCTATTGCCGATCAACCAGAATCAGGCGCTTTTCTCTTTGCTGGGCACGAACTACGGTGGCAATGGCGTACAGAATTTTGCGTTGCCGAATATGCAAGGCCGTGCGCCGGTGCATCGCGAAAGTAACAACAATATCGTCCAGGGTCAGCAAGGTGGCGTAGAAGCGGTGACGCTCACAGTGGCGGAAATGCCCGCGCATCGGCATAACCTGAACACATCGACCGACTTTGCCAACGGGAACATGCCTGGAAACGCGTTGCCCGCGGCGCGAGCGCGGGGTGGCATGGCGATTTATGGCCCCGGTGGCAGTGCGGATGCCCAGATGAGCCCTCAGGCGGTTGGACCCGTAGGCGGGAACCAACCACACAACAATATGCAACCCTATAGCGTTCTGAATATTTGCATAGCGCTTCAGGGCATCTTCCCATCCCGGAATTAATCGCCGAAATTAAGGAGGCCGCTTATGTCACAACCTTTCATTGGCGAGATTCGAATCTTTGCAGGCAACTTCGCGCCCAATGGCTGGGCGTTTTGTGATGGCTCTTTGCAGGCCATTTCCCAAAATGACGCCTTGTTTGCGTTGATTGGAACCACCTATGGTGGCGATGGACAGAACACGTTTGCGTTGCCAGACCTACGGGGTAGGGTGCCCGTCCATCAGGGCCAGGGGCCGGGGCTCGGGGCTCGCTCAATCGGCGAACAAAGTGGCACCGAAACCGTAACCTTGACGGCTGCTCAAGTTCCGGTACATACACATGTCATGAAGGCAAGCAGTGCCTTGCCATCTGGGGCTTCAGGTGTGGGTGGCGTCTTGGCGGCTAACAATGTGAATTTGTATGGAGGTTTTGTGCAAGGGTCCACGACTCCCATGGCGGCGCAGGCTGTCAGCCCACAGGGCGGTTCACAGCCGCACGAGAACATGGCACCGTTTCTCGGCATCAACTACATCATCTCGCTGTTCGGGATTTTCCCGAGCCAGAACTGAGGGCATCAACATGGCTGATCCATTTGTCGCAGAAATTCGTATCTTGGGCTGCAATTTTGCCCCTGTTGGATGGGCCGCTTGCGACGGCCAACTGCTACCGATTTCCCAAAACACGGCATTGTTTTCGCTTCTCGGTACGAATTATGGTGGTGACGGACGCAGTAACTTTGCGCTGCCGAATTTACAGGGCTCATTTGGTATCGGTGCCGGTCAGGGGCCGGGGCTCTCCTCGCGACAGCTTGGTGAGACTGGTGGGGTGGCGAAAGTTACTTTGCTGACGGCTGAGATTCCCTCCCACAGCCATCAGTTGATTTCAACAGCTTCTTCGTCGTCAGGTAGCCCCTCCGACAAGATGCCCGCACCCACCGGAAATGGCGCGTCGGCCTATCGCATTCCAGGTGCGACAGCAGCCATGGCCCCCGATGCGCTACTGAGCACGGGTGGAACGATAAATGGGACCCAGGCTCATGAAAACCGCCAACCTTACTTGGGCATGATGTTCTGCATCGCTTTGCAGGGCATCTTCCCGCCCCGGAGTTGAAGGCCCCGGCTATGACATCCGAGACCGTTACGTTGCGTCCAGTCGCCGTGTCAGATGAGGGCCTGTTGTTGCGGGTTTATGGATTCACCCGCGCCGCAGAACTGGCGCTGACCGATTGGGACGAAGCGACCCGCGATAGATTTGTGCAGATGCAATTCAATGCGCAGACCACACATTACCGGCACCATTGGCCAGCATCGGAACATTCAGTCATTGAAGTCACGTCACAGGGCCAGACCGTTGAAGTGGGTCGACTCTGGGTTGATCGGCGGACTGAAGAGATTCATGTTCTGGACATAGCCATATTGCCAGGTTGGTGTAGTCGCGGCATTGGTGGAATATGCTTGGCAAGGCTCATGAGTGAGGCGTCTCAGGCGAACCTGAAATTGACCATTCACGTGGAACAGGGGAATCCAGCCCGACGTCTTTATGACAGGCTGGGGTTTCAGCCTGTCGGTCCGCAGCAAGGGCTGCACCAGTACATGGTTTGGCGACAAACTGCGGGTGCCCTGTCACCCACCAAGGAGAACATTTATGAAGAAGCGTGATTTCATTTTGAGTGGTTGCTCAACCGTGGCAGTGGGTATGGCGAGTGCTACCACCGCGGGGTCGCAGGCGTCGGGCTCAAGGCTGTCGATGCATCGACTTCAACGCTTTCCAGATCTGGAGGCGAGTTCAGGGCATAGCGCGTGGCGGCAGTATGTAGGCCAGCGGTTCATTCATCCAACATCGACCGGCCCAAAAGAGGTTATACTTCGCGATATTGAGCAACACCATGCCGGTGGACGCTTGGAGCAATTCACATTGGTGTTTGTTGCTGCGGGGGATGTTGCAATTTTTGATGGCACTCAGAACCTTCGTCACGCCCCTTCAGGCCAGCGGATTCCGATTTACCTGCAATCCGCCGGCGCCGACGTGAACGGATCGACCATGTATCGGGCTGAATTCAACCAGCTAACCTGAACTTGCAGCGGAATCTTGGCACACGCACTGGCGTGTTTTCGCGCCTCACAAAATCCGGTTGAACCAGAGCAGCGAGAGCGCGGCCGATGTGATGGCCAGCACGGCCGCCACCAGCGCCAGCAGCCCCGAGATTTCGGTTTCCTTCTTTTCAACGGTCAAACGTGAACTCAGGGTTTCGTAAACCTT
>JANPAZ010000574.1:0-2576 GCA_031430225.1 Rhodoferax sp. | reverse complement strand
ATTGCAGAGAACAAGAAAGGCTTTGATGGTCGCGCCATTGGCGGCCTGATGGGCATGCTGGGCGGTGGAATGGGCGGTGCGGTGGCCGGTCGGGTCACCAGCTCGGTGCAGACACAAGACTCCACAGGCGTCTGGCTCATTGGCATGCGCTACAAGATCATGGATGCCAACACCACCGAGCAGGTGGCACAAGGCTACAAGGAACTGAAAATGGAAGTAGGCGCCACTGGCACCAGCGTCATGGGCATCGGTGAAAGTGCCAAGGGTGGCGTAGGCTTGGACACCATGGTGCAGCGTCTGGTGCAGACCGCCGTGTGGGACATTGACGCCAAGTACAAGTAAAGCCCGCCGCGAAGCAGCATCTACATTATTCAGGAGTCATCATGGCGACACAGATCCGGCCGCTCAAATTTGCTTTGATGACGTCCCTATTGGCGTTCACCCTGACAGCCTGCCAGACTTCCGGTCCAGCCACCTCGGGCAACTCAAGCCAGACACTGGCGCCCACTGCAGCAGCGCCAGCTCAGGCGTCTGCCCCTGCGCCTGCATCCGGCCCCACATTTGGCAACGCCTCGCCGACCGCAGGCAGTTCAACGTCAGAGAAAGCCAATGCGGCCGCAGACGCGGCGGCCTACAAGGAAGTCGAATACAAGAACATCAAGAAGAAAGGCCCGGCACTCATCGTCATTCCGGGTGAAATCAAGAGCAGCAACGCCACTTTCACCCAGAAGTTCTCGCCCAACAATATTGCCGACTTTGGCGAGCTGGAATTGTCACAAGCCAATTTCACCGTGCTGGAGCGCGCCAACCTGGGCAGTCTGCTCAATGAAGTCACGCTGGCCTTCAACTTGGGTGACCCCAAAGCGGCACGCAAGGCGCTGTCGCCCGGCAAACTCAAGACGACCAAATGGATCGTCAAGTTTGACATCCTGAAAGCGGAGCAAATTGCCGAGAACCAGAAGGGCTTTGACGGCCGTGCCATTGGGGGTTTGATCAGCGGCCTCAGTGGCACCCGCGCGGGCTCGGCGGCTGGCGGCGTGGTGGGCACTGTGCAGACGCGGGAAGCCACTGGCGTCTGGCTGGTCGGCATGCGCTACAAGATCATGAATGCCAACACCACAGTGCAGGTTGCCCAGGGCTACAAGGAACTCAAGATGGAAGTGGGCGCAACCGGTTCCAGCGTGATGGGCATTTCGCAAAGTGCCAAGGGAGGTGTCGGTCTGGACACCATGATCCAGCGCCTGGTGCAAACCGCCGTCTGGGACATTGACGCCAAACACAAGTAAGTCACACGTCTCAGTTGCAAACCGTCTTCAGAATCAAATTACCAGGGAAGCCACATGCCGACACTGACCAAACTCGGTAAATACCTGATTCGCCGGGAGCTCGGCAAAGGGGCCATGGGTATCGTTTACGAGGGTTTTGACCCGGTCATTGAACGCACCGTGGCCATCAAGACCATCTTGCCGGCCCAACTCAACAGTGCAGAGGTCAAAGACGTGCTGGCACGCTTCAAGCGCGAAGCGCAGGCAGCAGGCCGCCTGAATCACCCCGGCATTGTGGCGGTGTATGACTATGGCGAAGTTGTCGCCGAGGACGACAGCACCATGGTCGCGGGACCCAATGGCCAGCCCGGCGAAGGCGAGCGCGTTGCCTTTATCGCCATGGAGTTTGTCAAAGGCCGCGAGCTCAAGGACTATTTCGACGGTAGCGAACGCTTCCCTTTGAAAGAAGTTGAACGCATCATGGGCGAAATTCTGGATGCGCTGGACCACGCGCATTCCAAAGGCGTCACCCACCGTGACATGAAGCCCGCCAATCTGATCATGCTTGCGGACGGCAAGATCAAGGTCGCTGATTTCGGCATTGCGAGAATCGAAACGTCTGAACTGACACAAGCTGGCACCGTGATGGGCACGCCGTCGTACATGTCGCCCGAACAGTTCATGGGCCAGACAGTCGATGGCCGCAGCGACCTCTTTTCCTGTGGCGTGATCCTGTACCAGTTTTTGACAGGCGAGAAGCCCTTCACCGGCAACACCACAACCATCATGTACAAAGTGCTCCGGGAAGAGCCGCTGCCTCCATCCACTCTGAATCTGACGCTGCCTGCTGCATGGGATGCTGTGGTCAAAAAAGCCATCGCCAAAAATCCGGCAGACCGGTTCCAGAGCGCTAGAGAATTTGCTCTGGCCATCGGCTCGGCGGTCAAGAATCAGGGGGCGGACGAAACCCTGGTTAACCCACAGGGCGCTGCTGCCATCGCCGATGCGACCGTGGTCAATCTGACCCGACCCATGGCGTCTG
The DNA here is from genome assembly GCA_031430225.1 of Rhodoferax sp. Taxonomy (GTDB): domain Bacteria; phylum Pseudomonadota; class Gammaproteobacteria; order Burkholderiales; family Burkholderiaceae_C; genus JANYCG01. The sequence continues at coordinate 269 of JANPAZ010000574.1, read as the reverse complement.
TGGCACCGCAACAGGCCGCAACGCCGCCGCCACTGCCGCCGTCAATGCCCGCATCCCCGCCCATTGAGGTGCCGGTAGCTGCCCGAGCCACGCCGCAGCCCGATGTAGCGCCACACGTCGACTTGGCAGCCGGTGCGAAGAGCGGGAAATCCGCCTCGAATGGCATGCTGGTCGGTGGCATTGCCGCCGTGCTTATCGCGGGGGCTGGCGCTGCTTACTTCATGAGTGCAAAAGACCGTGGCGCAGCGCCCACCGTGGCGCAGAATCAG
>JANPAZ010000573.1:0-1584 GCA_031430225.1 Rhodoferax sp. | reverse complement strand
GACCCACCGCACACGGCGATGTCCTGCCCGGTAATGGCGGCGGCATCCTCCGACAACAAAAAGGCGACGAGCGCCGCAACTTCTTCAGGCTTGATCAACCTGCCAATGGGTGGCAGTCGTGGCGCCGTGCCTGTGCGTGCCGGGTCCACCAGCATCGGCGTGTCAGTGGCGGCGGGCGACACAACGTTGACCGTGACACCCTTTGCTATGGATTCTGCCGCCCAGCTGCGTGCCAGCGACAGCAGAGCGGCCTTGCTGGCGGCGTACTGGCTGCGCCCGGCAATGCCACTTGATACCCGGCTTCCCACCATCACCATGCGCCCTGCGCCTGCGGCTTGCATGGCGGGTAGCAGGCGGTTGGCCAGGCGCGTGGCTGCATCAACGTGCAGGCGCCACATGGCTTCACCGTCAGCGGGGTCAAGTGTTCCGAGTGGAGCTACACGAAGCAGACCTGCGGCGTGAACCAGCGCGCCCGGGACGCGTCGCTTTGCTGTGCCGTCTGCATTGATGTTGAGCGACGACAGGGCGGCGTCAAGCGCACTGTCGATTTGCGCACCATCCGTCAGGTCCAAGGCCAGGCTTGAAAATTTGGCATCCACCAGAGCGGCAGGCGCGCGATCAAAACCCTGCACCAGCCAGCCGTCGGCCAGCAACCGGCGCGTAATGGCCAGCCCGATGCCGGAACTCGTGCCGGTGACGAATGCTATGCGCTGAGCGACGTGCGGCGCGATATCCGGGCCGATATGCGGAGCGACAGGCAACGGGCTGTCATGCATGGCTTATTCGAGCGTAATTTTTTTGTCTGCAATGATCTTGCCGGAGATGGCAATGTCGTCGCTCTGGAACTTGGTGAAGTCAGCCACGCTGCCACCAGCGGGCACGATACCGTCGGCGATCAGGCGGTCGCGCATGTCGCCGGACAAGGCCTTGTTCACCGCCGCGTTGATCTTTTGCACCACATCAGCGGGCGCCTTGGCGGGTGCCCACAGGCCGTACCAGCTGGCACATTCAAAGCCAGGCAGGGTTTCGCCCACCGTGGCTACGTCCGGCAGGTTGGGCAGGCGCTTGGCAGATGTGACACCCACCACCTTGACCTGGCCGCTCTTGTGGAACTGTACCGAACCCAGCACCGGGTCAATGAATCCCTCGATCTGGCCACCCACCAGGTCGGTCATGGCCGGGCCGGTTCCTTTGTAGGGCACGACGGTCAGCGTGGTGCCCGTGGCCTGCTCCAGCTTGACGGTGCAAAGATGCCCGGCCGAGCCGATTGAGCCCACCGCAAAGTTGAATTTGCCCGGGTTGGCCTTGGCGGTTGCGGCCAGGCCCTTGATGTCGCTCACGCCCACCTTGTTGCTGATGGCGACGGACAGCGGCGCCGAGGCCACGAGTGCGATGGGCGAAAAGTCGGTCTGAACCTTGTAGGGGACGGACTTCATGGTCATAGGCGCGGTGACAAACGTGCTGGCATTGAACAGCAGGGTGTAGCCGTCAGCCGGGGCCTTGGCCACGGCGTCGGCACCGATCACGCCATTGCCGCCGGGGCGGTTCTCAACCACCACGTTGTGGCCGAACTGCTCACCAAGT
>JANPAZ010000572.1:0-7924 GCA_031430225.1 Rhodoferax sp. | reverse complement strand
TAGGCCTGCGGTTGCGCCATGTCGATCTGGCGATAGAACGCCGCTTTGCCCATGGCTTTGGACAATGCGCCGCCGCGAGTCGCGCGCCGGATCAGGTCCAGTGTGGCGGCGTCCAGATCGGCATGCGGCACACAGCGGTTGATCAGGCCCCAATCAGAAGCGGTCTTGGCATCGATCGGGTCACCTGTCATGGCCATTTCCAGTGCGCGTTTGCGGCCCAGGTTGCGCGCCACTGCGACCAGGGGCGTGTGGCAAAACTGGCCGGCCTTGCCGCCGGGAATGGCGAAAGAGGCTTGCTCCGACGCCACCGCCAGATCGCAACTGGCGACCAGTTGGCAGCCACCTGCGGTGGCAAGTGCATGAACTTTGGCGATGACGGGCTGCGGCATCGCCTGCATCGCGTCCATCATGGCGCGGCACACGTCAAATAGCTCTCGTGCCTGCGCCAGCGTGACGCCCGCCATGTCACTGAAGCTATGCCCGGCGCTAAACACCGGGCCGTTGGCGGCAAGGATCACGCCACGCGCGTCGGAGTCGCCAACTGCTTCAAACGCCCGGTGCAACTCGCGGATCATCGGTAGCGCCAGCGCGTTGCGTTTGTCGGGCCGATTTAGCGTGATGGTGGCAATAGGCCCATCGGTTGAAACCAGTAGATGGTCATAGTTCATGGCACAAGTCTCCTCGAAATGGTGTGCAACCGGTAAAAGAGTATCGCTGCAACGGTCATCAAGACCTGGGCAGTGCCGGTTTGGTAGCCTGCATGAACGCCACCGAGCCCATGGCGGCAATCAACGCCAGCACGGTGAAGCCGAGCCGGTAATCGCCGGTCAGGTCGGCCAGCACACCAGCCACCAGGGGCCCGGCCACCTGTCCGACCGCCAAAATCACGGAAGAAATACCGAGAATCTGGCCAATCGCCTTGCGACCGAAATAATCTGCACGGATTGCCTGCATAAACGGGCCCCGCAAACCCCAGGCGATACCATGGAACACTGCAAAGGCGAGCAATTCGGCCATGTGGGTCGAATAGGTCAAAAACAGCAATCCAATGGCATGCGACACCATGCAAATGGCTGCAAGTTTGCGCTTTTCAAAGCGGTCGCCAATAACCGCGCCGATCAAAATGCCCACCACCTGGGCAACAGTCAGCAGCATGACGACCCAACCCGCTGTTGCCACCGAGTAACCCAGGCCCTCCTTCATGTGGCTGATGGCGTGCACATTGACCGCCGTCACTACCAGCAGGGCCATGCCGTGCCCGATGGCCAGCAGCCAGAAGGCCTTGGTCCGGATGGCCTGCGCCACCGAGAACTCACGCTGCCCGCTGAGCACTGGGTCTTCAGCGCCTGTTGCAGCATCGGATGGTTGGGGGGGAATGCCATCCACATGTTCGCCATGGTCTTGCGGACGGCGACGGATGACGCCCGCCAGCGGCATGCCCACAACCAGCGCCAGCACACCGGCACCGACAGCCGTCTCGCGCCAACCCCAATGCTGCATCGACCAGGCCGCCAGCGGCACGATAAGCCCGCCCAGAGCCATCCCCAAAGTCATCACGGACAGAGCCCGTGCGCGGTGCTTTTCAAACCATTGCACCATGGCAACCGACAGCGGAAAATAGCCGGCGAGGCTGGCACCGATCGCCATCATCACCGCAGACGCATAAAACGTGGCAACCGAGCTGACCTGGCTTAACAGAAAAAGACCGCCGCTCAAGAACAAAATGCCCCAGCGGATCATGATTTGCGGCCCAAACCTGTCTATCATCCAGCCCATCAAGGGGCCAATGATGGCGGACTCCACCGATTGCAGGGCCGCTGCACCGGAAAGCGTGGTCTTACTCCAGCCCATTTCATCGGCCAGGACGGCAATGTACAGGCCCAGTGACTGGGTCAACACAGCCGCAATCACGAACTGGATGCCGAACGCAGCAGCCACCATCTTCCAGCCGTAGAAGACTTTCATGCGGTGACCGAGACCCTGCAGCGGCTAGGTTGGTCTCGCGGGCCTCTCAGGCCCGAAGCAGCATCAGGCCTTTGCGGCCTCAAGCACAGCATTCAACGTCGCACTCGGGCGCATCACCGCTGTAACCTTTGCGCGATCTGCGAGGTAGTAGCCACCAATATCGACTGGCTTGCCCTGCACGGCCCTCAGTTCGTCGGTGATCTTCTGCTCGTTGTCGGTCAGGCCCTTGGCAAGGCTGGTAAAGCGGGCAGCCAACTCTTTGTCTTGCGTTTGTGCGGCAAGCTCTTGCGCCCAGTACATGGCCAGGTAGAACTGACTGCCGCGGTTGTCGAGCTGACCGGTCTTGGGGCTGGGGTTCTTGTTATTGTCCAGCAGCTTGCCGGTGGCCGCGTCCAGCGTTTTGGCCAGCACCTTGGCCTTTTCGTTACCCGTCTTGATGCCGAGATCTTCCAGACTCACGGCCAGCGCCAGGAACTCGCCCAGCGAATCCCACCGCAGGTGGTTTTCTTCCACCAATTGCTGCACATGCTTGGGCGCCGAGCCGCCGGCACCGGTTTCATACATGCCGCCACCGGCCATCAAAGGCACAACAGACAGCATCTTGGCGCTGGTGCCCAGTTCCATGATGGGGAACAGGTCGGTCAGGTAGTCGCGCAGGATATTGCCCGTGGCGCTGATGGTGTCCAGGCCGCGAACCACGCGCTCCAGGGTGTAACGCATGGCACGCACCTGGCTCATGATCTGGATATCCAGACCGACCGTGTTGTGCTCATGCAGGTACATCTTCACCTTGGTGATGAGCTGCGCCTCGTGCGGGCGATACGCGTCGAGCCAAAACACGACAGGCATGCCGGAGTTGCGCGCACGGGTAACTGCCAACTTGACCCAGTCACGGATCGGCGCGTCCTTGACTTGGCACATGCGCCAGATATCGCCCTCTTCCACGTCCTGGCTCAGCAAGATTTCGCCGGTGGCCAAGTCCACAATGTTGGCAACACCATCTTCTGTCATCTCAAACGTCTTGTCGTGCGAACCGTATTCTTCAGCTTGTTGGGCCATCAAACCCACGTTGGGCACCGTGCCCATGGTTGTCGGGTCGAAGTTGCCGTGCCATTTGCAGAAGTTGATGATTTCCTGGTAGATGCGGGCAAAGGTGGATTCGGGCATCACGGCCTTCACGTCCTTCAGGCGGCCATCGGCCCCCCACATCTTGCCGCCGTTGCGGATCATGGCGGGCATGGACGCATCCACAATGATGTCGTTGGGCGAGTGAAAGTTGGTGATGCCCTTGGCGGAATCCACCATCGCCAACTCAGGGCGTCCCTCATGACAGGCGTGCAGGTCACGCTTGATTTCGTCCTGTTTGCTTTGCGGCAACGTAGCGACCTTGTCGTACAGATTGGCCATACCGTTGTTGACGTTGACCCCCAGCTCTTCAAAGAGCTTGCCGTGTTTGGCAAACGCATCTTTATAGAAAATCTTGACGCAGTGGCCAAAGACGATGGGGTGCGACACCTTCATCATGGTGGCTTTGACGTGCAGGGAGAACATCACGCCTGTCTTGAAAGCGTCATCGATTTCCTTTTCGTAGAACTCGACCAGTGCCTTCTTGCTCATGAACATGCTGTCGATCACTTCACGATCGAGCAATGACACTTTTTGCTTGAGCACCACCGTTTTACCGCTCTTGGTGATCAGTTCCATCTTCACGTCACGGGCTTTATCCAGGGTGATGGACTTTTCGCCATGGTAGAAGTCGCCGTGGTGCATGTGCGAAACGTGCGAACGCGACGCCTGGCTCCACTCGGCCATCGAGTGGGGATTCTTACGCGCGTATTCCTTCACTGCCTTCGGTGCGCGGCGGTCAGAGTTACCTTCGCGCAGCACCGGGTTGACCGCACTGCCTGTGCACTTGGAATAGCGGGCGCGGATGGCTTTTTCTTCTTCAGTCTTGGGCGCTTCCGGGAAGTCAGGGATGGCATAGCCTTTGCCCTGCAGTTCCTTGATACAGGCGATCAACTGGCCCACTGAGGCGCTGATATTGGGCAGCTTGATGATGTTGGTGTCGGGCAGCAGGGTGAGCTTGCCCAGCTCGGCCAGGTTGTCCGGCACTTTCTGCTCTGCCGTCAGAAATTCCGGGAATTCACCCAGCACGCGGGCCGCCACGGAAATGTCGCTCTCGGCCACATCAATGCCGGCCGGCGCAGTAAACGTCCGGATGATGGGCAAAAAGGCGCAAGTCGCCAGCAAAGGCGCTTCGTCCGTGAGGGTGTAAATGATCTTGGATTTCTTTTCAGCCATGGGACTCAACTAGGTTGGATAAAACGGGGGGTGGAAATGCCACAAATGTATTCCATCTTAATCCCGCAGAGTGAAACTCCGTCATGGCAGCGGGAACCAATCTAGCCCGAGGTGATCAGACCCAAGAATTGCCCGCCGTCCCGGCACTATCCACAGAGGAACACCACCATGCGATTTCCCTTCTTCAGCACCTTGTTGGCCACGCTCGTTTTGGCGGGAAGCGCCGTTGCCCAGACACCGCAGCGCGTGAATATCCGCGGCACCGTGACTGCATTTGACGGAAAGGTAATCTCGGTCCAGTCACGTGATGCCGGTGCAGTACAGGTTGCCTTACCGGACAATGTTGCCGTGTCAGGGACCAAGGCAATTACCCTCGCAGACATCAAGCCGGGAATGTCGCTGGGCGTCACCACCGTCAAACGTGCAGACGGTGAGACGGTCGCCATTGACATCCGGCCCATTCCAGCCACGGCCGCCTTGGGGCTGTCGTCATTCGATCTCGCGCCAAACGCGACCATGACCAATGCGACGCTAGAAGGTCAGGCACTGTCGACCAACGGTTCCGAGCTCGTTCTCAACTACAAGTCGGGCACCGTCAAAGTCATTGTTCCACCCAACACGCCAATGTCCCAGGCGATCCCTGGCAATCGCTCAGATATCAAACCCGGCGAGACCATCTTCATTGCGGCGCTTGTGGCGGAAGACAATAAGTTGACGGCTGCCCGCGTGCAGGTCAGCACCAATGGCGTCAAGCCCACGCAGTAAGCCGAGCGAGAGCGCTAGACGCTGGCCATGGCTTCGCCGAGGCGGATGGCACGCCCCGGCTGCCAGGCAGCGTTGAACGTCGGCGCTTGACCGCTGGCAGGCTTGGGAAACAGCATGACGACGGTGGATCCAAGCAAAAAGCGGCCCATCTCGTCGCCCTTTTTGAGTGCCACGGATTTTTCGCCATGGCCTCCATACCGCCAGTCGCGCACCACACCCCCCCTGGGCGGGTTGATCTGGCCATGCCAGACGGTGGCCATGCTGCCCACGATGGTGGCACCGACCAGCACCAGAACAAACGGCCCGCGCGCCGAATCAAACACGCACACCACGCGCTCGTTGCGGGCAAACAGGCCCGGCACGCCACGGGCGGTCACGGGGTTGACCGAAAACAGATCACCCGGCACGTAGATCATGCGCGTCAAAACGCCATCGCATGGCATGTGGATGCGGTGGTAGTCACGCGGGCTCAAATACAGGCAGGCAAAAATCCCGTCGTTAAATTGCGCGCCCAGCGCCGCGTCGCCTCCGACCAGCGCCGTGGTGGAGTAACTGTGACCCTTGGCCTGAAAGATTTGATCGAGTTCGATGGCTCCGAACTGGCTGATGGCCCCATCCACCGGGCAAACCAGCTCGGCATGGGCCAGCGGACGCGCACCGGCCTTGAGCGGGCGGGTGAAAAACTCGTTAAAACTGGCGTAGCTGGCGATGTCTGGGTTGGCGGCTTCGCCCATGTTCACCCCATACTTGCCGACAAACCACCGGATCAACCGGGTCGTGGCGCCGCCGGCCTTGGCAGAGGCGATCAAGCCCCCAAAAGCTGTCAGCGCTTGTTTGGGCAAAAGGTACTGCGACAGCACTTTGAGACGGTCTGACAAGGCGGAGCCCCTATAGCGAAATGAGGCGGGAATTGTATCTGGCGTAAAGTGGGGGACTTCGCCACTGATAAGCCAGAGCCATGAACGCATCCGTACACGCCAATGAGCATAATTTGCTACAAAAAGCAGAGCTGCAAGCCCAGGTTATACGTGGGCTGTCTGCCGCCCTACCTCAACATGCATTGCTGTGGAACAGCGAAGACACGACCCCTTACGAATGCGATGGCCTGACCGCCTACCGCCAGCGCCCGCTGGTCGTGGCGTTGCCGGAAACCGAGGCTCAGGTGCAGGCCGTGCTCAAGACCTGTTACGCGATGAATGTGCCTGTGGTGGCGCGCGGCGCCGGCACAGGGCTGTCGGGGGGCGCCATGCCGCACGCCATGGGCGTCACCATGAGCCTTGCCAAATTCAACAAAATCCTCAAGGTAGACGTGCTGAGCCGAACGGCTGTCGTCCAGTGTGGCGTGCGTAACCTGGCCATTAGCGAAGCGGCGGCGCCTTACGGCCTGTATTACGCGCCCGACCCGTCCAGCCAGATTGCCTGCACCATCGGTGGCAACGTGGCCGAAAATTCAGGCGGCGTGCACTGCCTGAAGTACGGCCTGACCGTGCACAACGTGCTCAAGGTGAAGGGTTTCACGGCCGAGGGCGAGCCCGTCGAGTTTGGCAGCGATGCACTGGACGCGCCGGGCTACGATTTGTTGAGCGTGGTGATTGGCAGCGAAGGCATGCTGGCCGTGACCACGGAGGTCACCGTGAAGCTCATCCCCAAACCACAACTCGCGCGCTGCATCATGGCCAGCTTTGACGACCTGCGCAAGGCGGGCGACGCAGTGGCAGCGGTGATTGCCGCCGGCATCATCCCCGCCGGCCTGGAGATGATGGACAAGCCGATGACGGCCGCTGTGGAAGACTATGTGCACGCCGGTTACGACCTGACTGCCGAGGCCATATTGCTGTGCGAAAGCGACGGTACGCCCGAAGAGGTCGAAGAAGAAATTGGCCGCATGAGTGAGGTTCTCAAGCGCTGCGGCGCCACGGCGATTGCCGTGAGCCAAAACGAGGCCGAGCGATTAAAGTTCTGGAGCGGGCGCAAAAATGCGTTCCCTGCCAGTGGTCGCATCAGCCCCGACTACATGTGCATGGACTCCACCATACCGCGCAAGCGACTGGCTGACATTTTGCTGGCCATTGCACAAATGGAAAAGAAATACAAGCTGCGTTGCGCGAACGTATTTCACGCGGGTGATGGCTACCTGCATCCGCTGATTTTGTTTGACGCCAATGATGCAGACCAATTGCATCGCTGCGAATTGTTTGGGGCCGAGATTCTGGAAACCAGCGTGGCCATGGGCGGCACGGTGACCGGTGAGCACGGCGTGGGCGTGGAGAAACTCAACAGCATGTGCGTACAGTTCAGCGCTGCCGAAAACGAGCAGATGTTTGGCGTGAAGCGCGCGTTTGACACAGCGGGCCTGCTTAACCCCGGCAAAGTGATCCCCACATTGAACCGCTGCGCGGAGTACGGCAAGATGCTGGTGCGCGGCGGGCAGATCAGTCACCCGGATCTGCCCAGGTTTTAAGCTCGGTCTCAGGTCCGTTTTAGGGTCATCTCAGGCCCGTTTCGGCACATCCTTCACAAAGCCCTGCAAGGCCCTTCGCGGTGTGTGCTGCTGGGGCGAGCAGTAGCCGATACGGCAAAACATCTGCACGGTTTCTTCGGTGGCCGGCTTACCCAGCAGCACCGTGTGAAGGCGGTCGTACCAGGGCTTCATTTCCGGGAATTCCTGTGGGGCCTGGCTCATGGGGTGTACCTGCAGACCCAGTTCGGTCGCCTTGAGTTGCAGGCGCATGTAGGCGCGCCCTGCCCGTACTTCGGCGCTGCGGGTAGTACCTGCTGACACATGACCCGCCGTGGGCGTAGACAGCCACACAAAACCCATGGCTGTGCGACTGTGCCCTTCAAAACGACCCATCATCTGTTTATAGGCTGTGCTGCCCTCCTGCGGTGGATT
>JANPAZ010000571.1:0-1923 GCA_031430225.1 Rhodoferax sp. | reverse complement strand
ATTCGTTCCCAGCTCGGTTTAAGTCCACAGCGCTGGGTTTGCCTTGACGCCACGCCGCCCGCCGGTTGGACCGCCTACGAAAGCCTGATGGCACAGGCCCATCCGGGCCTTGCACCAGTTGCAGTCAGTGCCGACGACATGTGTGCGCTGATGTACACCTCGGGCACCACCGGGCGTCCGAAGGGAGCCATCCGCAGCCACGGTGGCAATGCCTTGATAGGCGTGGCCACGGCGCTGGAGATGGGCTTTACGTCTCAAGACACAGCGCTGCTGGTCATGCCGCTGTGCCACGCCAATTCGCTTTACTTTGGATCTACGTTTGTGCACATGGGCGGCACCATCATCATTGACGACCGGGCCAGTTTTGATGCGGAGGCCCTGCTGCAAACCTTGTCTCAAGACCGCGTGACGTTCACATCGCTGGTGCCCACCCACTACATCATGCTTTTGGCGCTACCTGAGAACATCAAGCGTCGTTTTGACCTGAGTGCAGTAGGCAAGCTGATGATCTCCTCGGCGCCCGCACGCCAAGAAACCAAGCGCGGCATCATGGAACTGTTCCCCAACAGCCAACTATATGAGCTGTACGGATCCACCGAGGCAGGATGGGTCACACTGCTGAGACCCGACGAGCAGCTGCGCAAGCTGGGCTCTGTGGGACGCGAATGGGCCTGCAGCGGCCAAATACGCCTGCTCGATGAGCGACGGCAGGAGGTTGCCGACGGCGAGGTGGGGGAACTCTTTTCACGCACTGCCTATATGTTTGATGGCTATTGGAAGAATCCCGAAAAGACCTCGGAGGCGCTAGATGGAACCTGGTGCTCCGTAGGCGATATGGCGCGACGCGACGAGGATGGCTACATTTGGCTGATTGACCGCAAGAGCAACATGATCATCAGTGGCGGCGAGAACATTTACCCTTCAGAGGTTGAGGCCGTGATCGGTCAGCACCCCAAAGTGCGCGACGTGGCCGTGATTGGCGTGCCCCACGACAAATGGGGTGAAACCGCAAAAGCCATCGTCGTAGCACATAACGGCCAGACGCTAGCTCACGACGAACTGCGCGCCTGGTGCCGCGAGAGGCTCGCTGCCTTCAAATGCCCCACTTCTTTTGACTTCATTGCAGACGAGCAGATGCCCCGTACTGCTACCGGGAAGATATTGCACCGCGCATTGCGGCAGACATATACAGTGGGCTAGATTTGAGGGATAAGGAGAGCGGGGCAAACGGGGGGCCAGAAGCCGTCAGGCCGCTTTCAGCTCGACAAGATGGTCGGCGTTCACTGTCAAAGCTTCAGCCCCCGGTTTGCCTCGCTCTCCGACTAGGCCGTAAGGGCTTCAATAACGGCGCTTGGGTTATGCGCAATCACGTTGAGCAAAACAAGCGCAGGCCCATGCGGGGCGCGGTCGCCTCGTTCCCAATGGCGTAGTGTTGCGGTGGAAAAACCAAAACGTGCCGCAAATTGCTCCTGTGTCATGCTCACCTTGGCGCGCAACGCTTTGACGTCGACGGGGCGAGGGCGGTGAACTCGGGTCTGCGGTGCGCGACCTTCGGCATGTTCGATGGCCTGGAGTAGTCCGCTTTTGATACTTGAGAATGCAGTGCTCATGATGGTTTCCTTTTCCGGATCTGTACCAGTATCTTGACCAGGTCGGCCAACTCATTGCGCTCGGCCTTGGACAGATTTGCTTGTTCGCCCTTGGCAAACAATGTCAACAAATACAGCGGCAGTGCCTCGTCATGAAAATAGTAGGTCACCCGTACACCACCGCTTTTCCTTTGCCGCCGCGTCCCCACTGGAGCTTTCTCACGCCACCAGTGCCTTCCATCAGATCACCGGCTTTGGGATGATCTGCCAAATACCGAATGATGTCCTGTCGCTCAACCTCTGACAGCAATTTGTCGGCATTGCGAATAAATTC
>JANPAZ010000570.1:0-6318 GCA_031430225.1 Rhodoferax sp. | reverse complement strand
GCAGCAACTGCTGCTTCTGACGCGGCCGGAGCCGCAGGTGCAGCCTGGGCCATGGCCAGCGTGCCGAACCCGAGCAGACTGATCCCCAACGCGAGGGAGGCAAATAGTTTTTTCATTTTGTGTTCTCTTTTGGGTGTGGTGCTGGGGCCTTACAGCGCTTCCTTACCGGTTTCACCGGTACGGATGCGCACGACTTGCTCCAGGTTGTACACAAAGACCTTGCCATCACCGATCTTGCCGGTGCGGGCAGCGCCCTCGACTGCTTCGATCACGCGGTCAACCAGATCATCGGAAATGGCAGCCTCAATCTTGACTTTGGGCAAAAAGTCGACCACATACTCTGCACCACGGTACAGCTCTGTATGGCCTTTTTGCCGACCGAAGCCTTTGACTTCGGTGACAGTAATGCCTTGCACACCGATGGCCGACAGCGCCTCACGCACTTCGTCAAGCTTGAACGGTTTGATGATGGCCGTTACGAGTTTCATAGGAATCTCCTGAATATTGAATCTGAAATCAGAAGCTGTACTTCAGACCCACCGATGCGCCGTTCTTGCCCAGGAAGTTGGTGTTTCCGTTGGAATTGACGTAAGCAGCCTGATTGGCATCGGTGCCATACAGAGCCAGGTTGGCTGAAAAACCATTGCCGAAGTCTTTGGCGACGGTCAGGGAGTAATCGGTGTAATCAAACACGTTTCCAGCCTGGCCTTTGACGGACTGGCGACCAATGTGAGGGGTCAGGGTAAAGCCGCTGCCCATGTCAAAGTTGGCGCTGAGGTCCCAGTAGTTGCTGGCGCTGCTGTTCAGGAAGCCCAGGAAGTTGCCGGTGGCGTGGCTGTATTTCAGGGTGGCCGGGCCGAACGTCAAGGCACCATAAACCTCAGTGGTGTTGGCATCAGTTGCCGCACCGGCACCGGGGGTACCCGCTGCGCCAGAGTTGTTACCGGGATAGATGTAGCCGATCAGGCCCACGTCGAAGCCAAGGCCTTTGGTGATTTCACCCTTGAACCCGCCATACAGGTCAATTTCCCAGTCGCCGTTGGTGGCACCGTTGAACTGCTTCACCCAGCTCACATTGGAAGCCCATGCGCCAAGGTAGAAGCCACTCTTGTGGGCAAAGTCTGCGCCGCCCTGGATGGCGCCGCCGAAATTGGTCTGGGTCAAGCCACGGAAACGATAGTCGCTGACAACACCCACGTTGTACGACATCGTGTAGTCTGGCTCAGGCGCTTTGGCTTGGGCCATGGCCCCGGTAGCGACCAGCAGTGCGGCAGCGAAGAAGGAATATTTTGTCGTCAAGTTCATGGGAAGCTCCGAGAGGGTTAATGGATATACCCACCATGCACAGACCGTGCCAATTGCAATTTCCCAAAAACCTTGTTCCTGTGTAAACCATATGGATTTCACGGCGTTGTAGTATCTGTATAAATACACAGCATGCACCACTTGGGTGCCTGCACTTTTGGTTTGGCGTTAAATGCGCACCAACGTGGGTAAAAATTCAGATGAGTTTGTCTTTGGTGCAAAGTCGTGCATTAATTGGCCTGAATGCAGCCGCAGTCACCGTTGAGGTGCATCTGGCGAATGGCCTGCCGAGCTTTACTCTGGTGGGCCTGGCCGACGTCGAAGTCAAGGAAGCGCGGGAGAGGGTTCGTTCGGCCATCCAGAACTCGGGACTTGAGTTCCCTAACAACAAACGCATTACGGTAAATCTGGCCCCGGCCGATTTGCCCAAGGATTCAGGCCGTTTCGATTTGCCGATTGCCATGGGCATTCTGGCAGCGAGTGGCCAGATTGATGGATCCAAAATGGAAGGCCATGAATTTGCTGGCGAGTTGTCGCTCTCAGGCGAACTCAGACCCGTGCGCGGTGCGCTCGCCATGAGCCTGGCGTTACACGCTGGCAAAGTCGTGACCCGGCTGGTTTTGCCCCCCGAAAGCGCTGAAGAGGCCGCCCTCGTGCCAGATGCCCATGTTTACCGTGCAAAACATTTGCTGGACGTGGTGAGGCACTTCTTGCCCGAACCACCTGAAAATCTTCCCGACCCCACCTCAAACGGCTGGGCCCGTGTCACAGCAGTTCCTCTGGCAGTCAGCGCCCACTACGCTGATCTGGCCGACGTAAAAGGCCAGGTCGGCGCGAAACGCGCTCTGGAGATCGCAGCAGCAGGCAGCCACAGCATTCTGCTGGTGGGGCCGCCCGGTTCGGGCAAATCCATGCTGGCTCAACGGTTTGCGGGTCTGCTGCCCGCGATGACGGTTGAAGAGGCTCTTGAAAGCGCCGCTGTGGCGTCTTTGGGAGGGCGCTTTTCGCTGGCGCAATGGGCACAGCGTCCCACTTGCAGCCCCCATCACACTGCCAGTGCAGTGGCTTTGGTGGGTGGCGGGTCGCCGCCTCGACCTGGCGAGATTTCCCTGGCGCACCATGGCGTCCTGTTTCTGGACGAGTTGCCGGAGTTCCCCCGTGCCGCGCTGGAGGCACTACGCGAGCCGCTTGAAACTGGCACCATCACCATCTCGCGCGCCGCACGCCGCTCTGAATTCCCGGCCCGCTTTCAAATGATCGGGGCCATGAACCCATGCCCTTGTGGCTATTTGGGCTCGACTCTGAGAGTCTGCCGCTGTACCCCGGACCAGGTGGCACGCTACCAGGGCAAGCTTAGCGGCCCGCTGATTGACCGCATCGATCTGCATGTCGAGGTCCCGGCGATGCCCTCCAGCGAACTCTTGCAGGCACCGCCCGGAGAGTCAACTGCGAGTATTCGCGAGCGTTGCACCGCCGCGCGACTCCGCGCTATTGAGCGCCAGGGCAAATCCAATCAGGCGCTGCAAGGCAAAGAGATCGATGACCATTTGTTGCTGGACGACGCGGCTGCCAAATTTTTGAATGTGGCAGCAGCACGGCTGGGCTGGTCGGCCCGTAGCACCCACCGCGCCTTGAAAGTGGCGCGCACCATTGCCGATCTGGCAGGGGCACACAGCACCCAGGTCAACCACCTGGCCGAAGCCATGCAATACCGGCGCGCCATGCGAGCCAGCGCGTAGCGGGTATCGCCAGGCTTAATGCCTGTTCAGCGGGCTGGGGCGTGATGAATGACCCGGTGGCAACAGGCCTTGAAACATATCGGTGAGCTGCGTAATACGCTTGCGCGCCACCGCTTCACCGTCACGCTCAGCCAGCAAGGTCATGATGTCGCTACGCAGATACCAAAGGGCCCGAACATGGGGGGCGCAACGCAGACGTCCTACGGCCATCGCCAATTCATCGCTTTGCACGGTACCGCGCAAAGATTCAAGCATCGCCGCACGGATATCTTCGATACAGCTTTCCACCCGCGGGTCTGCGGGTGCCTCCTGAAAGAGGCTCATGAGGCTTGACGCAAATTTTGATTTTTTCCAACTCATAATTTCTTTGGCAGCTTGACTTCGCAGTCTGGTCCAGGTCAGCTCGTCCACCCGGTCTGCTCAGCACCAAGCAAGGCGATTGAACCATTGCCTTGCCCCTGCGACCGTAACAATTCGTGATGACATGTAACTGCTTTTGCACCGTCATGGTCGTCTGCATCAAATGCCTTTTTAGGCCGCCTGGCCATTACAGGCACAAGGGCAACCACGCCCGGACACTCGCAAGGAATTGGTTTTACTTAAAGTACATCTTCTATGTTGCTATTATTTTTATAGCTAACTATGCCCGCTCTTTATGGGCCAATAGCCTATTTGATCTACCATTTTTGCCATAATGCCCTCCATGCACACCGCGAGCCCCCCTGTACGAAGCAGCTACGACCGCAGCCTGGTGGGATGGCTTTCACTGGCGCAGCTGATTGCCTGGGGCAGCGTGTTCTACCTGTTTGCGCTGATCATGGAACCCATTGAGCGTGACCTGGGTTTAACCCGTGCGCAATCGTCACTGGCTTTCAGCCTGGCACTGCTGACCGAGGGGTTGCTGGCCTTCCCCATTGGCCGCTGGATCGACCAGGGCCACGAACGCCTCGTGATGACCGCAGGCTCGGTGTGGCTGGGCATTTGCCTGCTGCTGCAAAGCATGGTAACCACCCGGGCTGGTTTCTATGCCGTATGGATTGGCCTGGGCGTAGGCATGGCTGCCACGTTGTACACACCTGTGTTTGCGGTGGTCACACGCCGGTTCCCCACAGACTTCCGCCGCGCCATCATCACCATGACATTTCTGGGGGGCTTGGCCAGCACGGTGTTTGTGCCACTGATTTACTGGCTGATTGCCCACTTTGGCTGGCGCCACGCGCTGTGGTTTCTGGCTGCATTTCAGCTGTTGGTCTGCGCGCCCGTGCACTTTCGCTGCCTGACGGATGCGCCGAAACCGGCCCCCAGACTGCATAGGGATAGAGCCACCGGACAAAAACCACCCCCGACCATGGCACGCCATCTGAAGAGTGCACCTTTCATGCTGATTGGCGCCTTTACCGTGTTGACAATGGCCATTACTGTCGCGCTACCCGCGCACCTCATCAGTCTGCTACGCGAACAGGGCCTGGGTGACGCCTGGGCAATTGCCATACCGGCCAGCATTGGCGTCTGCCAGGTGGTGGGTCGATTGCTCTTGTATTTTTTTGAGCACCACTTTGACCTGCATACCGCCAACCGCGTGATCCCCTGCCTCATCCCCATTGCGCTGGTGGCGTTGTTGGCAGCCATGTTCACCCCCATGTCGCCACCCGGCGGCAATCAGCTTGCCGTTGCACAGTGGCTGGTACTGGCATTTGTATTGTTGTGGGGCATGGGAAATGGCATGCTGACGATCGTCAAAGGTACCGCCATTGCTGAATATGTAAGCCGCGACAACGTGGCTGCGCTTAATGGCGCTTTGGGCATTCCACTGGCACTGGCCCGGGCGGCAGCGCCCATCGGCATGGGCCTGCTGTGGACCCAGCAGTCGGGGTACACACACGGGATTTGGGTACTGCTGGGTTTCAGCGTGATGAGTATTGCGGCGCTGGCGCTGGCCCAGCGGCTGTCAGTGCATCGCCATCGGTCCTAGTGCCGTCTCAATGGTGTGACAACAGCCTGCCGAAGCCCTGCAACTTGTCGTCAATGCCAACTGCCCGCAATGCATGCCAGTAAGTCGCTGTGTTGATGGCGATGACGGGTTTGCCCAGGTACAACTCGGCGGCGGCGGCAAACCGGACCATCGACATGTTGGTGCCGACCTGCACAATAGCATCGACGTCGTCACCATCGAGTTGCTTCACGGCATCGCGGCACATGTCATCTGTTGTGTAGGCAATTTGCACCGGGCTCGGACGCCGCAGGCACAAATCGCGGACCACGGTAAATCCGCATTCCTGGTAAAAGCGGCGCACCTGGTCATTGGCCACCGGGAAGTAGGGTGACACGAAAGCGATCCGCCTGGCCTTGTGCACATTGAGCGCCGCCTCAGTCGCGAAAGAACCGCAAGACACTTCAACGCCAGCGCGCTGACGCATCATGTCGAGGTACTTTTCAGCCCCCTTGCGGCCGTCCCAGAAGGTTGCGGCCGACATGCCCATCACAAGGTACTGCATTTCACAGCTCTTGAGCACATCGACCGCCTGGAGGGTGTTGCCTTGAATGTTCTGAACAAGCTGCAAAAACTCCTGGTCGGTATTGACGGGGTCATTGGGAATGATGATGCGGCTGTAGTGGTTGGTGACCCCTACCGGTCGCATATCGTCAAAGTCGGGCTGGACAATGGTGTTGGTCGACGGGCCAATGGCCCCAAACTTCATGCGGTACCCAAGATGATCCATGTTCATGCTCCCGAAAGCAGTTGCAGAAATGCGTCGCGTGGCATCACGTCGGCGTACTTCTGCCGTATGTCAAACAGATTGGCTTCGTGCGGCTCGATGGCTCGGTCCCCCACGCAGTCTTCCACCACAATGGTGCGAAAGTTGAACTGCATTGAATCAACCACCGTAGCGCGAACACAACCGCTGGTGGTACACCCCACCACCACTGCCGTGTCCACGCCACGCAGCCGCAACCACTCTGACAAGCCGGTTGAGAAAAAGGCCGACGCTGACACCTTGCACAAAATCCACTCACCCGCCATGGGGGTCAACTGGGGCACGATCTGCGAGGCGGGCGCATCCGGCGTGAGCGTGAGTAAGGGTGGCACCTTCATGCAAAACACATTCTTGTTGGCACCATCGTCTGCAAAAACCACGCGGGTAAAGACAACGGGTAACCCGGCTTGGCGAAAGGCCGCAAGCAATGGGACCGTTCTTTCAACCGCAGCGGCAATGGACGGACCACCAAACAGGGCCTCATCCACAAACCCATTGACGAAGTCAACCAGAATCAG
>JANPAZ010000569.1:0-6527 GCA_031430225.1 Rhodoferax sp. | reverse complement strand
TAAAGACAGGCTATCGCCCACATGGAACGGGCATAGTTTGCTATCAATTTCATACTTACCGACATTCAGCCAGCGCGACTATGACCACTTGCTGTGGGCCTGCGACCTGAATTTTGTGCGCGGAGAGGACTCGCTGGTGCGCGCCATCTGGGCGGGAAAGCCTTTTGTGTGGCAAATCTACCCCCAGCATGACGACGCCCACCATGCCAAGCTCAATGCGTTTCTGGACGTCATAACCGCGCCGCCGTCGCTCAGGCAATATTCGCTGGCCTGGAACGGGGTGGCTGCTCGCCCGTTGGCCGGGCCAGGCCGACTGGAACTGCATTCATGGCACCAGGCCGCTGAAGCTAATCGGCACGCCCTGCTACAGATGCCAGACCTCACCAGCCAGCTGCTCGCCTTCTGCATCTGACAGTGTTGGCCGGTGCGGGCACCCAAGCTTCAGGGGCAGTCTGAAAAAAAGTTAAAATCCAAGGCTTTGCAGGAAATGCCTGCGGCGGGATTTTTTATCCGCAAATCATCCCAACTCTGGAATCATTATGAAAATTGCTCAAGAAATCCGCGCCGGCAACGTCATCATGCACGGCAAAGACCCCATGGTCGTGCTCAAGACCGAATACAGCCGCGGTGGCCGCAACTCCGCCACCGTGCGCATGAAGCTCAAAAGCCTGATCGCCAACTTCGGCACCGAAGTCGTGTTTAAGGCCGACGACAAGATGGACCAGGTCATTCTGGACAAGAAAGACTGCACCTACTCCTACTTTGCCGACCCTATGTATGTCTGCATGGACGAAGAGTTCAACCAGTACGAAGTTGAAGCCGAAAACATGGGCGACTCGCTGAACTACCTTGAAGACGGCATGGCCGTTGAAGTCGTGTTCTACGACGGCAAAGCCATCTCGGTCGAGCTGCCCACCAGCGTCGAGCGCGAAATCACCTGGACCGAGCCCGCCGTCAAGGGCGACACTTCCGGCAAGGTGCTCAAGCCCGCCAAGATTGCCACCGGTTTCGAAATCGGTGTGCCGATTTTTGTGGCGCAGGGTGACAAAGTTGAAATTGACACCCGCACGGGCGAGTACCGCAAGCGCGTGTGACCCGCGTGCCGGTGAGACCGGACGGAAAAAGGGCTTCTTCTGAAGCCCTTTTTGTTTGGAATTCTGAAACGCTCACGCCGAGCGACCGCCCTCACATGACTCAGCGACCCTCTGACTTGCATAGGTCTTGACTTGAGAACCTCTTGCCAGTAAAGTACATACCAACCAATCGGTATGGTACAAATGCAAGTCATCGCTCACGCCTCAAAAACGAAAATCCTGGATGCGGCACTGCAAGTGATCCGCACCAAGGGCTACACGGCAACGACCATTGATGACATCTGCGCCGCAGCCGGCGTTACAAAGGGCAGTTTTTTTCACCATTTCGGCGGCAAGGTGGAACTTGCACTCGCTGCAGTCGAGCACTGGAACACCATGACCGGCGGCCTGTTTGCCACGGCGCACTACCAGCAAATTACCGATCCGCGCGACAGGCTGCTTGCCTACATCGACTTTCGCAAGGATCTGGTTCAGGGCGACCTGCCTGACTTCACCTGTCTTCTGGGCACGATGGTGCAGGAAACGTTTGAGACCAACCCGCCCATACGTGATGCTTGCAACGGCGGTATCGCACTTCACACCCAGACGGTCGCCGCCATGGCGGCGGCAGCCAAAGCGCGGTACGCGCCCGATTCTGACTGGGACCCACAAACGCTTGCCTACTACACGCAGGCCGTCATTCAGGGTGCTTTTATCCTAGCCAAGGCACAAGGCAGTCCGCGTCTGGCGCTCAGTTGCATTGATCAATTGCGAAGCCACGTGGCCTGGCTGTTGAATGTTCCCAAACCCACCACCACAAGGAGTAAATCATGAACTATGTCGACGGATTCGTCACACCTGTCCCGACCGCCAAAAAGGACGCCTATTGCCAGCATGCACTGGACACGGCCAAGGTTTTTAAGGAATTTGGCGCACTCAGCGTCGTGGAATGCTGGGGCGACGACGTGCCCGAAGGCAAACTCACTTCATTCCCCATGGCCGTCAAGCGCGAAGCTTCAGAGACCGTCGTGTTCTCCTGGATCACGTGGCCTTCTCGTGCGGTGCGTGACGCCGGCTGGGCCAAGGTGATGGCCGACCCGCGCATGAAGCACAGCGAAAGCACCATGCCGTTCGATGGCAAGCGCCTGATCTATGGCGGCTTCCAGATGGTTGTGCAGGCTTGATTTACATTTTTTTCACGGAGTCCACCCATGTCGTCAAACGCAACCCCCGTCGCCCATGAGCTCGTCATTACGCGACTGATCGACGCGCCGCGCGAGAAACTCTTTCGCTGCTGGACCGAACCCGCCCTGATCGTGCAATGGTTTACCCCGCCACCCTGGAAGACCATTCGTGCCGAGACAGATGTGCGCGCCGGTGGCTCCAGTCATATCGTGATGCAAGGGCCGGACGGGACGGAAATACCCAACCGCGGCATCTATCTGGAAGTCGTCAAGAACGAGCGCCTGGTGTTCACTGACGCCTACACCTCGGCCTGGGTGCCATCCGCAAAGCCTTTCTTCACGGGCGTGCTGACGTTTGAAGATGTAGATGGCAAGACGCTCTATACGGCACGTGCCAGACACTGGAATGCAGAGGATTGCGCCGCCCATGAACAAATGGGCTTCTACACGGGCTGGGGCATTGCGACGGACCAGCTTGCAGCGCTGGCCGTGACGCTGAAGTAGGTATCAACCATGAATCCCGTCGTTCATTTTGAGATGCCCTACGACGACCAGGCACGAATGGTCATGCCGCAGGTCGCGCGAGCTGGTGGTGAGGTGCTGGGCGAACCGGTGCAGATTCCTGGCATCGGCGGCTACGTGTCATTCATGGACACCGAAGGTATCCGCGTGAGCATGCTGCAGCCGCTGCCGCGTGGCACGGCCAGATCCTGAGCCATTGCAATACCGGAGGCATCACATGCTGCAACCTTCAGGCAAAGTCACCCCCTTCCTCTGGTTCGAAAGCCAGGCCGAAGAGGCTGCCAATTTCTACGTATCGCTATTTCCCAATTCAAAACTGCTGGACGTGTCGCACTGGGCAGATGGATCGCCCTATCTGGCAGGCGCGGTAATGAGCGCTACTTTCAGCATTGACGGATGCGAAATCATTGCGTTCAACGGAGGGCCTCACTTTAAATTGAACGAGTCGGCCTCGCTGTTTGTGAATTGCGAGAATCAGACTGAAGTGGACCGCTACTGGGATGCGCTGGTAGCTGACGGCGGATCGGCCAGCCAATGCGGCTGGCTCAAAGACAGGTTTGGCCTATCGTGGCAAATCATCCCCAAGACCTTGGGCCGCTTGCTGGGAGATCCCGACCCTGGCCGCGCCGGCCGCGCGATGAAAGCCATGATGGGCATGGTCAAGCTCGACGTTGCAGAGCTGGAGCGCGCCGCAGCGATGAATTGATCTGGTGACGGGTCATGCCTTCGAGCCCAGCGTCAAATGCTCGCCCGAGCTCGTAGACAAGCCCATGACCTGCACTGGACTGTTGCGACCTGTGCCAAACCGGCGCCAGTCCTGAGTTGGGTGGTGTACACGGTGTGCAAGACGTCCAATGGATTCCAACATTTTCGAAATGCCAGACATTCGGCCTGCGAAGTGCCGCGACCAGTCAGGGTTTTCATGATGAGTGATCATTGGCCAGCGGGTTGATACTTCCCATCAAGTCGCTGAAGCGCACATCCTCAATTTTCAGGAGCAAGTCATGTTCTCTCAATCGCGTTCGGTCCGCGCATTTGCCGTGGGGGCCTTGCTGGTCCTTGGGCTGACCACAGGTGCCGTTGGCCACGCCCAGGAAACCCGGCTGCGGGTCAATGTATTCCCCGTGTCGTCCAACTTGGCCATGTACTGGGCCATTGACAAAGGACTCTTCGCCAAGAGGGGCTTGGTCATCGAGGTACAAAACACACCCAACTCCGGTCAGCAGCGCGCTGGCCTTGCAGAGGGCAAGTTCGAAATCGCCCATGCCGCAGTCGACAACGCCGTGGCCATGATCGAGACAGCGAAGCAGGACGCAGTGATCGTGTTGGGCGGGGATGGCGGCCTGAACGAGTTGCTGGTACGCGGCGAAATCAACAGCTTCGCCGACATTCGCGGCAAAGTGCTGGCCGTGGACGCGCCCAATACGGCTTACGCACTGGTCGCCAAAAAGATCCTGAAGAACAACGGCCTGCTGGAAAATCGTGACTACACAGTGCGTGAAGTGGGGGGTACGGCGCAGCGCTCAGCGGCCATGGCAAAAGACCCCATGTTGGCGGCGGGCATGGTCAATCCGCCCTTCTCTTTCACGGTGAAGGAGCAGGGTCTCAAGAGCATGGGGCGTGCGTATGACCTGATCGGGCCCTACCAGGCCAGCGGCGCGTTCGTGATGCGCAGCTGGGCCGCGGCCAATCCGGCACTGCTGGAACGCTATATCGCCAGCTATGTAGAGGGGGTGCGCGCCGTCATGGACCCAGCCAATCGCACGGCTGCGCTGGAAGTGCTGATGCAACGCTTCAAGCTCAGCCCCCAAATTGCCGAGCAAACTTACGCTGCCTTGATGACTCCCGGTTTCGGCCTGCATCGCGATGCGCGCGTGGACATGGATGGGTTTGCACGCGTGTTGTCCTTGCGGGCCGAGATTGAAGGCCAATGGGGTGGCACCGCTCCAGCGCCCGGTAAGTTTCTCGACCTCGGCTACTACGAGCGGGCTATGGGGCAGATCGGGAAATAGGCGTGCGTGCAGGGGCGCCCTCAAGCTGCCCGGATAGTAGTTGCAAGCTATTTAACGCCATGCCCCACGTATATATTGAATAGTTTGCTATATTATTTGAAGCAGATTCAAGGTTTGACTCTATTCTCGATTGCCGTTTCCGGCCTAAAACAGGTGTAGGCTATTGGCATGAACAGCGCCACACCCTCTACGCCATCGACGCCCTCAACACCGACAACGCCCACCAGCGCCACCAACCTTGCCTTGCGCCGGGTCGCCATCGATACCTACCGCGAAAACGTCGCCTACTTGCACCGGGATTGCGCGGTGTACCGGGCCGAGGGGTTTCAGGCTCTGTCCAAGGTGGAAGTACGCGCCAATGGCAGGCACATACTGGCCACGCTCAACGTGGTGGACGACGAATGCATCGTTGGGCCGGGCGAACTGGGCCTGTCTGAAGACGCTTTTTCGCAGCTTGATATTCAGGGTGGCCACACCGCGTCGGTCTCGCAGGCCGAGCCGCCCGCTTCCATGGGTGCACTCAACCGCAAGATCTCGGGTGAGCGGCTCACGCATGACGACTTTCGCAGCATCGTGCGGGACATTGCCAACCTGCGCTATTCAAAGATTGAGCTCACGGCGTTTGTCGTGGCCACCAACCGCGACGAGCTGGACCGCGAAGAAATTTTCTTTCTGACCGATGCTATGGTGGCCAGCGGCCGCAAGCTGGATTGGCACGAGCCGCTGGTGGTGGACAAGCATTGCATTGGCGGCATTCCCGGCAATCGCACGTCGATGCTGATCGTACCCATCGTCGCCGCGCACGGGCTGCTGTGCCCCAAAACCTCGTCGCGTGCCATTACCTCGCCTGCGGGTACGGCCGACACCATGGAGGTTCTGGCCAACGTGGAGCTGCCGTTTGACAAGCTGTCTGACATCGTGCGCGAGCTGCGCGGGTGCCTGGCCTGGGGCGGCACAGCCAACTTGTCGCCCGCCGACGATGTGCTGATCTCTGTGGAGCGGCCTTTGGCCATCGACTCACCGGGGCAGATGGTGGCATCCATCCTGTCCAAAAAGCTGGCGGCAGGCTCAACCCATCTGGTGCTGGACATTCCGATTGGCCCCACAGCCAAAGTGCGCTCGATGCCCGAGGCCCAACGCCTGCGCCGCCTGTTTGAGTACGTGGCGGGGCGCATTCACCTGTCGCTCGACGTGGTCATCACCGATGGCCGTCAACCCATTGGCAATGGCATTGGCCCGATGCTGGAAGCGCGCGACGTGATGCGTGTGCTGGAAAACGACCCGCGTGCTCCCAACGACCTGCGCCAAAAGGCCTTGCGGCTGGCCGGTCGGCTGATTGAATGCAACCCGGATGTGCGGGGCGGCGACGGCTTTGCCATTGCACGCGACATACTGGACTCCGGCCGCGCACTGGCCAAGATGAACGCCATCATTGAAGCCCAGGGCAGCAAGCATTTTGACCACAACAACCCGCAACTGGGTGCGCTGACTTTCGAGATATCCGCTGCAGAATCCGGCGTGGTGACGGGTATCGACAACCTGCAGGTTGCACGCATTGCACGCATTGCCGGTGCGCCCAAAGTCGCCGGCGCTGGTGTTGACTTGTTGCGCAAGCTGGGTGACCCGGTGGCAACAGGAGAGGCCTTGTACCGCGTGCATGCCGACTACCCCAGTGATCTGGAATTTGCCCGCCAGGCCTGTGCCCGCTCAACCGGCTTCACGCTGGGCCGCGCCAA
>JANPAZ010000568.1:0-2959 GCA_031430225.1 Rhodoferax sp. | reverse complement strand
CAGCGCAGACAGTGGTGTGACCTTCCCGCTGGCCGATGTACGGCTTGAAGCGCCTGTGCCCAACCCGTCCAAATACCTTGCCATTGGCATGAACTACGCCAAGCATGCCGCAGAGGCGCGCCAGCTCGGCGTGCAGGTGCCTGATACCCAGGTCTGGTTCAACAAGCAGGTGTCGTGCGTCATCGGCCCGTTTGACCCGGTGCACATGCCCAGGGTGTCGGACAATCTTGACTACGAAGCCGAACTCTGTGTGGTGATCGGCAAGCGCTGCCGTCATGTGTCCGCTGCCGATGCGCGCTCGGTGATTGCGGGCTACATGGTCTGCAACGACGTGTCGGTGCGCGACTGGCAAAAACGCTCGGCCACCATGACGCTGGGCAAGTCCTTCAATACCACCGGCCCCATCGGCCCGTGGATCGTGACGGACGACGATGTTACCGACCCGCACAACCTGAACCTGCGCATGCTGGTCAACGGCCAGGTCAAGCAGGAAGTGAACACCGGCGAGATGGTCCACAACATCTTTGACCAGATCGCTTACCTGTCGACCGCGATGACGCTGGAGCCGGGCGACCTGCTGGCCACGGGCACGCCGTCTGGCGTTGGCGTGGCGATGAATCCACCGCAGTGGCTGAAGATCGGGGATGTGATGCGTGTGGAGATTGATGGCATAGGCCATATCGAGAACACCGTCATCGCCGAGCCCGCCTGAAGGAAGCCAGATATGAGAGACAGTGCAAAAACCAATGCTCTTCTGGACAAACTGGAAATCGCGCAACTGCTGCTGAACTGGGGCACCTGGCGCGACGCCGGTGAGTTTGACAAACTCCGGTCTTGCTACACCGAAGACGCAACCATGATCACCTCCTGGTTTGACGGCCCTGCCAGCGTGTTTGTAGACCGCAGCGTGGAGATGCGCAAGCACCAGCCCAAAGACCGCGGTGCCATGCACCTCATAGGTGGCACCACGACCGAAGTCAATGGCGACAGGGCCTTTGCCGAGACCCGCATCACATTGCTCGCGCGCAGCACGGTGCATGACACGCTGGTGGACGCTACGGTGTACGGGCGGTTTCTTGACTTTCTGCTCAAGGTCGATGGCGACTGGCGTATTCAACGGCGCGTTCCGGTTTACGACAAAGACTTCCTCCAGCTTGTCATGCCGGGTGAAACGCTGTCGCTGGATGTTGAACGGCTCGCAAAGCAGCCATACGGTTTCCGCCATATGGCCTACGTGCAGTCGGCGGGTGGCATGACGATCAGCACGACCATTCCCGACCCCAACAGCGAAGAGGAAAAGGCGCTGTACCGCAGCGGTCAGGAGTGGTTGAAAAACAAGGCGGGCAAAGCAGCATGAAAAAACTCCTCCCGGCACTGGTCGCGGCCTGCGGGCTTTTCGTTCTTGCCATCAGTGCTGTCGCCCAGCCTTATCCGTCCAAACCCATCACACTCATTGTCGGCACAGCACCCGGCGGCGGGTTTGACCTGGTGGCACGTCGGCTTGAAAAAGCCATGTCCAAACACCTGGGCCAAAGCGTGGTGGTGGCGAATCGGCCCGGCTCCGGCTCGCTCGTCGGGACGATGGCCGTGCTTAACGCC
Organism: Rhodoferax sp.; assembly: GCA_031430225.1. Lineage (GTDB taxonomy): Bacteria > Pseudomonadota > Gammaproteobacteria > Burkholderiales > Burkholderiaceae_C > JANYCG01. The sequence continues at coordinate 1,360 of JANPAZ010000568.1, read as the reverse complement.
GCGCCTGACGGTTATACGCTGGCCATGGGCGGCCTGAGCAATATCGTCTTCAATGCTGCGCTGTACAAAAAGCTGCCCTACGACCCGCGCACCGACTTTGTGGGTATCGGTATCGTGGCGGAGAGCCCCTACGTGATGATCGCCCGGCGCGACCTCGGCATCAGCGACCTGCCCGGTCTTCTCAAATTTGCACGCGCCAACCCCGGCAAGCTCAATGTCGCCACGGCGGGCTCAGGCACTGGCCAACAGGTATTGGCAGCCGCTTTCCTGAAGGAGACCGGTGTCAACATTGTTCAGGTTCCCTACCAGGGCGCACAGCCCGCCTACACTGACATGCTGGGCGGGCGTATAGACCTGTTCATCGATACCTTGCCGTCCGCCAGACGCTTCATCGAAAGCAATCAGGTCAATGGGCTGTTTGTGACCGGTGCAAAACGTGATGTGTCCTTCCCCAGAATTGCGACGGCGCGCGAGGTCGGCTTTCCCGGTTTGGAAATGACCTCATGGTTCGGCCTTTTCGCGCCCACCAAGGCGCCGCCTGAAGTGATTCAGCGCTTGAGCAAGGCCATGGAACTATCGCTCGCGGACGAAGAATTGCGTACGCAACTCAGTGCCGGCGGATTCGAACCCAAGCCCTGGGTAACGCCCGCAGAGACTGCCAAATTTGTACAGGCCGAGTATAAAAAATGGACCACGGTCATCAAGGAAGCGGGCATCACGCTGGACTGACAGGCCGGGAGGGGACGGTTCGATCGAGCGCATGGCATCGCTGCCCCGTCATCAAGAGCCAAAGCAGTCAGACGCCCCAATTGCAACTGCGCCTGTAACAAGCTAAGGTGCCAAATGACTTCGGACAAATCATTTTCTGGCGGACGAGCTGGACACGGTGCGCGAGAAGATCCCGATCAAAAACGAGGGCGTTGCGTGAGTTATTTGACCTGGATCACAGACGCGCTCTCAAATGACGCGTCCAATGGCAGCATCCACAACCCGTCAAGGAATTCTTCATGACAAGCAACGTTGGCGGCATAGACCGCATCGCCCGTATCGTCATTGGCCTGGTTCTGATCGGCCTGGCTGCCACCGGCACGGTGGGCTGGTGGGGCTGGCTGGGCGCTTTGCCACTGGCCACAGGGGCTATTGGCTGGTGCCCGCCCTATGCTTTGCTGGGGTTCAACACCTGCTCAATGAAAACCAGGGGCTGACCCTTCGCCGCTTGGGTTTTTGCGGTTCGTGCCAATATTCATGGCATGAACCCATCTGCCCTCACACATCTCCAGCAGCCGCGCAGCGTCGAGCGCCTTGTCGCGGGCCAACCCACATCCGACGGTGCGGGCGTCAAGCTCACCCGTGTGCTCAC
>JANPAZ010000567.1:0-1801 GCA_031430225.1 Rhodoferax sp. | reverse complement strand
CTTTTGCTGGTCTCCCTTGCCGCTTCCAATGTTCCGCTCGTAACCAGCCCCGCCAACCTGACTCCGGCGCATATCGAGCGGGCCAAACGCCTGCTCAGAAGCAACGACCCGCGCAAGATGAAGCCGGGTGTGCTGCGCACTGTCACGGTCAACCAGGAGGATCTGGATATTGCCGTCAACTACCTGGCGCAGCAGTTCGGCAAGGGCAATTCGCAAATTGTGCTGTCAGAGGGCGCTGCCGCCGTGCGCGCCACTGTGCTGCTGCCTGCCAACCCGATGGGTCGTTACCTGAATATCGATGCGTCACTGAGTGAGACCGCGCGCTTCCCCCGTTTCGAGCACCTGCGAATTGGCAGTGTGCCCGTACCTGCCATGCTGGCCAACGGTTTGCTAAGTATGGGCTTTGCCCGACTCCAGGGCAGTGCTGACTATGGAGCTACCGCAGACACCATCAAGCATGTGACGACGCGCAATGGCGTGCTGAGTGTGGTCTACGAATGGAACGACGCGGCCATGCTGCAACTACAGACTGCCCTGGTGCCGCGTGAGGATCAGGAACGCATGAAGGTCTACCAGGCCCGCCTCGTGACGCTATCGTCCGCGCCGAAGACCCCACGTGAATTGCCACTTGGAACGCTCATCCAGTCGCTGTTCAGCCTGGCCGCTGAGCGAAGTACTGGTGGGGCGTCAGACGCCGCGGCAGAGAACCGGGCCGCCATCATCGTGCTGACCTTTTATGTGAACGGTAAAGGGCTTAACGCGATTGTTCCCAGCGCCCAGCAGTGGCCCCTGCCGGTGCGCAGACACGTCACTCTGGGCGGACGGGATGACTTCTCGCAGCACTTCACGATATCTGCCGCATTGGCTGCAACTTCAGGCAGCCCGCTTTCCAACGCCGTAGGGCTCTACAAAGAAGTGGATGACTCGCGCGGCGGCAGTGGCTTTTCGTTCAATGACATTGCAGCCGATCGTGCCGGCACACGCTTTGGCGAACTGGCTACCGGGGCGCAGGCCGACATCCAGAAACTGCACAGCCTGCTGGCAAAGGGCTTGCGCGACCAGGACGTGTTGCCCGACGTGAAGGACCTGCCCGAATTCATGCAGGAGGCTGAGTTCAAGCGCCGCTTTGGTGGCATTGGTGGGCCGGGTTACGTCAAGATGATGGACACCATCGAGCGGCGGATTGCGGCACTGCCACTTTATCGCTGACAGGGTGTTTCAGGGATATATTTGGGAAAAAGTGCCAATGGCCCAGGTAGCACATGTGTAGTTAGCTATAAAACTAATAGCACTGCGTTTTCCTGCCAGTAGTGGGCTGCTGCAAAGAAGCCTTCCCACACGCAGCCATTGCAACCACGACCACAGCAGGTGGTGGGTTCAGGCGGTGGGTCGCGCAAAACGATGTCGGCCAGGCGGGCACGCTCTTGCAGGGCCGCGAACATGACGCGTGCCGATGCCAGGTCGGTCACAACATAGGGTTCTAAAACGCTGGCCATCATTACTAAGGCAGCGTGGCTACAGACGCGCCACCACAGCCGACTAGCTTGATACCCCGAATACGGGCGAGCGCTTTTCCAGATTGGCCCTCACCGCTTCGGCCTGCTCGGCGCTGCCTATCAGCTGGGATTGCTCTTGCGACTCGGCCATCAGCAGCGCCGCAGCCGTGTCGTCGACCGAACGGCTGGCTTGATTCATGAGCCGTTTGGCGGCGCGGATGGCACTGGGGCTTCGCTGCGAAATGGTGTGGGCCAGCTCGCGCGCGGCCTGCAGCGGATCTGCGCAAATGCGGGTGGCCAGGCCA
>JANPAZ010000566.1:0-9737 GCA_031430225.1 Rhodoferax sp. | reverse complement strand
CGCATCGTCGCCGAGGGCGAAGCCAGTGAACTGTTGACCCGGCCCGAAATCCGCAAGGCCTATCTTGGCCTGGAAATTGAATAAACCCTGCAGGTTTTAGATTCCCGGGCTTACAACGGGAAGGTTCATGGTTTTTCCACTCATTACAGACCCGCTTTTTTATGCCGCTGCCATACCGGCGGTGTTGCTGATGGGCATTGGGAAAAGTGGTTTTGGCACAGGTTTGGGTGCTTTGGCGGTGCCGATGATCGCCTTGACGGTGTCGGTGCCCGATGCCGCTGCGATGCTGATGCCGTCCTTGTTTCTGGCAGACGTGCTGGGCATGGCTGCCTTCCGAAAAGACTTCGACAAGGACCTGCTCAAATTCCTGATTCCGTTTGCTTTGCTGGGTGTTCTGATGGGTACCTTGCTGTTCAAGGTGCTCGACAGCCATCTGGTGGCCGGTATTGTGGGCATTTTTACGCTGTTGTTTCTGGCGCAGCGGTTTCTGTTTCCTCCCTCCGCGGCCAGTGCCCCGCCGTCCAAGTGGCTGGGCGCGATTCTGACCACCATGTCGGGGTTCACTAGCTTCGTGGCCCATGCGGGCGGCCCACCCATCAACGCCTATGTGATACCGCTGCGCCTTTCGCCCGTGCGCTTCACGGCCACCATGGCCTTTCTGTTTTTCATTGTGAATCTGTCTAAATGGATTCCCTATGCATGGCTGGGTTTGCTGGACATGCGCAATGTGAGCACTTCATTGGTGTTGCTGCCAGTCGTGCCATTTGGCGTGTGGATCGGCGTGCGCATGGCGCGGCGCATGAGCCCCATTTTGTTTTACCGGTTTATCTACGGTGGCATGTTCCTCACGGGCTGCAAGCTGGTGTGGGACGGATTTGGCAAGCGCCTATTTGCTTAGGCGCAAAGCCCGTTCCTGGGCCATCTGCTCTTCAAGCTGCTGGCGTCCCTGCTTGACCACGGCAATGAGCTTGGCCCGGTCTTTGTAGTGCGGGTGCATTTTTTCAAACAATTCAAGGTTGTGCTCGCGAAACCGTTGTACGGTCTGCGCCACTTCAGCGGTGTCGTGACCCAAAGCCTGAAGCACGCTGGCGCCGCTTTGCAAGCTGCTTTCAAACAATTCGCGCTGAACCAGTTGCACGCCCCGGTCGCGCAACTCGTGCCAGTGGGTGACGTCGCGCGCGCGCGCCACGAGGGTCAGGTTGGGGAAGTGTTCACGCGCCAGGTCGGCGATCTCCAGGGACTGATCCTTGTCATTGACTGCAATGACCATGATTTTTGCCTGGGCCGCACCGGCAGTGCGCAACAAGTCCAGCCGGGAGGCATCTCCGTAAAAGACGCGGTAGCCAAAGCTGCGGGCGGCCTCGATCATCTCGGCATCATGGTCCAGCACGGTGCAGGCATAGCCCTGGGCGATCAGCAGGCGCGCCACAATTTGCCCGTAGCGGCCAAACCCGGCGATGACCACGGGGGCTTCTTGCAGCTCCGATATTTCTTCCGGCAGGTTGACCCCGCAGTTCGCAAAGCGGGGCAGCAACAGCTTGTCGATGGCCACCAGAATGAGTGGGCTGACCAGCATGGAGACGGCAACCGCGCCAATGAGCAGCGACGCTGTCTCGGCCGGAAATACCTTGGCACCGGCGGCGGCCTGAAACACCACAAAAGCAAACTCACCGCCTTGAGCAAGCAGCAGCGTGAACACCGGGCGGTCTTGAAATGGGAGGCCCATGGCCCTTGCCAGGGAGTAAATGACAACCGCCTTGAGGGCCAGAAAACCCAGTACGACTGCGGCCATCAACCCGGGTGACTTCAGCAACACGCCAAAGTCAATGCTCATCCCCACGGCAATGAAAAACAGCCCCAGCAGCAGGCCTTTGAAGGGTTCAATGTCTGTCTCGAGCTCGCGCCGGTATTCACTTTCAGCCAGCAGAACACCCGCCAGAAAGGCTCCCAGCGCCATTGACAGGCCCACGAGTTGCATCAAACCTGAAATGCCCACGACCAACAGCAGCGAGGCGGCAGTGAAGATCTCGGGTGTGTTCGAGCGGGCAATCCAGCGAAAAAGTGGGCGTAACAAAAGGCGCCCACCCAACACAATGCCACCAATGACCGCTATTATTTTGATAGCTTCTAATGTCCTGTTTATGTGGGCCGTCGCCTCAATTTCTTCTGAAGAAGCGCCGGTCATGCCGCCCAGCAGTGGCAGCAGCGCCAGGATGGGAATGGCCGCCACGTCCTGAAAAAGCAGAATCGAAAAACCGGCTTGCCCGGCGGAAGTTGGCAGCATGTTGCGTTCGCCCATCACTTGCAAGGCAATCGCAGTGCTGGACAGTGCCAGGCCCAATGCGGTGACCAATGGGGTGCGCCAGCCGCCAAAGACACTCGGTGCCCAGCGGCCCAAAAGGTAAAAGGCCATGAAAAGCGCCGCAGCACAGCCCAGCACCTGCGCACTCCCCCAGCCAAAGATGGGGCGGCGCAGACTCCAGAGGCGTTTGGGTTCCAGCTCCAGGCCGACCAGAAACAGCATCAGCACCACACCAAACTCGGCAAAATGCAGGATGTCTTGCACATTTGTCACGAGCCCCATGCCCCAGGGCCCGATGGCAATGCCCGCTGCAAGGTAGCCGATGATGGCGCCCAAGCCCAGCGCTTTGGACAAGGGTACGGCGATGACTGCCGCGCTGAGGTAGATAAAGCTGTTGATCAGCCAGGTCGGTGTGTGTTCCATGGCGATAACATAACGCAAAGTGGCAGGTTCCCCAAGTAGCCCAAACCAACCCCAAGGAGTCAAGTCATGCCGGTTGTAGTCATTGCAAATCCAAAAGGTGGCGTGGGAAAGTCCACGCTGGCCACCAATGTGGCGGGTTACTACGCGTCCAAAGGGCACGCGGTGATGCTGGGCGATGCCGACCGCCAGCAGTCCTCGCGCCTGTGGTTGGGGTTGCGACCAGCGCAGGCGAGGCCGATCAGCACGTGGGAAATGAGCGCTGACCTGATCGTCAAACCGCCGCGTGGCACCACCCACGTGGTGCTGGACACCCCCGGCGGTCTGCATGGCTGGCGATTCAATGACGTGATGAAGATGGCTGACAAAGTGATAGTGCCGCTTCAGCCCAGCGTGTTTGACATTTTTGCCACCCGGGCGTTCCTGGACCAACTTGCTGCCAACAAGCACGCCGACAAATTACAGATTGGGCTTGTCGGCATGCGGGTGGACGGTCGCACCATTGCCAGCGACAAGTTGCATGAGTTTGTCGACACACTGGGCATGCCGGTGCTGGGCTATCTGCGTGACACGCAAAACTACGTTCACCTGGCGGCGCGCGGGCTTACCCTGTTTGATGTTGCGCCGGGGCGGGTCGAGAAGGACCTGGCGCAGTGGGCCGACATTTGCGCCTGGCTGGACAAATAGCCCAGGTACACCTACAGGCGATTGAGCCTGGCGTGTCGCTGGTTTGACATGCCTTCGCAGTCCCCAGATCTACATTCACACCATGAAAACATTTCAAACGATTTCTGAACTTTCGGTACTGGTCGGCCAGGAGGTCGCCGTGAGCGACTGGATCACCATCACTCAGGAACAGGTCAATCTGTTTGCCCAAGCCACGGGCGACCACCAATGGATTCACGTTGACGTGGAGCGGGCCAAGGCTGGGCCTTTTGGGGCACCCATCGCCCATGGTTTTCTGACCTTGTCGCTGATCCCCAAGTTTTTTGAGTCTGCCATCGCTATCGTGGAGACTGGCATGGGCGTGAACTATGGCCTCAACAAGGTGCGCTTTACCTCGCCGGTGCCAGTGGGTAGCCGTCTGCGGGCACGCCTGACGCTTCTCAAATCTGAACCCATTGACAACAACTGCATGCAAATGACATGGGCCGTGTCCATAGAGCGCGAAGGTACTGCGAAGCCGGTGTGCATCGCAGAGTCCATGAGCCGACGCTACCCCTGATGGGTGTCAGCGCTGCTGAAATCCGTTCTGTCGCCAGGCCTCAAAGACCGACACGGCGACCGCATTGGACAAGTTCAGACTGCGTTGACCGGCTTGCATCGGCAGTTTCAGGCATTGCGTGGACGCGAACGACCCGCGCACTGCCTCACTGAGGCCCTTTGTTTCTGACCCGAAGACTAACCAGTCACCCGGCGCAAAAGTAGCGTCGAACACGTTGCGTGTGGCGCGTGTGGTCAAGGCAAACATATGCCCAGGCTGTGGTTTCTCGGCGTCCAGAAAAGCCTGCCAGCTCGCGTGACGCCTGACTTGTGCGTACTCGTGATAATCCAGGCCCGCCCGCCGCATCTGCCGGTCTTCCATAGAAAACCCCAGTGGCTCAATCAGGTGCAAGGTACAGCCCGTATTGGCCGCCAGACGGATCACATTGCCTGTATTCGGTGGGATTTCGGGTTCTACCAAGACGATATGAAACATGGTGTCATTGTCGCTGCTGAAAAAATGGCGTTTTATCGACGGGCCGCTCCACCATGTCATTCGGTACGTGCAACCACCATGCCGGTGATGTGGGTTGCGCCCGCTGCGCGAATTGCGTGCGCTGCTGCGTGCAACGATGCCCCACTGGTCATGACATCATCCACCAATACTACGCGTCGGCCTTCGATGCGCTGCGCCATTAACGGGTCAACTGCAAAGGCATTTTTAACGCTCGCCAAACGCTCGACGCGGTCCAGCGAGCTTTGAGCGGGTGTGTCTTTGATGCGCAACAGGACGTGGGCTTCCGTTTTTTCGTACTTGAGCGCTCGGGCCAGCAGCAGGGCCTGGTTGAAGCCACGGCTCTGAAGGCGCTGCCTTGACAAGGGCATGGGCAACACCAGATCGGCACTTTCAAGCGCTGGTTCTGCCCAGGGAGTACTTCGCAGCAGCGTCGCGAAAGTAGCCGCCCAGCCCGGGTTGTTCTTGAATTTAAAACTGGTGATCAGGATCGACCAGGGGTACGCATAGGCAACGGCGGCAACACAAGCGTCCAGGGGTGGCGGTGTCTTGAGGCATTGACCGCAACACTTGACGCCGTTAGGGGTGGGTAAAGCGCAGGTCTGACAGCGCGACCTGGGCTGTGCAAAACGAACCACGCAGGCCTCGCACACCGGCCCAGCGGGCCAGGCGTGACAGACGGCACACTGGCCGGGAAGGGCAGAGGATGCCCTTTGAAGCAACTTGCGAAACATGGAGTCAATATACTCGCCGGGCCACCGAAACCTACACGCCTGAACCGCCGCCCCATGTCTGTTGACAATCCTCCAACCATCGCCCCCAGCGCCGCTGCAAGATGGCGGCAAATGCTGATTCAGCCTTCGCCCTGGTTGCACGAAGAGGTGGCGCGCCGCATGGAAGAGCGTCTGGACTGGATCAGGCTCCAGCCGACTGCCTGGGCGCATTGGGAGCCCGTGCGTGGGGGGCTTGAAGCCCATGCGTTGTTGGCGAAGCGGTACCCCCGCGCTGAGTGTTTTGTAGTCCAGGCCAAAGAAAATAGTGCACAGTTCGCTATAAAAAAAATAGCAAAAGCCTGGTGGAATCCGACTCGACTGACCGGGCCGTTAACCCGGTTTGAAGCATCCCCCGATGCCGCTGTTCAAATGTTGTGGGCGAATATGGCCCTGCACGTTTCCGCGGATCCGCAAGCCCTGATGGCGGACTGGCACCGGGCCTTGGCGGTTGATGGTTTTCTGATGTTTTCCTGCCTTGGTCCGGATACTCTGCGGGAATTGAAGGAGCTGTACCGGCAGCTTGGCTGGCCGCCACCGTCGCATGAATTCACCGACATGCATGATTGGGGGGATATGCTGGTGGGTGCGGGGTTCGCTGAGCCGGTGATGGACATGGAGCGCATCACGCTTAGTTTTGAATCGCCTCAGCGGTTGTTGCTTGAATTGCGGCAACTCGGCCGCAACCTCCATGTCCGGCGTTTTGGGGGGCTGCGAGGGAGGCAGTGGCATGCGCAGCTGCATCAACAACTGCAGCGGAAATTGGCGGACCCACAAGAAGGCGGCCGACTCAAATTGACGTTTGAGGTCATTTATGGCCACGCGCTAAAGCCTGCCAATCGTCTGAAAGTGCAACCAGAAACCACGATGTCTCTGGACGATATGCGAATGGCCCTGCGACAAGGCAAAAGCACTCGGTAGATCTCTTATCAACCCGCTGCAATTTCGAATTTTGAAAGGTCTTGCACAGTCACCCCACCGGTTCAGTGGAACTGGTTGGTGAAGCTGTTGAGTCCAGGGCCGTGGGCTACAATGCAACGGGTTGAATTATGGGTATCCCCCCGGATTCCCGCCGCGCCGAAGCGTTTTGGAATATTTTCCAGATGATTGCGGCGAGGCGTTGCTCAGGCAAAACGCGTGACAAATTTGGTTTTTCGCTTCGCTACCGTTCAAGGCCAGAACATCCAGTGGTTTCTACGGCGTAACTGTTCAGTCACGCCTGCTCAATTGGGTTGGATGTACCTTTCACTGTGCGTGGTGTCTCTCGGTATCGGTACCGCCTTCTGGTTTCAAGGGGCAACCTTTGTGCTGCCTTTCGCCTGGGCTGAATTAATTGCAGTGGGTGCAGCATTTCTGGTCTATGCCCGACATGCGGGTGATGGTGAGCGCATTTATCTGGTCGGGCCGCAACTGGTGGTCGAGTGTGAAAACGGCGGCAAGCTGGAGCGCGCTGAATTTCGCCGGGAATGGGTCAGGGTTGAGCCGCGCTCTGATGACTCATCACTGATTGAGCTTTCGGGTCAGGGGCGTTCCATCAATGTGGGTCGGTTTGTCCGGCCGGAATTGCGGCCTGTTCTGGCGCAGGAGATCAGGATGGCGCTGCGCAATCCCTGATTGAGAGTGCGGGTGCAGCGCAGGGTTTTTTAGTTTTGAGACAATGAAGAAGTGAACATGATGAAGAGCATTTTCAATACATTGGCCAGGCAGTTGACGGTGGTAGGTGCGTGGGCCAGTACCGCAGCATTGACGGCGGCGCATGCTGTGAACGACCTCCCCGGTGGACCGGCTGTGCGTCAGCTTAATTTGCACCCGGCAGTGACAAAAATTGCCGAAGAGCAAGCTTGGCTGCACTGGTTCATGATGATCCTTTGCTCCGTGATCTTTCTGGCTGTATTTGCGGTGATGTTTTATTCCATCTGGAAGCATCGCAAGTCGGTAGGGCACAAAGCGGCCAACTTTCATGAGTCAGTCACGGTAGAAATCATCTGGACGATTGTTCCTTTCATCATCGTGATTCTGATGGCTTTGCCGGCCACCAAAGTAATCGTGGCCATGAAAGACACCACCAACGCTGACCTGACCATCAAGGCGACGGGCATGCAGTGGAAATGGGGCTACGACTACATCAAGGGCGAGGGCGAGGGAATCGGTTTTGTGTCGCAACTCGACAGCACGCATCGTGAAATGTCGAATAACGGCGGCCCCAAACCGGGTCAAATTGTTGATGACTATTTACTGAAGGTAGATAACCCGCTGGTGGTGCCTGTCAATAAAAAAGTGCGCATCATTACGACTGCCAATGACGTCATTCACGCCTTTGCCGTGCCCTCTTTCGGTATCAAGCAGGACGCAATCCCGGGGTTTGTGCGGGACACGTGGTTCCGCGCTGAAAAAATGGGTGATTTCCATGGTCAATGCCAGGAGTTGTGTGGCAAGGAGCATGCTTACATGCCCATCCATGTGAAGGTGGTGTCCGCCGAAGACTACACAAAGTGGGTTGAAGGCGAAAAGAAGAAATTGGCCGCCAAGGCTGATGACCCAACCAAAGTCTGGACCGCCCAGGACATTACCCAGCGCGGTGAGAAAGTCTATGCGGCCAATTGCGCAGCTTGCCACCAGGCCAGCGGCAAAGGCGCTGGCCCGATCAAGGCACTTGATGGCGCAGCTGTGGTTCTGGATGCCGACAAGGGCAAACAGATCGCTGTCTTGCTGAACGGGCAGAACAACGGCGCTATGCCGGCCTGGAAGCAACTCAGCGACACCGATCTGGCCGCTGTGATCACATTTACCAAAAACAGTTGGTCCAACAAGACGGGGCAACTGGTTCAACCTGCGGAAATTACTGCAGCACGCAAGTAACCCCGGTTGAAGTGCCAGAACTACCGTCCAGTCCGTACAAGTGAATTTAGAGCATTGAGAAGGAAACCAGCATGAGCGCCGTTTTAGACCATCATGGGCACGCACATGACGACCACCACGACCACGGAGCCCCAGCGGGCTGGCGTCGATGGGTGTTTGCAACCAACCACAAGGACATTGGTACTTTGTACCTCCTATTCTCGTTCACCATGTTCATGCTGGGTGGTGTTCTGGCTTTGCTGATTCGCGCAGAATTGTTTCAGCCGGGGCTGCAACTGGTCAATCCGGAACTGTTCAATCAGCTCACCACCATGCATGGCGTGATCATGGTGTTCGGTGCCATCATGCCGGCCTTCGTCGGTTTCGCCAACTGGATGATTCCCCTGCAAATCGGTGCCGCTGACATGGCCTTTGCCCGGATGAATAATTTCTCCTTCTGGCTGTTGATTCCTGCAGGTGTTCTGGTGGTAGGTTCGTTCTTCATGCCGGGCGGCGCACCCGCTGCAGGCTGGACCTTTTACGCGCCATTGACCCTTCAAATGGGTCCGTCAATGGACGCCGGTATCTTTGCGCTGCACATCTTGGGCGCAAGCTCGATCATGGGCTCCATCAATATCATCGTCACGATCTTGAACATGCGTGCCCCAGGCATGACGTTGATGAAAATGCCGATGTTCTGCTGGACCTGGCTCATTACAGCCTACCTGCTGATCGCAGTGATGCCTGTGTTGGCTGGTGCCATCACGATGACGCTCACTGACCGTCATTTCGGCACCAGCTTCTTCAATCCGGCAGGCGGCGGTGACCCGGTCATGTTCCAGCACATCTTCTGGTTCTTCGGTCACCCCGAGGTCTACATCATGATCTTGCCTGCCTTTGGCATCGTCAGCCATATCGTGCCTGCATTTGCACGCAAGCGGCTGTTTGGCTACGCCTCCATGGTTTACGCCACTTCAAGCATTGCTATCCTTTCATTCATTGTTTGGGCGCACCACATGTTCTCGACCGGTATGCCCGTGACCGGCCAGTTGTTCTTCATGTATGCCACCATGTTGATTGCCGTACCGACGGCGGTGAAAATTTTCAACTGGATTGCGACCATGTGGCAAGGCTCAATGACTTTCGAGACGCCTATGCTGTTTGCTGTCGGGTTCATTTTTGTGTTCACCATGGGTGGGTTCACAGGTTTGATTCTGGCGATGGCTCCCATTGATATCCAGTTGCAGGATACCTACTACGTGGTAGCCCATTTTCACTACGTGCTGGTGGCCGGTTCGCTGTATGCGATGTTTGCCGGGTTCTATTATTGGGTCCCGAAGTGGACCGGCGTGATGTACAACGAAACACGCGGAAAAATACACTTCTGGTGGTCACTGATTGCGTTTAACGTGACCTTCTTCCCGATGCACTTTCTGGGTCTGGCTGGCATGCCGCGTCGTTATGCCGACTACCCGATGCAGTTTGCCGATTTCAACATGGTGGCCTCTGTGGGCGCGTTCTTCTTCGGTTTTGCACAGGTGTACTTCTTCTTCTTCATCGTGCTGCCCTGCATGATGGGCAAGGGCGAAAAAGCACCTCAAAAACCATGGGAAGCCGCAGAAGGCCTGGAGTGGGAGGTGCCTTCGCCTGCGCCATTCCATACCTTTGAGACGCCACCGAAGCTTGATGC
>JANPAZ010000565.1:0-2664 GCA_031430225.1 Rhodoferax sp. | reverse complement strand
CCATCCAGCGCGCGGCATTGATCTCGATGGCGCTATCAGCCAGCTGTTGCTGGATCATCTGGAATTCACCAATCTTCTGGCCAAACTGCTTGCGCTGGTTGGCGTAGTCCACCATCTGCTCCAGCACATGGCTGGCTTTGCCCACTGCCCGGGCACCCACTTGTGCAAGTCGAACCACGTTCAGCGCGCCCATGGCCAGCTTGAAGCCCTGGCCTTCTTCGCCCAGCAGCGCCAGGGGTTCCAGCTTCACATCGTCAAAGAACAGTTCAAGGTGCGGCGTGCCACGCAGGCCCATCATCTTCTGGTCTTTGCCGACGGTGAAACCGGGCAAGCCCTTGTCCACCATGAACATTGAAATCTCTTTTTCACCGGTCTTGGCCGACACGAGAAAGAAATCGCTCCACTCGCCGTCGCTGATGAAATGCTTGCTGCCATTGAGCACCCACTGGCCTTCGGTCTTGCGTTTGGCGTTCGTCTTGATGCCGGCGGCGTCAGAGCCTGCACTTGATTCCGTGATGGCGATGGAGCAGGTGCGGCTACCGGCTACGGTGGGTTTAAGCCAGCGTTCAATCTGCCCAGCCTTGCAATGCAATAGCGGCTCGTACACGTTACCGAAGGCGCGGCGGATCAGGTAATCGGATGTGTGACCAAACTGCTCTTCGCACAGGATGCGGTCCAGGTTTGAAAGACCACCGCCGCCCAGTTCAGCCGGCATGTTCAGGGCATACAAGCCCAGAGACTTGGCCTTGTTGTGAATGCTCAGGGCAATATCGCGGGCCAGGTGCCCCTGATCTTCAAGCCTGTCTTCGAGCGGCTTGAGCTCTTCGGCGATGAAGCGACGCACGGTGGCTATCATCATTTTTTGTTCGTCACTGAGGGAGAAGTCCATGGTGCAGTCTGTGATGGGATGCGAGATGATCGCAGATCATCATTGCACCCAATCCAGAGGGTGCCGCCCGATTTGGCGGCCCATGCGTCACAGCCCGGCGTGGGACGTCTGGGGCTGCAGTCGCTGCGTCTGAAGCAGCGCGGCGCACTCGCGCAGCGCAAACGATTGCGAGGCCAAAGCCAGTTTCAGCAGCGCCTCGGCGTAACTCGTGTCGTTGTGGAACCGGGAGGTATCAACCCACCAGCCCTGGCCGGACATCAGCCACTTGAAATCAACCTCGGCAAGCAGCGACGCGCGCGTATCCGCCGCTGGGAGCGATGCGCCCGGCGCCAGTGCTTGCACAGTCTGTTCTCGCATGGTGTTGCCCTCTGCCACGTTGTCAGTGGATCAACCCATAACGGTTGCCGGCCCGTTGGGGAATACAGGGTCAGTGTGGCGGTCACAACATACGTCTCAAAAGCGTGACATAAGCACGGCATAAAATTTGGCATGCTGAAACTGCTCATCATTGACCCCCAGAACGATTTTTGCGACACACCGGGCGCTGCGCTGCCGGTGGCGGGTGCCACGGCGGATCTGCGGCGTTTGAGCGAGTTCATTGCCCGGGCCGACCCGGACGAAATCACGGTCACATTGGACTCCCACCCGAGCGTGGCTGTGGAGCGCACGACCTTCTGGCAGCGGGCTGACGGCGAAGCGGTTGCGCCGTTCACCTTTATCACGCAGGCCGATGTACGCGCCGGTACCTACGTTCCGAGAAGGCCCTCACTTCGTCCCGCGGTCTTGGCCATGCTCGAGCGGCTGGCCATGGCAGGGCGAAATGGCCTTGTGGTGTGGCCTGTGCATTGCGTCACCGGTACCTGGGGGCATAACATCCAGCCCGACCTGATGCGTGCGCTCTCGGATTGGGAGTTTGGCCGGCAAAAGGCGGCGCGCAAAGTCCTCAAGGGCGAATATTTCCTCAGCGAGCACTTTGGGGTTTTTGAGGCCGACGCGCCCGATGAGGCGGTGGCCAGCACGCAGTTCAATATGCCGCTGGCGGAATCCCTATTGGCTGGCACATCGACCCTGGTGCTGGCAGGGCAGGCATCCAGCCATTGCGTGCCTGCCAGCTTTGACCAGTTGGCCCGTTACGTCAGGCAGCAGGGCCTCAAGGCCCCGAGGCTGATTATTTTGAAAGACTGCATGAGCCCCGTCAGTGGTTTTGAAGCCGACGGGCAAGCTTTCATTGCGCGCGCTCAGGCGTGGGGTGCCGACGTCATGAGTGCCAGTGAATTTCAAAAGTAATAGCAAACTATTCAATAGATACGTGGGCCTTTTTCATTTTTCATGAAAAGTTCGGCGCAGACACCCCGCAGCCATCGATTGGCGGCATCGTGGTGGTAGCGTGCGTGCCAGTACTGTTTGACGGTGAAGCTGGGGATCTCAAACGGCAGCGGCAGCACGCGCAGGCCTGCCACCGCTGCCAGGGTTTCGCCAATGTGCCGGGGCAGTGTGGCGATCAGGTCGCTGGTAGACAGAATGGCGGACAAGCCCAGAAAGCCGGGTAGCTCCAGCCGGATCTGACGCGCGATCTGCTGGGATGCCACCGTGCTGTCGAGCAACTGGTAGCCGGTACCAGAGCTGATGCCGATGTGTGACTCAGCCTGATAGGCCTGCAGGTTCCATAACTCCGGTTTGTCATCCCGGATGCGTGGGTGGTTGGCGTTGGCCAGACAAATCCAGTCCTGGCTGTACAGCGTCTGCTGGTAAAACCCAGCGTCCAGCCAGGGCAG
>JANPAZ010000564.1:0-3858 GCA_031430225.1 Rhodoferax sp. | reverse complement strand
CCAGGCTTCTTCCTGTTCGTCGCTGCGCACAAACAGGTTGAGGCGCCCGTCAATCACATCCAGCAGAAGCCGCTCATAAGCGCCTACGCGCTCTGCACCAAAGCGCTTGTCAAAGTCCAGGTCAAGTTGAACCGGCGCCAGTGTTTGCGAGTTGCGCCGGTTGTCCTGTCCCTGCGCCAGCAGGTGCAGCTCCAGCCCGTCTTTGGGTTGCAGGTTGATCACCAGTCGGTTGGCCGCGCCCATCTGCGAGTTGAAAATCGCGTGGGGCGCTGGCCGAAAATTAACCTCAATATGGGCATCACGGCCCGCAAGGCGCTTGCCGGTCCGGATGTAAAAAGGAACGCCTGCCCAGCGCCAGTTGGAAATCTCGGTGCGTAGCGCTACAAAGGTTTCCGTGTTGCTGTTGGGAGCAACGCCGTCTTCGTCCCGATAGGCCTTTACAGCGTTTCCGCCTACAGCCCCTGCCGCATACTGGCCACGAATCACGTCCTGCATTAGGGTGTCGCGGGTCCAGGGTTTCAACGAACGCAGCACCTTGAGCTTTTCATCGCGAATGGCATCGGCATGCGAATTGATGGGCGGCTCCATGCCGATGGCACACAGCAGTTGCAGCGCGTGGTTTTGCACCATGTCACGCAGGGCCCCCGTATTTTCATAAAACGCGCCGCGCTTCTCTACGCCCAACTCTTCGGCAATGGTGATCTGGATGTTGGCAATGTGCTCGCGTCGCCATAGCGGCTCGAACAGCGCATTGCCAAAACGCAAGGCAAACAGGTTTTGTACCGCAGGCTTGCCCAGATAGTGGTCAATGCGAAAGACCTGCTTCTCACTGAAGATAGAGCGCACCGTGTGGTTGATGGCGCGGTTGGATGCCAGGTCGTGCCCCAGGGGTTTTTCAAGCACCACACGGGTGTTGGGCGTGTTCAGCCCCGCTACCGCCAACTGCTCACACACGGTGGTAAATAGCGCCGGCGCAGTAGCGACATACATGACCACCGTGTCGGCTTGGCGGGCCTTGAGCAGGGTGCCCAGCGTGGCATAGTCATCGGGTTTGGACAAGTCCATGCGCACAAATTCCAGCAGCGCTGCAAACCGGGTGAACTCCTCGCTAGAGGGGCGCTTGGCCAGATCCACCGCGTCAAAGCGCGACTGAATTCGGGCCCGGTATTCGTCAGAGGTCAAAGCCTCGCGACCCACGCCAATGATGCGTCCCCCCTCAGGCAAAGTACCGTGACGCAAGGCCTGAAACAGCGCGGGCATCAGCTTGCGCCAGGCCAGGTCGCCCGTGCCGCCAAAAAGAACCAGGTCGAAGCTCATAGGGTGTGACAAAAGTGAGGTTGAATCAACTGAGACTGTAACTTAGTTTCATTCAAACGCTGCAATTTGTGTTTTGGCTGCACGCATCAACGTCCCCCGATTCGCGTTTTCCCTATGGGGGAAAGCTGCGCCCTTTAGGTAGACTGATGGCGTAATCAAATTACTGACAAAAAAGGCATTCTTCTTGCAAGATTGTCCCGTTCTGGAAACCAAATGAAAAAACTTTTCCCCGCCCATTTCTCTGCAATTGCTTTTGTGGCCCTGGGTGCATGCGCCCCGGGTGCTTTTGCGCAAGGCCAGGTCAACGTTATCTGCTCGGTGCAGGCTGAGTGGTGCAACATGATTGGCACGGTGTATGCGCGCACCACGGGCACCAAAATCAACATCTCGATGAAGGGCTCAGGCGAGGCGCTAGCGCAAATCATTGCTGAGAAAGACAACCCCAAGACTGACATCTGGTTTGGTGGCACGGGCGATCCGCATTTGCAAGGCGCAGAGCAAGGGCTCACGCTGGAATACAAATCGCCCCTGCTCACGCAACTCTTCCCCTGGGCACAGGCGCAGGCAGCGCAATCGCAGTACCGCACCGTGGGTATTTACTCTGGCCCACTTGGTTTTGGCTACAACACCGAGTTGCTTGCCAAGAAAAAGATTGCACCCCCTAAAAACTGGAACGACTTGCTCAACCCCGCCTTGAAGGGTGAAGTGCAAGTGGCCAACCCGGCATCCAGCGGCACGGCCTACACCATGGTGGCCACGCTGGTGCAGTTAATGGGTGAAGACAAGGCATTTGAATTCATGAAGCAAATGCACAAAAACGTAAGCCAATACACCCGCAGTGGCACCGGACCCATCAAGGCCACTGCAAGGGGTGAGGCCACTGTGTCGATCAGTTTTGTGCACGATGGCGTGGGCGAGAAAATGCAGGGCTTTCCGATTGAAACTGTGACCCCCAGCGACGGCACCGGCGCGGAAATTGGTTCCATGAGCATCATCAAGGGAGCTCGCAATCTGGAGGCTGCCAAAAAGTTTTATGAGTGGGCACTGACCCCGGCCGCCCAAGAGATGGCAGTGGCAGCCAAGCAGTTTCAATTGCCATCCAACAAGAATGCCAAGAATGATGAACGCATCCCTGACTTCAAGAAGATCAAGTTCATCAATTACGACTACGCAAAGTACGGATCATCGACTGAACGCAGACGCTTGATCGCCAAATGGGAAAAAGAAATCAACTCGTTGCCGCGCTAATTCGACCCAAACGGGTCCGCGTTTAATTCAGGCACAGGTGGCTAAAAATCCCAACATGGCGATTCGCCTGTGGCTGGTCGTCGGCCTGCTGGCCTATTTGCTGCTGCCCTGGTACGCCATTCAAGACACTGCCTGGTACAGCGTCTTGCCCCAAGTAATGGGCGGGCCAGAAACGGCTAACGGCGTAGTGCAGGCCATGGTGCATGGCCGTAAATGGCTGCTGGTGGGGTTGATCGGCCTGGAGGTGGCATCCGTGGGGTTGTCCATGCCACCGGGCAAGGTGCAGGGCAACTGGTTGATGGCGGGTGGCTTCATTGGGTTTGCAGGGCTGCTTCTCAGCGCGTTCTCCATTGGTGCCAAAGGCTGGTCGTTTGCGCTGCTCAATGCCCAGTTTGGCGAGATCACCATCAACCAGTTTGGTATCGGCATGGGCGCGTCATTGGCGCTGGTGTCGTTGTTGATGTTGCTGTCATTTGGTGTGGCGCGGCGCGGGTTTTTCAAGGGAGACATGTTCATTGCATCGGCGGTGCTGGTGTGCTCGGCGATGCTGCTGCTGTTCATTGCGTTCCCCGTCACCAAGGCGCTGTATGGCGCGTTTTTGAATGAAGACGGGCAGTGGTCGGCCACGGCCTTGTTCAGCCGCATTGGCAATGAGCGGGTGTGGGGCCTGAATTGCCTGGCCGGTGGCTTGCGGTGCGGAGTGGCCTGGAACACGTTGTTTTTGGCCTTGCTCACAGCGGCGGGCACCACGGTGCTTGGCACCATGATGGCGCTGATGGCTGAACGCAGTGCCGGGCCACGGGTACAAACACCGCTGCGCGTGGTGGCCTTGCTGCCGATCATCACGCCACCGTTTGTGGTGGGCCTGGGGTTGATCCTTCTGTTTGGCCGCGCGGGTCTGGTCAACCAGTTCCTGGAATACGCGTTTGATGTGCCTCCCACGCGCTGGTTTTATGGCCTGCTAGGAGTGTGGATTGCGCAGCTGTTTGCCTTCACGCCGATTGCCTTCATGATCATGCGCGGTGTGGTGCAGGGCGTGGCACCCAGTCTGGAAGAAGCTGCGCAGACCCTGCGCGCCGATCGCAAGCAAACCTTTTTCACCATCACCCTGCCGTTGCTCAAACCAGGTTTGGCCAATGCGTTTTTGGTGGGCTTCATTGAAAGCATTGCAGACTTTGGCAACCCTGTCGTGGTGGGGGGCCAGTTCTCGGTACTGTCTACCGACATTTTCTTTGCGATCGTGGGCGCGCAGTACGACCAGGGGCGCGCCGCATCACTGGCCTGGATTTTGAC
>JANPAZ010000563.1:0-2465 GCA_031430225.1 Rhodoferax sp. | reverse complement strand
GCAGGGGCGGGTTGGCGTCAAGCACCGCATCTTCAACCGGCTTGCGCCCATGAATCATCGAACCAATCAGGTTCTCGCGGTGGCGTGCTGATGTGAACAGGGCGCCTGCAATGTGCAGCGCCAGCAAGGGCAGCAGCGCATAGCCCAGCGCGCCGTGCAGTTCTTCAAGCCACGCCAGGCCCCAGAAGCGGTCAGTGGTGAACAGCCAGCCGGTGAAACCTGTTGCAATGGCATCCGCCAGCAAGGCCAGCACCATCCAGCCGCCCAGTGGGTTGTGGCCCAGAAAGCGAGGCTCGCG
The DNA here is from genome assembly GCA_031430225.1 of Rhodoferax sp. Classification (GTDB taxonomy): domain Bacteria; phylum Pseudomonadota; class Gammaproteobacteria; order Burkholderiales; family Burkholderiaceae_C; genus JANYCG01. Next base: position 2,167 of record JANPAZ010000563.1, on the reverse strand, counting down.
ATGCGCCCAAACGGCATTTGCATAGGCCAACGTGGCAGAGAGACCCCGGACGAACTGTGCAAAGCGCCAGTAACCACCGCCGACAAACCCGAGAACCACCCTGACGGCGGCAGCTGCCAAAGCCACGTAGCCCGTCCACTCATGCACCCGGCCACCTGCCTCGTGGGTCACAAAGCTGGCGATCATGGAGATGGCCAGCGTCCAGTGCAGCAGGCGCAGCCCTAAGCTCCAGACCGGTTGCATCGCGCGCGGTGCGGCGCCGCCTGCAGAGTTCATCGCGCCTTGGTGGGCACGGGTGCCAGCGTCACAGGGTGGAAGTAAAACTCGCCACGCTCGCCTTTTTCATTGAGTGCATAGACCTCGTAGCAGCCGCCATCGTCCTTGACGCGGCGCACTGTGTAGCCTTTTTCCTTGAGCATTTGCTCCAGTTTTTCAACTGGCTGCAAGCCCGACTTGGGGCCGGATTCGCAGGTGGCCAAACCGGTGGCGCCTGCAGTGGCACCGGCCAGCATCAGCGCGGCAAGTGCAGTGGAAGATGCAAGTATTTTCATGTCAGAGGCTCCTTGAGTCGTTGGGAGGCGTGAAAGCGTGCTCCTATGGTGCCAAACTTTTGTAAAGAGTTCGCGTCTGGCGCGTAACTTTTAACCGGCGACGGCGCGCCGTCACGTGTGCTTTCCCACACCCCAGCCGTGCCCGCCCAGCGCCTTGTCAGCCACCGCAATGGCGGGCGCCTCCAAAGGCGTCGCCATGGTGTCGTTCCAGCGGTTCAGAAAGGCAAACATGGCCACCACACCGAGGATCTCGGTAATCTCGCCATCGCTCCAGTGCTGTTGCAGCTCCGCAAACTGTGTGTCCGTCACCGCGTTGGGCTGGCTGGAGGCCGCCAGTGCGAAGTCCATCGCCAGGCGCTCCCGCACGCTGTAATGCGGGCTGGTGGCGTAGATCCACACATCGGCCAGCTTAGCATCGCTCACGCCGAAGTTATGGGCACCCAGCAGCGTGTGCGCCTGGCAATACAGGCAACCCGACACTTTGCTGACCACATGGCCAATCAGGCGGCGAAAACCCAGGTCCACCTCGCCCTGCGGGTCCATCACGGCGCCGTTGAGCTGCGCAAAAGCGCGAACCAATTTAGGCTTGCGCTGCATGGTCAGCACACTGTTGGGCGTGAAGCCGAGCGTGCCAAGGAAAAAGTCAAAATGGTCCTTGAGCTCGGGCGTGGTCTCGGGCGGTAGGGGTTGAAGGCGGGGCATGACGGTGTTTCCTTAAAGGAGCAGGGTGATCAAAACTTGCCGAATTTCAGGTAGGCATCGATCGGGTCCATGCCGCCACGGATGGCATCGCGCACCTTGTTCTCCACCTGGGCTACGGCTTCGGTGCGGGCGAGCGTTTCGTCGATCAGCGAGGCGGGGATGACCACCAGCCCATCGCGGTCGCCCAGGATGTAGTCACCGGTGCTGATGGTCACGGTGCCAATGGTGACAGGCTCGCCAAAGCGGTCGGGCATCCAGCGCGCAGCAATGTCGGACGGCGTGAAAAACGTATGGAACACCGGGAAGCGTTGCGCCAGGATGAAGTCGGTGTCGCGGCAGCCGCCATCGACCACGTAGCCCAGCACGCCTTTGTCTTTGAGAGTCTCGGCCGACAGCTCGCCCATCAATGCCACCTCGTGGTTGTGCGGCTGGCACACCACCACATGGCCCGCAGGGGCCTTGGACAGCAACGTGGTCCAGCCCACCAGAGTGTCATGCGCAGAGCGGGTGCGGTCCATGTAGCCCGACGCCGTCCAGACCTTGCCTGCAACCTTGAGAGTGGGGTCCAGCGGGCGCAGCGCCGGTGGCAGCACGCAGTTGTCGTGCCCCATGGCGCGCAGCACATCGTGGACCGCGCCGGTGTAGCAGCGGCCCAGGCGTTCGGTCAGGGAATCCGGTATCGTGCTCATCTTGACTCCTGCTTTAATTTGATGCAATTGCTACATTTTATATAGCTAACTATGCTTATTCTATGTGGGCCAGTCCCCTTATTTGTCTATAAGTTCTGATGAAACCCACCCACATCACCAACCCGATGCCATTGCCGGGTGACAGCCCTGCTGCCGATCGTAACAAGCAACCCATCCTCGATGTTCTTTGCCATATTCTGCCAACCCATGGCCGAGCCCTGGAAA
>JANPAZ010000562.1:0-2328 GCA_031430225.1 Rhodoferax sp. | reverse complement strand
CGCCTGATTGACTGCAGAAGCCAGCTTGCCTCGGAGGGTATCGCAGCCATGCAGGCCGGCGCCTTTCACATCTCCACAGCAGGTGTCACCTATTTCAACACCACGCCATTGGGCCGCGCTGTCACCGGCACCATGCTGGTGGCGGCCATGAAGGAAGACGACGTCAACATCTGGGGCGATGGAAGCACCTTCAAGGGCAATGACATCGAGCGCTTTTACCGCTATGGCCTGCTCACCAACCCCAGCCTGCAAATCTATAAGCCGTGGCTTGACCAATTGTTCATTGACGAGCTGGGTGGCCGTGCCGAAATGTCGGCGTTCATGACCCAAGCGGGCTTTGGCTACAAGATGTCAGCCGAAAAGGCCTATTCCACCGACTCCAACATGCTGGGTGCAACACACGAAGCCAAAGACCTGGAGCACCTCAACAGCGGCATCAAGATCGTGAACCCCATCATGGGCGTGGCGTTCTGGAAGGATGATGTTGCGGTGAAGGCCGAACAAGTGACCGTGCGATTTGAAGAAGGTCAGCCTGTTGCTTTGAATGGCAAGACTTTTGACAATCTGGTTGACTTGATCATGGAAGCCAATCGCATCGGTGGCCGCCATGGTCTGGGCATGAGTGACCAGATCGAAAACCGCATCATTGAAGCCAAAAGCCGGGGCATCTACGAAGCGCCGGGCCTGGCTTTGCTGTTCATTGCTTACGAGCGCCTGGTTACCGGGATTCACAACGAAGACACCATCGAGCAGTACCGCGACAACGGCCGCAAACTGGGTCGCCTGCTTTACCAGGGCCGCTGGTTTGATTCGCAAGCCATCATGCTGCGCGAAACCGCCCAGCGCTGGGTGGCGCGCGCCATCACGGGTGAAGTCACGCTGGAGCTGCGCCGCGGCAACGACTATTCGCTGCTAAACACCGAGTCGGCCAACCTGACCTACAAGCCCGAGCGCCTGAGCATGGAGAAGGTAGAAGATGCGCCGTTCTCGCCACTGGACCGCATTGGCCAACTGACCATGCGCAACCTGGACATTGTGGACACGCGCGCCAAGCTGGGTATCTACGCCAAGAGCGGGTTGCTGTCGCTGGGCGATGGCGGCGATTTCCTCAAACTCCACCACGGCGAAAAATAGGAAACCCGGCATCCTCAAGCCCAGATAGTTTGCTGCATTATTTGTAGCAAACTATCCTTATTTCATGTGGGGCATTGCCGGTTTTTCTTATAAGAATCAATCGCCCCCTCCCCCGCCGCATCCGCCGCCGCCGTCAGATCCACCGCCATCCCCCGACGACGTGCTTTCGCTGCCGCCAAACCCGTCAGCGTCTCCTGCTGCTGTGCCACTATCGCCGCCACCACCGAAGGCGCTACCGCAATAGGTGTTGGAGCCCGCACCGCGGTTAAGCGAATGGCAGTTGGCCTCGTAGCGAAAGCCACCAGGGATGTCGAATTTTTTGTCCAGCGCAAACAAAAGCGGCAACCGCGTCGGGTTGCGTGGGTCGATGCTCTCCTCTTTGCAGGTCCAGTACCAGGTTCGCCTCAGGCCGTCGTTGCGCTTGGCGCTGCTGCCGCCCAAGGCTTCGGCGGGTGTGTGATGCAGCAGAGACCCAAATGCGCTGGTACACCAATTTTCATAGGCGCGGGTGTGCAGGATGAATTCATGCCAGGCGGTGTCAACCAGTTTGGAGGGCATGCCCACAAACTGACGCCCACTGCGCAAATGAGCCAGGAAGAATTGGCGCAGACCGCGCAAAACCAGTTCGGCATCACCCGCCTTGAGTTGGGGATAGGCCTCGATCAGTTTGTCGACAAGGAAACGGGGCAAAGCTGCGTCGCGTACAAACTGACGGCGCAAACTTTGCTCCCACGCACCCAACGCCTTGACAAGGATCAAGGTAAAAACCGCACCAGCCACCACGCAGGGCACGCACGCGAAACGACTCCACAGTACCCATAAGGTCAGCGGCGCGAACACCCACACCGCACGCCCCGCCCAAAGCAGGGTGGACACCCGCTGCCAAAGACGGGGATTGCGAAACCGGATATCTCCAATGGCAATTGCCATGTTGAACCTCCTCAGACAACGACTGGCTCGGGCTCCAGGCGAATTCCAAATCGCTCGTAAACGCTGGTCTGGATGGCTCGTGCCAGCGTCATGACCTCTCCCCCCGTGGCCCCGTCCGCTGCTCCGGGCCGCCCCCGATTGACCAGCACCAGCGCCTGCTTTTCAAACACGCCCGCCTGTCCCACGGACTTACCCTTCCAGCCACAGGCGTCAATCAGCCAACCAGCCGCCAGCTTGACTGACCCATCGGCCAACTGGTAGTGA
>JANPAZ010000561.1:0-18836 GCA_031430225.1 Rhodoferax sp. | reverse complement strand
GCGTATTCGCGCTCCGCCAGGCGCTTCTTGGCCGCCACATACTCGCGCTTGAGCTGCGCAATGAATTCGCCTGCGGGTTGAACCTTGTCCAGCACGCCAATGCCTTGACCACAACCCCAGATGTCTTTCCAGGCCTTGGATTTGGAGCCCTCACCACCGGCGAAATTCATGGTCTTCACATCGCCTTCAGGCAGATTGTCGGGGTCCATGCCGGCCGCGCGAATGCTCGGCGCAAGGTAGTTGCCGTGCACGCCGGTGAAGAGGTTGCTGTAGACGATGTCGTCAGAGTTGGAGTCAACAATGGACTGCTTGTAAGCCTCTGCGGCACGCGCTTCGTCGGTGGCGATGAAGGCCGAGCCGATGTAGGCAAAGTCTGCACCCATGGCTTGGGCTGCGAGCACGGCGTCGCCGGTCGCAATCGCGCCCGACAGCGCAATCGGGCCGTCAAACCACTGGCGGATTTCCTGGATCAGCGCAAACGGGCTCTTCACACCTGCGTGGCCACCCGCACCGGCCGCCACGGCAATCAGGCCATCAGCGCCTTTTTCAATCGCCTTGCGGGCATGCTTGTTGTTGATGATGTCGTGCAACACCACGCCGCCATAAGAGTGAGCGGCGGCATTGATGTCTTCACGCGCACCCAGGCTGGTGATGATGATGGGTACCTTGTACTTCACGCACATCGCCATATCGTGCGCCAGCCGGTCATTGCTTTTGTGAACGATCTGGTTAATGGCAAATGGGGCGGCCGGTTTGTCAGGATTGGCCTTGTTGTAGGCTGCCAGCGCCTCAGTGATTTCAATCAGCCATTCTTCAAGCTGTTCTGCGGGTCGCGCATTAAGCGCGGGCATGGCGCCCACGACACCGGCGATGCACTGGGCAATCACCAGCTTGGGGTTGCTGATGATGAACAAGGGGGAGCCGATGATGGGAAGTGGAAGGCTGTTCAGGGGAGGTGGCAACTTGGACATGGTGGCTTTCGTCAAAATGGGGAAGTCAGAGAAAATTGTGAATAAAACTGGCAGATAGCCCGTGTATCCATTTGATAGTTAGCTATATATTGAATAGCAATACATCATCGGATACGTCAGGCACTGATTTCGCAGACGCCTTAAAACGCTTCCAGCGCCATGGCCGTCACGCTGTCAGCGCCGTCCACAATGCTGTCGCGAATGCCTGGCGCCTTGCTAAGCAGGTGATCTGCGTAGAAACGCGCGGTGATGATTTTGGCTGTCATGAAACCAGCGTCGACACCGGCCTTCAACTCATCTTGCGCCACCAGCAACGCGCGCGCCAGTTGCCAGCCTGCCATCAGGTTACCGGCCAGCATGAGATAGGGAACGCTGCCGGCAAACACGGCGTTGGGCGATGCCTTGGTATTTCCCGTCACGAAATTCACCACATCCACAAAAGCTTCACGGGCCGCCTTCAGGCGCCTGGCAACGGCCACTGCATCGGCACTGCCATTCTTGAGCAGCGCGGCTTCGGTGGCCTCAATCTGCACGGCGATGGCCTTGGGGGTCTGCCCACCATCGCGGGCCGTCTTGCGGCCCACCAGGTCGTTGGCCTGGATTGCGGTGGTGCCTTCGTAAATCGTTAAAATTTTCGCGTCGCGGTAGTACTGCGCGGCACCGGTTTCTTCGATGAACCCCATGCCACCATGTACCTGCACGCCAAGTGAGGTGACCTCAAGGCTCATCTCGGTGCTGTAGCCCTTGACCAGTGGCACCATGTACTCATAGAAGGCCGCGTTCTGCTTGCGAACTTCTGGCTCAGGGTGATGGTGGGCTGCGTCATAGGCGGCCGCGGCCACGGACGACATGGCGCGGCAGCCTTCGGTGTAGGCGCGCATGGTCATGAGCATACGGCGCACATCGGGGTGGTGAATGATGGGTGCGCTGACCGACATGGATCCATCCACGGGGCGGCTTTGCACACGGTCACGCGCAAACTGTGCCGCTTTTTGGTACGCGCGCTCGGCAATGGCGATACCCTGCATGCCCACGGCGTAACGGGCGGCGTTCATCATGATGAACATGTATTCCAGGCCCCGGTTTTCTTGCCCCACCAGATAGCCGACAGCGCCGCCGTGGTCACCGTACTGCAGTACGGCCGTGGGTGATGCCTTGATACCCATCTTGTGTTCAATGCTGACGCAGTGCACATCGTTGCGCGCGCCCAGGGAACCATCTTTGTTCACGAGGAACTTGGGGCACACAAACAGGCTGATACCTTTCACGCCCTCAGGCGCGCCCACCACGCGGGCCAGCACCAGATGGACGATGTTCTCAGCCATGTCGTGTTCGCCGTAGGTGATGTATATCTTGGTGCCAAAGATTTTGTACGTGCCGTCAGGCTCGGGCTCGGCACGGCTGCGCACCATGGCCAGATCGGAGCCAGCTTGGGGCTCGGTCAGGTTCATGGTGCCAGTCCACTTGCCGCTGACCAGGTTCTCCAGATACGTGGCTTTGAGGTCGTCGGAGCCAGCCGTCAGCAGGGCTTCAATGGCGCCATCGCTCAGCAGAGGGCACAGCGCGAAGCTCATGTTGGCGCTGTTGACCATCTCGATGCAGGCCGCACCGATGGTCTTGGGCAAACCCTGGCCACCAAAATCGGCCGGATGTTGCAGCCCTTGCCAACCGCCTTCGGCAAACTGCCGAAAAGCATCCTTGAAGCCAGGGGTGGTCGTGACCACACCATCTTTCCAGCTCGACGGATTCTTGTCGCCCTCCCAGTTCAGCGGGCTCAGAACACCCTCGTTGAACTTGGCGGCTTCTTCCAGTACGGCCTGTGCGGTCTCAAAACCGGCATCTTCAAAACCGGGCATCTGCGCGATGGTGTCAATCTGCGCCAGATGGCGGATATTGAACAACATGTCTTTAACAGGGGCAACGTAACTCATTTGTGTCTCCAAAAACAAAAATGCCGCTCACCCTGAACCAAGTCAAAGGGGAACGGCATGGGCTCAGACCAGGCTCGGCTTGAATGGCGTAGCGTTAAAGCGCGGCCACCAACTCGGGCACAGCAGTGAACAGGTCAGCCTCCAGCCCGTAATCAGCCACGCTGAAGATAGGTGCTTCGGGGTCCTTGTTAATCGCCACGATGACTTTGGAGTCTTTCATGCCGGCAAGGTGCTGGATGGCGCCGCTGATGCCACAGGCCACGTACAGCTGGGGTGCCACGATCTTGCCGGTCTGGCCGACTTGCCAGTCGTTGGGTGCGTAGCCAGCGTCCACCGCAGCGCGGGACGCACCCATGGCCGCACCGAGCTTGTCAGCCAGCGGGGTCATGATTTCCATGAATTTCTCGTTGGAGCCCAGGGCCCGGCCGCCCGAGACGATGATCTTGGCCGCGGTGAGTTCGGGGCGGTCGTTCTTGGCAATCTCGCTGCCCATGAACGTGGTCTGCGCGCTCGCACCAACAGCCGACAGGCTTTCCACGGCGGCTGAGCCACCGCTAGCAGCGGCCGGATCGAAACCGGTGGTGCGCACCGTCAACACTTTGGTGGCATCCAGACTCTGCACCGTGGCAATGGCGTTACCGGCATAGATGGGACGCTCAAACGTATCGACGCTGATCACCTTGGTGACGTCGGACACCTGACCCACATCCAGCTTGGCCGCCACCCGCGGCGCGACGTTTTTGCCGGAGGCGGTCGCGGGGAACAGGATGTGGCTGTAGTTGGCGGCAACGGCAAGCACTTGGGCAGCCACGTTTTCAGCCAATCCGTGGGCAAAACCCTCACCTTCGGCGTGCAGCACTTTGGAGACGCCAGCGATCTGGGCGGCTGCGGCTGCGGCGGCGTTGGCGTTGGCACCAGCTACCAGCACATGGACATCACCACCGCATTGCAAGGCGGCCGTGACGGTATTGAGGGTGGCGCCCTTGATGGAGGCGTTGTCGTGTTCTGCGATTACAAGTGCGGTCATTTAGATTACCTTTGCTTCGTTCTTGAGTTTGTCAACGAGAGCGGCCACATCGGGCACCTTCACGCCGGCGCCGCGCTTGGGGGGTTCGTTGACCTTGAGGGTTTTGATGCGAGGGGCAACGTTCACACCCAAATCTTCGGGCTTGAAGATGTCCATCTGCTTCTTCTTGGCCTTCATGATGTTGGGCAACGTGACGTAGCGTGGCTCGTTCAGGCGCAGGTCGGTGGTGATGACCGCGGGCATGCTGATGGACAGGGTCTCGGAGCCGCCATCGACTTCACGGGTGACGTGGGCCTTGCCGTCCACAATTTCAACTTTGCTGGCAAAAGTGGCCTGGGGCAAATCGCACAGTGCTGCGAGCATCTGGCCGGTCTGGTTGCAATCGTCATCAATGGCTTGTTTGCCGAGAATGATGAGGCCAGGTTGCTCTTTGTCAACCAGGGCCTTGAGCAGTTTGGCCACAGCCAGGGGTTGAAGCTCTTCAGCGGTTTCAACCAGAATCGCGCGGTCGGCACCGATGGCCATGGCGGTACGCAGGGTTTCCTGGCACTGGGTGACGCCGCAGGAAACGGCGATGACCTCGGTGACCACGCCCTTTTCTCGCAGGCGCACGGCTTCTTCCACCGCGATCTCGTCAAACGGGTTCATGCTCATCTTGACGTTGGCGATGTCTACACCCGTGTTGTCCGACTTGACGCGGACCTTCACGTTGTAGTCCACCACGCGTTTGACGGGGACCAATACTTTCATGTTTGCGACTCCTGAGTTTCAAAATGAGTTAGCTTTCTGATTGACGTTTACGTCAACTTCAGAACGTTGGAGCAGATTCTATGCGGCAGCCAGTAGGACCTGCGATATCAATGCGACATTGTCTGGAAAATCAAAATAGAACGATCGTGCTTTTTTTTAATTATAGCCAGTAAATTGGTGATATTTAATTAGCCAACCTTTCGGTCGGTTAATTCGGGTAAATAGGGACGAGTCATGCTGCTTCAGTGCATTACAGTGTGCGCTGCAACAAATCATCAGGAGTCATCGCATGAAAGTGTTTCCACTGTCCATCGCCGCCGCAGTGTTGATCGCCAGCCAGGCAAGTGCCCAAACGGTACTGACAGTCTCCAGCTGGGTGCCGCCGACCCATGGCTTGAGCATGGCCCAAAAAGATTGGTGTGATCTGCTGGAGAAAAACACCACCGGCAAAATGAAGTGCAACATCCTGCCACGCGCGGTGTCAGCCCCACCGGGAACCATGGATGCGGTGAAGAGCGGCCTAGCCGATGTCTCGTTTACCGTGCACGGCTACACGCCTGGCCGCTTTGTGGCGACCCAAATGGCCGAGTTTCCGTTTTTGGGTGAAAGGTCAGAGACGATCTCCGTGGCGTTCAACCGCGTGGCATCGCGTCACGCTGAATTTGCGGCCGAGCATCAGCGCCAGGGTGTCAAGGTTCTGGCTTATTTCACCCACGGCCCCGGCATTGTCTTCAATACCAAGCGGCCGATCACGCGCGTCGAAGACCTCTCGGGCATGAAGTTTCGCGTGGGCGGCGGCATGGTGAACGAGATTTCCAAGGCCTTGAACATGAACGTCACGCTCAAACCCGCCACTGATTCGTATGAGTTGCTGTCCAGCGGTGTGATGGACGGCACGCTGTTTCCTGCCGAATCGACCGACTCCTTCAAAATCGACAAGATCATCAAGCACGCAACCACTTTTCCGGGCGGCCTGTACAACACGAGCTTCGTGTTCATGATGAACCCTGCCAAGTACGACAAGCTCACCGCCGACGAAAAGAAGGCCATTGACGCGATCTCAGGGGATACGGTTGCCAGCATGTTCGGCAAGTCGTGGGACCGGGTGGACGCCGCCGCGCATCAATCCATGCAGAAAAACGGTGTTGTAGTCACCAAGGCCAACCCGGCGTTGATCAGTGAGGTCACGGTGCGCATCAACAAGCTGGAGCGCGACTGGGCTTCCGCGGCCGAAGCCAAGGGCCTGAAGAACGCCGGATCGGTTTTGGCGGAGTTCCGTTCGGAAATCGCCAGCCTGCAAAAATAATCGGGCTCGACCGGGCATTGGGCCCACCACCGCGCGTCCAGGCGGTACCCGCCTTTTGAAGGCCGGTACCGCCTTTCATCATGAGAGTTACCTGAATTGAAAAAGAACATTGAAACAGCCTGTGGCGTTGTCTCAGCTATTGCGCTGTTTGGCATCATGGCGCTCACTTTTTTTGACGTGGGTGGACGCAAGCTGCTTTCCAACTCGATTCCCGGTTCACTCGAAATGACCGAACTACTGATGGTCATGGTCATCTTTGCCGCACTGCCACTGGTTTCACTCAAGGGCGAGCATGTGGTCTTCGACTCGCTGGATGGATTCCTGAACCCCGGATTTCGGCGGGTTCAGCGCGCGATCGTGCAGGCGTTGTGTGCAGCCGCCATGCTGGGCCTGGCCTGGCTGATGTGGCGCACGGGCAGCGACTTTGCCGGATCCGGCGAAACCACAGCACAACTGCACATCCCCAAATACCCTTTTATTTACGGCATGAGTCTCTTGTGTGGCCTGACCGGTGTCATTCACGCATTGCTGGTGGTCTTTCCTGAACGCGACCTGGAAGAGCACGAAGGGGCCGCGCTATGACCGCCGCATTACTGGGCTTCCTGGCCATTTTCGTTCTTGCACTGATGCGGATCCCGCTCGCCTTTGCCATGGGCATCGTCGGCATCGCCGGCATTGGCCTCACGCGCGGCTGGATGCCGGCCCTGGCCAGCGCAGCGCAGGTCGTCCACGAAACCGGGTTTGCCTACACATTGTCCGTGATTCCATTGTTCATCCTGATGGGCAATTTTGTAGCTCGCGCGGGTTTGGCCCATGAACTCTTTCATGCGGCCTACACGTTTATTGGCCACGTGCGCGGTGGCCTGGCCCATGCCACCGTGATCGCCTGCGCAGGCTTTGGTGCCATTTGCGGCTCGTCGATTGCCACAGCGGCCACCATGAGCAAAGTAGCCTACCCGTCGATGAAAAAATTGGGCTACAGCGATTCGCTATCTACCGGGGTGATGGCGGCTGGGGGCACGCTGGGCATCATGATTCCGCCCTCAACCATCATGGTGATCTACGGCATCGTGACCGAAACCCACATAGGCAAGCTGTTTGCAGCTGGCGTCATTCCCGGCTTGCTCACTGCCGCTTTACTTATGCTGTGCATTGTGCTCATGACCCGACATGATCCTGAGCACGCGCCCGCGGGCGAGCGTTCAACCTGGCCGCAGCGCTGGGCCGCATTGCGCGGCATCTGGGGCGTCCTGTTGCTGGTCATCGTGGTGCTGGGTGGCATTTATGGTGGCATCTTCACCGCCACCGAAGGCGCCGGCATTGGCGCCTCAGGCGCTTTCCTGTTTGCGCTGGCGCGCGGTCGCCTCACGTTCAAGATTGTGCGGGAGGTGCTGATTGAATCGGCTCGCACCACGGCCATGCTATTCACACTGCTGATCGCGGCCACTATATTTGCCAATTTTGTGAACTTTACTTCTCTGCCAGGCGACCTGAAAAGCTGGATCACGGGACAAGGATTCCCGCCCATCATGGTGGTTGGCGCCATGATGCTGATCTATATCTTGCTGGGCACCGTGATGGAAGAACTCACCATGGTGTTGCTGACCATCCCATTGTTCTTTCCGATCGTCATGGCGCTGGGGTTCGACCCGGTGTGGTTTGGCGTTCTGATCGTCATGATCGTGCAGATCGGTTTGATCTCTCCGCCAGTCGGCATGAACCTGTTTGTGATCAATTCCCTGTTGCCAGGTGTCGGGCTGGGTCAAATCTTTAGGGGCTGCTGGCCGTTTGTGGCCATGATGATTGTTGCTCTGGTCATTTTGCTGATGTTTCCGCAGTTGAGCTTGTGGCTTCCGTCGATGATGACGTGACCTGCGCTGCGATCATGTGAAGCACCCTTTGCGGGTAGGGGATCACGATGTTGTGCGCACGCAGCGACTTCAGGATCTCCAGATTGATCAGCGAGCGCAGGTTGAGACTGCCGTTCTCCGGGTCTGCCAGCCAGTAATTCACAGTGAACTCCAGCCCGTCCGCACCGAAGGCCGACAGAGCCACTGACGGCGCGGGTTCACGCAATACGCGACTCTGTTTGAGGGCTGCCTCAGCCAGCAGGTTCAAGACCAGATCGACGTCGCTGTCATAACCCACCGACACCACGGTGGACTGCAATACGCTGGCATCGGCCAGGGACAGGTTCTCAACCCGGTTGGTGACCAACATCTCATTGGGCACTATGGACTCGCGGCCCGAGATCGAGCGGATCACGGTGTAGCGCGCGTTAATGTCGGTAATGCGGCCTTCAAAATTATCAACCTTCACGCTGTCACCGATGCGCAGGCTGCGCTCCGCCAGAATGACAAAGCCACTGACGTAATTGGAAGCCAGCTTTTGCAGGCCAAGCCCAATGCCCACCCCAATAGCGCCCCCCAGCACAGACAGCGCCGTCAAGTCGATGCCCACCGCAGACAGCGCAAGCATCAGGCCCACAAACATCAAGAGTGCCCGCAGTGCGTTGCTGATGGCCTTACGCACCGACAACTCGGCACCGGTCGCAGACTTCAGCAAGCGCCCCTCAATCGACGACGAGATCCATAGCGTGAGGATGAGAACCAGCCCGGCGGTCAAACCACCTTCAATGATGTTGCGCACAGTCAGCTTGGCGGTGCCCACTTTCCAGGCGATCTGGTCAGCCTCTTCGAGCAGCACGGGCAACAGCCCACTCACCCACAGCGCCACGGCGATCCAGGCCACCCAGGAAATCGTGCGCTCCAGCGCCCGCACCAGTTTTGACTCGTGAAAGGCAGCCTGCAATACCTTGACCCCGATGCGAATCGCCACAAGCGCCACCAGTACCGGGATCACAATTCGAAATACCGCCACCGGCATCCATTGGGCCACCAAGCCTCGCGAGGCATAGGCCAGGCTTAAAAGCACCAGCGGGAACAGCACCCCATCGACCAGGCGGTGCCCAAACAAAATGGATTTCTCGTCGGGCGTTCCGACGGCCTTGCGCACCAGCCACACCAGGCACCAGGCCAACACGACACAAGCCGCAATAACGGCCAGTTCGGTCAGTGCGGTAGGCCGGGCGAGCGCTGCAAACCAGCTTTCCAGGTCGTTGATGGGAGGTGGCGCAGGTGCGACTTTGGCCATGACGGTCTGCGCCTCAGATATCTGCCAACACCCTGATGTGCGCCTCCACACTGCGCCCGAGTGCGCTCAGGTTGTAGCCACCTTCCAGACACGACACGATACGCTTGCCTGAATGACGGCGGGCTACATCCTTGATGCGGTCAGTGATCCACGCGTAATCCTGCTCGACCAAGCCAAGCTGCCCCAGGTCATCGTCACGGTGCGCATCAAAACCAGCGCTGATAAAGATCATCTCTGGCGCATGGTCTTCAAGGCGGGGAATCCAGTGGGTCTCGATGAGTTCACGTACCGCCATGCCCTTGGTATACGCTGGTATGGGCAGGTTGACCATATTGCTGGCCCCGGACGTGGAGCCGCCATAGGGGTAAAACGGATGCTGGTAAAAACTGACCATCAGAATGCGATCATCACCGGCCACAATGTCTTCCGTGCCATTGCCGTGGTGCACATCAAAGTCCACAATCGCCACGCGCTTCAGTCCGTGACGCTCCAGCGCGTATTTGGCCGCAACGGCCACATTGTTGATAAAGCAGAAGCCCATGGCCTTGTCGCGGCAGGCATGGTGGCCGGGCGGCCTGACCGCACAAAAAGCGTTTTCCATCTCGCCCGCGATCACCGCGTCAGTGGCGGCCAGGGCGGCACCCGCACCACGCAGAATCGCATCCCAGGTACTGGCATTCATGGAGGTGTCAGGGTCAATCTGGGCGTGGGTCGGTCCACCCGCTTCGATTTCCTCCTTGAGGCCGTCGCTAAGCCCTCTCAGAGAAGCCGCATGCATGCGGCCATGTGCCAGCTCGATATCAACCAGCGACGCCGTGGGCGCTTCGCGCCGATCCAGCGCGTCGCCCACGCCGGTGATCAAAAGGCGATCTTCAATGGCATCAAGCCGCTCCGGACATTCTGGGTGTCCGCGTCCCATTTCATGCTTCCAGCAATCACGGTGGGTAAAGTATCCGGTCTTGTTCACGATGCGCCTCAATGCCTCCGAAATTAGGTTAACGTCATGCCATGAATGCACAACACAAGCTCAAGTCTCTGGTTGATCAGCTTAACACGGTGATTGTTGGCAAACCCGCACAGATACAGGATTGTGTCGCCTGTCTGCTGGCTGGAGGACACCTGTTGATTGAGGACGTGCCGGGGGTCGGAAAGACAACCCTGGCACACGCACTGGCCCGTACATTTGGACTGCATTTTTCCAGGGTTCAGTTCACGTCAGACCTGATGCCCAGCGACCTCTCAGGTGTGTCCATTTACGAACGCGGCAAAGAGGCATTTGTCTTTCACCCAGGCCCCATCTTTGCGCAGGTTCTGCTGGCCGACGAGATCAACCGCGCGAGTCCCAAGACGCAAAGCGCACTGCTGGAAGCCATGGAGGAGAAGCAAGTTACGGTAGAGGGTGAAACCCGTGCCCTGCCGTCGCCATTCTTCGTCATCGCCACACAAAACCCCCATGATCAATTGGGAACCTATGCCTTGCCAGAGTCCCAGCTGGACCGTTTTTTAATGCGCATCTCGTTGGGCTACCCCGACCGCGCCGCCGAGCGCGAGTTGCTGGCGGGCCATGACCGCCGTGACATGGTGGATGCCCTGCCCAGCCTATTGAATGCGCAGGAAATGAAGGCCTTGCAGCAGCAGGTGCTGGCTGTGCACGCGGCAGGCCCCCTGCTGAACTACGTGCAAGACCTGATCGCCGCCAGCCGCAGCGGCAAGTGGTTTCTGCAAGGGTTGAGCCCGCGTGCCGGAATTGCCGTGATACGCGCCGCCAAAGCCCAGGCGCTGCTGCAGGGTCGTGACTACGTGGCCCCTGACGACGTACAGGCCATCCTGCCACAAACCATTGCGCACCGGCTGATTCCGGTGGGCGACGCGGGACGGGGCTCGGTAGAACAGGTGCGCGCCATGCTTGAAGCGGTGCCGCTGCCCTGACAATGGCCCCCCCCCGAAACGCCTTCGGATGGAATCCGGTTGCGCATGTCCGGGCGCGGTTTCAACGCTGGTGGCAGGCCCGGCTGCCCCTGCGCGACACCACCACGCTCACGCAGCGCAACGTCTACATACTGCCAACCCGCCCCGGGTTCACGTTGGGTGCCACGCTGCTGGTGTTGCTGGTGGCCTCCATCAATTACCAGCTCAACCTGGGGTACCTGCTGACCTTTCTTCTGGCGGGTAGTGCTGTGGTGGGTATGCACGTGTGCCACGGTACCCTGCGCGGCTTGACTATGAATTTGATAGCGCCTGACGCCCAGTTCGCGGGGGCCAGTGCCGTCATTGGCATCAATTTGGTGAGCGAGAGGCGTTCTGTGCGCTATGGCATTGGTTTGTGCGTTCTGGACTCCGATACAGGCGCGGGAGTAAAAGTTGGCGACAGGCATTGGGTGTGGACCGATGTCCCGGCCCAGGGCATGTGTACGGTGCACGTCGCTTTCAAGCCGGTTCGTCGCGGCCTGCACCGCGTACCGACCCTGACCGCTGAAACCCGTTTTCCCCTGGGGACGTTCAGGGTGTGGACCGTGTGGCGGCCGGCAGCGCAAGTGCTGGTCTATCCTGCGCCAGAGGCCTGGCCGCCGCCCTTGCCCACCGGAGAACCCCGCTCCGGGGGCGCAGCGGCCGCCCAACTGCACACCACAGGCGAGTATGACGGCGTGCGGGCTTACCGCCGGGGCGACCCACTGAAACTCGTCGTCTGGAAGAAGGTCGCCAAGGCCGATGAGCTGGTGAGCCGCGACGCGCAGCAGGTGCAGCGCTTTGAGTTGTGGCTTGACTACGCGCACACGGGCACCTCAATCACTGAACTCAAGCTGTCGCGCCTGTGTGCGTGGGTACTGGAGGCGCACAAGCGGGGGCTAGATTACGGTTTGAGGCTACCCGGGGTCGAGATCAAACCCGGGTGTGACGAGCGGCATAAAAAGCGGTGTCTGGAAGCGTTGGCGTTATGCTGAACAAACTCAAAAATCTCCCGCGCGACAGCCGTGACACCTTGTTCCTGCTGCTCGTCATCGCCTGGGTCATCATCCCCCAAATCAGCAACCTGCCGGTGTGGTGCAGCGCCTTGGCAGCTGGCGTTCTGCTGTGGCGCGGCTGGCTGGCTTTTCACGCGCGTCCGTTGCCCTCGCGATGGTGGCTACTTGCCTTGCTGGTGATTACCGTGGCCGCGACGGTTTTCACCCATCGCACACTGCTGGGCCGCGATGCGGGCGTCACGATGATCGTTGTATTGCTGGCCCTGAAAACACTGGAGCTTCGGGCAAAGCGGGATGCCTTCGTGATCTTTTTCCTGAGCTTTTTCACCATGCTCACGAACTTCTTCTTCTCTCAGTCGTTGCTGACAGCAGCGGCCATGCTGATTGCGTTGCTGGGTCTTTTGACGGCACTGGTCAACACCCATATGCCGGTGGGCAAGCCACCTTTGCTACAGGCCGCAAAGACGGCCGGCTGGATGACATTGCTCGGTGCGCCGGTCATGGCGATCCTGTTTGTCTTGTTTCCGCGCATGGCACCGCTTTGGGGTGTGCCTGGCGATGCAATGAGCGGGCGCAGTGGCCTGTCCAACAGCATGCAGGTGGGCAACATTGCAAGCCTCGCGCTGGATGAGAGCATTGCCATGCGGGTGCGCTTTATGGGTTCCGTGCCCCTGCAAACCGATCTGTATTTCCGGGGGCCCGTTTTATCGACGTTTGACGGGCGCGCATGGCGACCGCTGCGCTCAGGCTTCCCGCCACGCATGCAGGCTCCGGCCAATCTGCGGGTAGCCGGAGCACCCATAGAGTATGAGGTCACGCTGGAGCCCAACAATCGTCCGTGGCTCTTGGTGCTGGATGCGGCGATCCAGCGGCCCAAGCTGGCGGGCTTTGACGTTTCCATGACGCCCGAACTGGTGTGGCAAGCCGACCGCCCCTTCACCGACCTCACGCGTTACACCGCCCAGAGTTTTCCCGACTTCAAGTTTGGGCCCCCACGACAGATTGTCAGTCTGCAGGATTTTGTGGACCTGCCTGCAGGCTTCAATCCGCGCACGCTGCAACTGGCCGCACAAATGCGGCGGGAGCCCCAACTCGCCACCGCCGATGGTGCAACGCTTGTGGCTGCCGTGCTCGATCGCCTTCGCTCAGGCGGCTACGCCTACACCCTGGATCCGGGCGTTTACGGGCAGCACACGGCAGACGAATTCTGGTTTGACCGTAAAGAGGGCTTTTGCGAACACATTGCGTCCAGCTTTGTGCTGCTGATGCGCGCGCTGGACGTGCCCGCGCGCGTCGTCACAGGCTACCAGGGCGGGGAGCGCAATGCCATAGACGGCTTCTGGACCATTCGCCAGAGCGACGCGCACGCCTGGGCCGAGGTCTGGATGGCAGATCGCGGCTGGGTGCGGGTGGACCCCACGGCAGTGGTGGCGCCCGCCCGCACCGGCTCTTTCCAACGGTTGCAGCCCAACCGCGGCGTCATTGCCGCGGCTCTGAACGGTGCATTTGGTACCGTCAACCCGACGCTGCTGGCCACCCTGCGCGCAACTTGGGAGGCCGTCAACAACAGCTGGAACCAGTGGGTGCTGAATTACTCGCAAGCCAAACAATTGAACCTGCTCAAAGACATCGGTTTTGATTCACCCACCTGGGAGGATTTAGGCTATGTTCTGGCCGGTTTGGTTGTGCTGGCAAGTCTGGTGGGGGCGGCCTGGACGCTATGGGAGCGAAGTCGCCATGATCCATGGTTGCGGCTGCTGGAACGCACCGCCAAGCAGCTTGTGGCCGCAGGCATCGTACTCACACCCAATAGCCCCCCGCGCCGCATGGCTGAGCAGCTGGAGCTTTGGAGCCGCAGCGGCACGTCGATGCCGAGCACAGCACGCGATGAAATACGCGCGTGGCTGCTGCGACTGGAAATCACCCGGTACGCGCCCCAACAATCGGGTGGCCAGGCGGCGCTTGAAACTTTGCGGCGCGAGTTCAAGCACCTGCCCTGGCCAAAAGCCAGCGCATGAACAAAGGCGACCAGACCGTCTAAACCGGCGCTCTCAGCACCTTCAGTGCGGCCGCCACGATATGCGTCGTATCAACCCCAAAGAAGTCTCGCAGAGCAGCCCGTGTATCGCTGCGGCCAAATCCATCGGTACCCAGTGTGGTGTAGCGCCGGCCCACGGGCACGAAGGCACGAATGCTCTCCGGCACGGCTCGCACATAGTCGGTGGCGGCAATGATCGGCCCCTGACTCTGCTCAAGCAGAGCCGTGACAAAGGGAATTGAGTCAGTCTCCTCACAGGCCTGACCGTCACGTGCCAATTCACTCCAGCTGGTCACACTGAACACGGTCACATCGAAACCCTGCTGCGCGAGTTGTTGTGCCGCCCGGATCGCCTCGTTGAGGATGGCCCCTGAGCCCAGCAGCGTCACACTACCAGACGAAACAGGCAATTGGCCCACGTATCCATTCGATTTATAGCTACTGTATTTATAGCAACCCTGCAAAACCTGCGCGTCAACGCCGGGTGGCAAATCAGGCTGCGCGTAGTTCTCGTTCATCAGTGTGACGTAATAGAAGACGTTCTTCTGCGCCACCATCATCTCGCGAACGCCAGCGTCCACAATCACCGCCATCTCGCCTGCAAATGCCGGGTCATAGGCCTTGCAATTGGGGATCGTCGCTGCGATCAAATGGCTGCTGCCGTCCTGGTGCTGAAGGCCTTCACCGCCCAACGTGGTGCGGCCTGACGTGGCGCCCAACAGAAAGCCGCGCGGCTGCTGGTCTGCCGCCGCCCAGATCTGGTCGCCGACGCGCTGAAAACCAAACATCGAGTAATAAATGTAGAACGGCAGCATGGCCAGACCGTGCACGCTGTAACTGGTGGCCGCCGCCGTCCAGCTGGCGATGGCCCCGGCTTCGCTGATGCCTTCTTCCAGAATCTGGCCATCGAGCGCCTCACGGTAGCTCAGCACCGAGCCAATGTCTTCCGGCGAATAGCGCTGCCCAACGCTCGAATAGATTCCTACCTGCTTGAACAGATTGGCCATGCCAAAGGTACGCGCCTCATCAGCCACGATGGGCACAATGCGTGGCCCCAGTTCAGGGTCTTTAAGCAGCGCACCCAAAATGCGCACGAAGGCCATCGTGGTGCTCATTTCCTTGCCGGCAGCCTGCACGGCAAATGTTGCATAGCTGGCCAGTGCAGGCACGGGAATCGGTGTACACGTGGTCTCGCGCCGGGGCAGAAACCCGCCAAGCTGCTGCCGATGCAAGTGCAGGTACTGCATCTCGGGACTGTCGTCTGCCGGTTTATAAAAAGAGAGTGATGTAGCCTGCTCGTCGGTGAGGGGCAGGTTGAAGCGGTCACGGAACTCCAGCAGCTCTTCACCGCCGAATTTTTTCTGTGAATGCGTGGTCATCTTGCCCTGCCCCGCCGCACCCATGCCGTAGCCCTTCTTGGTGTGCGCAAGGATCACGGTGGGCTGGCCGCGATGGGCCGCTGCAGCCGAGTAGGCGGCATGGATTTTGACCAGGTCGTGCCCACCGCGTTTGAGGCGGTCAATCTGCTCATCGGTCATGCCCTGCGCCAGGCGCTTGAGCTCTTCGTTCTGGCCAAAGAAGTTGTCGCGGTTGAAGCGGCCATCCTTGGTGGCGAAGGTCTGCATCTGCCCATCTACCGTTTTGGCGAAGGCGCGGGCAAGTGCACCCGTGGTGTCACGGGCAAACAAGCCATCCCAGTCGCTGCCCCACACCAGCTTGATGACGTTCCAGCCGGCACCGGAAAACAGTTTTTCCAGCTCGTCAATGATGCGGCCATTGCCCCGTACCGGGCCGTCCAGACGCTGCAGGTTGCAGTTCACCACCCACACCAGGTTGTCCAGCCCCTCACGTGCGGCCAGGGTCAATGCACTCATGGACTCGGGCTCGTCCATCTCGCCGTCACCGAAAACACCCCACACTTTGCGATCTGCGCAGTTCAGCAAATTGCGGTGAGTGAGGTAGTGCATGAAGCGCGCGTGATAGATCGAACTGATGGGGCCAATGCCCATGGAGCCCGTGGGGAACTGCCAGAAGTCGGGCATCAGATACGGATGTGGGTAGCTGCACAGGCCGCGGTCCGTGCCCGCACCGGTGGCTGCCGGTGCTGTCAGCTCCTGGCGGTAGTGAGACAGATCACCTTCGGTGAGTCGCCCTTCCAGAAACGCACGCGCATAAACACCCGGTGAGCTGTGCGGCTGGAAAAACACCAGATCGCCCCGGTGCTGGCCTTCGCCCGTGCCCTCGCGCGCATGAAAGAAATGGTTGAAACCCGATTCAAACAGGTCTGCCGCGCTGGCATAGCTGGCAATGTGGCCGCCCAGGTCGCCATAGGCCTGATTGGCCCGGACCACCATGGCCAGCGCGTTCCAGCGCATGAGCGACGCCAGCCGCTCTTCAATGGCCAGATCGCCCGGGAAGGCCGGCTGCTCTTCCACGCCAATGGTGTTGACGTAAGGAGTGCTGAGGTCGACCTTCCAGCCAATGCGCGCTTCATGCGCAAGGCGGGTGAGTTCGTCAAGGATCTGGCGCGCGCGTGCGGGGCCATGCGTGGTGGCCATCGCCATGAAGGCGTCTCGCCACTCCTGCGTTTCCGCAGGGTCCGGGTCGACGGCGGGCGACAGTTCAACAAGGTATTGAGCGGGCAGTGGTGCGTTCATGGAGGATCCAGCATAAGGCTTGTGTAACCTGGAACTTTAGAGTGGTTGACGCCGCACAGACAGCTTATTTATGATTCAATTTATCTCGATTGAGGCACAAAATGCTTTGAATATAATTTTTTGCGGTACGAAATGAATCTGGACACCACCGACGTCAAAATCTTGAGTGAATTGCAGGCCAATGGTGCACTGTCCAATGTGGACTTGGCCCGCCGGGTGCACCTCTCACCGTCACCTTGCCTGGCCAGAGTGAAGGCGCTGGAGGCATCGGGCGTCATTGCCCGCTACGTCGCGCTCGTGGACCCGCTCAAAATGGGTCTGGGACTGAACGTGTTTATCTCCATCAGCCTCACGGCACAAAACAAGGCTTCGCTGGCCGAGTTTGAGAAACGCATTGCCGAGCATGATGAGGTCATGGAGTGCTACCTGATGACTGGCGACAGCGACTACCTGATACGCGTCGCCGTGGCCGATATTGGGGCGCTTGAGAAGTTCATCATCGAGCAGCTCACACCCATCCCCGGCATTGAAAAGATCCGGTCGAGCTTTGCACTCAAACAGGTCCGCTACAAGACGGCCTTGCCGCTGCCGGCCGCTCAATCATGGCGATAAAGTTCAGCTCGCTGCGGGATTTTCTGGCGGTTGCCGAGCGCGGAAGCCTGCGCGCAGCCGCCAGACAGCTGGGCAGTGCACAGCCCGCTATCAGCCGGAGCATTCAGGAGCTTGAGCGCGAACTGGGTGTGGTGCTGTTTGATCGTCTGCCGACAGGCGTTCACCTGACGCCCATGGGGTCTGTGTTTTTGCGCCGTGCCAGCAGTGTTCGAAATGAACTCCGCCTGGCGCAAGAAGAACTTGACCAACTGCGGGGCGAGACGAATGGACGCCTGAGCATTGCGATGTCCAGCGTACCGCACATGGCGCTGTTGCCGAATGCCTTGCGACCCTTTCGAGCCCGCTACCCCGATGTGTCGATCGAGATCATTGACCGTGTGTTCCCCATGATCGAACTGGACCTGAAAGAGAGCCGTATCGACTGTTACTTTGGCCCGGCACCGGAAAGCATCGCACCGGAGTTGTCGGTGGAGAAGCTGTTTGACAACACCCGCATCATCGTGGGACGCAAGGGGCACCCATTGGGCCACGCCCAATCCCTCTCCGATCTTGTCGATGCCGAGTGGATCACCACCGCCACCACGCATCTGGCCACCGAAGAGCTCGGGCCCCTGTTTGAACAGCATGGACTGCCGCCACCCCGGCTGGTGATGCAGGCCCACTCCACGTTGACCTACCTGGTGGCGCTGACCTACTCTGATTTGCTGATGATGCTGCCCGTGCAATGGACTAAATCGCCGCTGGTTCGAGATGCCGTCCAGCCCATCATCGTCCGGGAAATACTGCCCGCGCCTGCTGTGTGCCTGGTCCGCCGCAATGGTCTGCCCATGACGCCGGCTGCGGAATATTTCTGCGACATGATGCGCCGCGCGGTGTTGCACATGGATTCGCTGGGCGGCTGATTTCCCAGCCCTGGGCCGCTTGACCACAGAAGACAACCCGCCAGGCGAGTTGCGTTGGGCGATACCTGAAGCACATCACTTTACTAAATCTGCCTTCTCCCCCTTGCCGCCCTGGCTGACTACATTTTGATGCACATCAAAACAGTCAACCATCAGGAGACAAGACCATGAAAAAGATTCTCACCGGAGGCGGCACACTCATTGCCGTTGGCGCGATCATCGTTGCGTGTGGCGGCGGTAGCAGTGAATCGATCGAGGTGACCAAGGGCGTCATCCTCCAAAACGTCAACGTTGTGAATACACGTGACGGTTCCTTGACCCGAGGCACGACGGTACTGATTGACAACGGCAAGATTCAGAAGATCAGTTCGACGGCGGCCTTCCGCGCGAGTGGCACAGCCCAGGTTGTCGATGGCTCGGGCAAGTTCCTGGTACCGGGCTACCTCGACATGCACACCCATGCGATGACGGGCGTCGACCTGCAACCCAGCTACTGGCCCCTCATGATCGCCAATGGAATCACAGG
>JANPAZ010000560.1:0-3342 GCA_031430225.1 Rhodoferax sp. | reverse complement strand
ACCAGCGCGAGCATTTCATCCACTCGCGCGGCAATCAGGGCGCGCGGCATGCCCTCGCGCTTGAGCCCGAACGCGATGTTGTCCCACACGCTCAGGTGCGGAAACAGCGCATAGGACTGGAACATCATGTTGATGGGCCGCACGTAGGGCGGGAACGAAGCGATGTCCACCCCGTTCAATGTGATCGAACCCGAAGACGGTTTCTCGAACCCCGCCAGCATGCGCAGCAGGGTGGACTTGCCACAGCCAGAGCTGCCCAACAACGAAAAAATCTCACCCTTGTTGATGGAGAGCGACACCTCGTCCACCGCCACCACATCGTCAAAGCGCTTGACGAGTTGCCGGGTTTGCAAAAAGCCTTCGTTAACCGATGCCAGCAGCCCCATACGCGCTTACTTGGCCTTCTTGAAAAGCGTAAACACGCTGCTCATGGACTCGCGGCCTGCATTGGTAAAGCTGGCGGGCGACACCATTTTCTTCAGGTTTTCGCCGTCCAGAAACACGGTTTTGTCATTTGCAATCTCAGCTTTGACGCTGGCCACACTGGCCTTGTTGGCTGTGGGGTAGCTCAGTTCATTGGTAAGCGCGGCAGACACTTCGGGTTTCAGAAAGTAGTTGATGAAGGCCAGCGCGTTGTTGGGGTGCTTGGCATCTTTGGGAATGGCCAGGTTATCAAAAAAGATCAGGCCACCCGTACTGGGGACGAGCACCTGAATGTCGTTGCCATTTTTGTTCTCTATTGCCCGGGCTTTGGCGATGTTCATGTCGCCCGCCCAACCCAGAGCCACACAGGCCTTGCCGCCTGCCAGGTCGTCAATCATGGTGCTGGAGAACAGACGAACGTGCGGGCGCACCTCGGCCAGCATGTCACCCGCTGCTTTGTGATCAGCCGGGTCACTCGAATACGGGTTCTTGCCCAGGAAATGCATGGCGGGGGGAATCACCTCGGTGGGCGAATCCAAAAAGGCAATGCCGCACACTTTGAGCTTGGCGGTGTAAGTGGGGTTAAAAACCAGCTCCCATGCGTTGTCAGGCAAAGCAGACGAACCCAACGCCTTGGCCACCTGCGCCTTGTTGATGCCCACCGTGGTGTAGCTCCAGGCCCAGGGAATGAGGTAGGCATTGCCGGGGTCCACCACACTCAGCTTCGCCATGATCTCGGCGTCCAGGTTGCCGTAGTTGGCCACTTTGGATTTGTCCAGCTTGGCCAGCAAGCCGCCTTCAATTTGGGACTTGGCAAACACGGCGCCGGGCACCACCAGGTCGTAGCCGCTGTTGCCGGCGATCAGTTTGGCTTGCAGGGCTTCGTTGTTCTCGAACGTCTGGTAGTTGACCTTGATGCCCGACTCTTTCTCGAAGTTGGCCACGAGGTCTTTGGCAATGTAGTCGGGCCAGTTGTAAATGTTGAGCACTTTTTCTTCGGCGCTGGCAACCGCTGGAGCCGGGCTACTGGCCACAGCTGCAACGGGTGTCGCAGTCTTGGGGGGTACTGCCTCCTCTTTTTTGCCGCAAGCCGCCATCGCGAACGTCACGAGAGGAACAACCCAGAGATACTTTTTCATACAGCGTAACGCTCCAACAGGGACAGTTTGAATGGTTCGAAACTTATTGTATGAAAAGTTGAACCCGAAAGTGAGGGGCTTCAAGACGCTTGCTCACGCCGGTCTTTCACCCAATCTCCGCTGTGAATGACTGATTTGCCTTCCACATAAGCCGGATTGATTTCATACACGATGCAGGTCAGAGCGAGCCCGTCCACATTGACCAACAGTTGCCGCTTGCGGTATTCATCGCGTTGCTGCGGATACAACTCTTCTATTTCGTCAAGGACCCGCTCAAGCTCAGGTTCTATGGCGTACACCTCGCCGACGACGGCACCTGGCCTCTCGCCCGAACCCAAAATGACGCCTGGGTACGCACCCAGGTGGTACATCACACCCGTGATCACGCCTTCGCCCACAAACCGGGGAGCAGGCAAAAGCTGGGTAATGTCATTGTCGTCACCCCGGCGCAATGTGCCGTAGACGAAGACATGACGTGCGGGCACCCTGGCATCGGCGGGCGAAACAGCTTCGGGCATGATCCAGATCTCCAGAGTCCAAAAGCCCCAAGTCTAGTGAATCCTTCCCCCTCAAAAGCAGTCGCCTATGGCTGCCTGGCTCTCAGCATGGCGCTGGTGGGCTGTTACGTTGCCCTGTCCAAACCGCTGGTCGCCGCGCTGCCTGTGTTCCTGCTCGCGTGGCTTCGGTTTGGCATAGGCGCGCTGGCCATGCCCCATTGGCTCAAGCGGCCAGAATCAGAAGCCCCCATGAATGGGCAGACCAGAAAGCTGGTGTTTCTGGAGTCATTTCTGGGCAACTTTCTTTTTTCAATCTGCATGCTCTACGGCGTCAGCATGACCAGCGCGGTCTCGGCGGGCGTCATCATGGCCTCGATTCCGGCCGTAGTCGCACTGCTGAGTTGGGCCTTTCTACGCGAACGCATTGGCCTTCGCGTATGGGCCGCCGTCGCCTGTGCAGCTGTGGGTATCAGTTTGCTATCGCTAGCAAATACAGAGCAAAGTATTGAATATATACGTGGGCCTTCAAACGATTTAGCCAACAACAATCATTGGATGGGCAATCTGCTGGTGTTTGGCGCTGTAATGTGCGAAGCCGCCTATGCGGTGATTGGCAAAAAGCTGACCGGCGTGCTGGGCCCAAAACGCATCGCTTCGCTGATCAACATCTGGGGGTTTGTGCTGATGACGCCCTTGGGCCTGTACCTCGCCCGCGACTTCAATTTCGGCACGGTGGCACCCGGCATATGGCTGCTGCTGCTGTTTTACGCACTGGCCGCGAGTGTCTGGACGGTATGGCTGTGGATGACAGGATTGCAGTCTGTCCCCGCTGCCAAGGCCGGCGTTTTCACTGTCATGCTGCCTATTTCAGCGGCTTTGACCGGTGTGTTGGTGCTGGGCGAACGTCTGGGTGGGATGCAACTACTGGCGTTCGGCATCGCGCTGTTGGGTGTTGTGCTGGCCACGCTGCCAGCACGGCCAGCGGTTGCCGTGCGCTGACTTGAGAAATTCCTCCATGGTGGCGCGGTGTTAATGCACATAGCTCTCGTGATGGGCGAATAGCAGGGCAGCAACTCGCGTTCTCCAGAGGAGAAAAACAACACGCCCCAATGAAAAAAACCGTTTTTCCCTTGGAAACGTGCGTTTTCTCCAGTAGCATCCGCAGTGCCGGTGAAGAAGCAGTTTTTCGCTGGTGATTAATCAACTTCTAGAAGGACAATTCAATCATGGCAACTGCAAAAAAAGCTCCCGCTAAAAAAGCTGCACCTGCAAAGAAAGCAGCC
>JANPAZ010000559.1:0-5412 GCA_031430225.1 Rhodoferax sp. | reverse complement strand
TTGTGGCGATTTTTCGTCACGCAAATGCCCCACCATGATGGCGCGCAGATGCTTCTGTTGCTTTATGAGCGGTTGGCGGGCGGTAACCGATTGAAAAATGACCTGTGCCTTGTGCCGCACGGATGGCGGCAGGGCGTCGGGCCCGCACTCCTGCAACACCACGAGCCGTTGGGCCAGGTTCAGTGATGCTTGCGCTGTCGCGTCAGTCTGGATGTCGCGGTACAGATCCGTGCCGGTAAGCACCACGCCCAAACCCTTTGTATTGGCCTTGGCCCAGGCCGCGATGGAGTCTGCCGAGCGCCGGGCGTGCAGTGCCAGCATCACGTCAAACGGTTTGCCATCCCAGGTTTGAGCAATTTCGGTGTGAAATGCGGGGCTCAGCATGCGTGACCAGCGCCACGCGGTTTGCCAGTTGCCATTGTTGGCATTGGCCAAAGCCGGGCTGATGATGATGACGCGGGGTGTCTGCATGGATGATTTCAGGGCCCGCAACCGGGTCGATTGACAGGCAGGGTCGATAGGGGTGGTCGCTCTTGCATTAAAAACCTTACACCGGATTTCACCGAGGCAGTTGCCCTGCAAGCGTGCCTGCTTTCGAGTCTAATCGACAACTCACCTTCACTGCTTTTCCCTTCACTTTCAGGAGTATTCCATGGTCAGTTTTTCCCCCTCCCGCACCTTCCGCGCCATGATGACGTGTGCCGTCGTCCTGTTTGGCTCGTTATGTCACGCACAACAGGTCTTCAAGGTCACCGCCATTCCCGACGAATCACCTACGGAGTTGGCCCGCAAAGCCGCCCCGCTGGTGAAGTACCTTGAAAAAACATTGGCAATGAAGGTTGAATTTACCCCCGTGACCGACTATGCAGCGTCGGTCGAAGCGCTCGCCAACAAGCAGGTCGATATGGCCTGGTACGGCGGCTTCACATTTGTGCAGGCCAATATTCGGTCTGGCGGCAAGGCTGTACCGCTGATTCAACGTGCTGAAGACGAGAAATTCCGCTCGGTGTTCATCACGAGCGACCCCGCCATCAAGTCCCTGGCTGACCTGAAAGGCAAAAACGTGAGCTTTGGCTCGCAGTCCAGCACCTCTGGCCATTTGATGCCACGCAGTTTCCTGTTGCAAGCCAACATTGACCCTGACAAAGATTTCAAACGTGTCGCTTTCTCTGGCGCGCACGATGCGACCATTGCCGCTGTGGCAGCTGGCAAGGTAGAAGCCGGTGCCCTGAATATTTCCGTGTGGGAGAAATTCGTGGCCGACGGCAAGGTAGACACCAGCAAGGTCAAAGTTATCTTCACCACGCCAGGCTATTACGACTACAACTGGACGGTGCATGCCGACATGCCCGCCACCCTGAAAGAAAAGATCACCAAGGCCTTTGTTGACCTGAATCCCAACACACCGGAAGGCAAGGAAATTCTCGACTTGCAACGCGCCACCAAATTCATCCCCACCAAGGCGGACAACTACAAGGGCATTGAGCAAGCGGCGCGCAATGCCGGTTTGCTCAAATAAAAAACTATAAAAATGATAGCTATCTATGCACGTTCCATGTGCGCGTGTGGCCTGTTTTACCTATGAAGATGATTCTGGAGGCCGTTTCAGGTCGCCACCCGTCGGCAGCGGTCACCTCACCGCCCGCCGTGCGTGAGTTGAGTCTGCATATTGCGGCGGGAGAGCAGGTTGCTGTGATCGGGCCGTCGGGCGCTGGCAAGACAACCCTGTTGCACCTGATGGCCTGCGCGTTGAAACCGTCGGCGGGTTTTCTGACATTGGGTGATCAGGACCCGTGGGGCCTTTCCCGTACGCAGTTGCAGCACCTGCGGGGGCAGTTGTTTCTGGCCCCTCAGGTGCCGCCCCTGCCACCCCGCCAGCGCGTGGTCATTGCCGTTCTGGCGGGGCGCCTCCCCCACGAATCTTTGGCGAGCAGTTTGCGCAGCCTCTTCTACCCGGTGGATATGGCGCTGGCCGAAAACGCACTCACGCAATTTGATTTGGGCGAAAAGCTGTTCGATCGGGTTGACCGGCTCTCGGGTGGTGAACGCCAGCGCGTGGGCCTGGCGCGCGCTCTGGCGTCACAAGCCAGTCTGCTGCTGGTGGATGAACCGTTGTCAGCCTTGGATCCGGCCCGCTCGCAGCAAGCCGTGCAAACCCTGACTCGAGTTGCGCGCGAACGAGGTGCCACGCTGGTGGCCACCTTGCACCATGTCGAGATGGCGCTGGCCAACTTTCCGCGCATCATCGGGCTGCGCTCTGGCGAGCTGGCGTTTGACCTGTCGGCTTCTGAGGTGACGTCAGAGCGCTTGCAGGCCCTGTATGCCCAGCATCTGCATGAGCTCACGGGCCCAGCGCTTGCCGAGTTGGATTTTCAACCGGAAGCCAATGCGCCGGTCCTGATGAATTGCCGGTGAACCATTTGCGCAAGCAGACCGCCATGACAAGCCCGACCCTTCGCGACCCGGCATGGACTGCCCGGGTTCTCTGGGCGTTGGCAAGTCTCCTGGTGCTGTGGCCCATGCTGGTTCTCACCGAATTTAGACCTTGGGTGTTGTGGGAGCCGGGTTCGTTGAAGCCTGCACTGAATTTTCTGGCGGCGTTTTTCCCGCCCCGGCTTGACCTTGAGTTTTTGGGGCTGGTGGCGCGTGAGACCTGGCGCACGGTTGCCATTGCCACGGCGGGGCTCACGTTGGCGTTGCTGCTGGCGATTCCGCTGGCACTGCTGTCTGTACGCGTGTTGTCGCTCTCTGCGCTGACCGGGCAAATGGCTTTTGTACCGGCTGTCATCCGGCAAGGGGTGCGCTGGTTGTTGATGGTGCTGCGCAGCGTGCCGGAACTGGTGTGGGCACTGGTGTTTGTTCGGGTGGTGGGCCTGGGGCCCACATCAGGGGTACTGGCCATTGCGTTGACGTACGGCGGTATGCTTGGCAAGGTCTATGGCGACATTCTGGAAAGCGGTGACGCCCATGCCACCAACAGCCTGATGCGCAATGGTTCGGGCCGGCTTCAGGCGTTCTTTTATGGCCTGTTGCCGCAAAACGCGGCCGAGTTGACCAGCTACACGGTGTACCGCTGGGAGTGCGCCATTCGCTCATCGGCCGTGTTGGGCTTCGTGGGTGCGGGTGGTCTGGGCCAGCAAATGGATTCGTCCATGAAGATGTTCAACGGCTCCGAGGTGGCGACTATTCTGATCGTGTTCATGGCGCTGGTCTGGCTGGCAGATCGCGTGAGTGCGTTTTTGCGCAAGGGTCTGGCATGACGCCGCAACACGAAGGCCCACCGGTCGGCACCCGTGCAGCCAATGAGGTCTACAAGCTTCCGCCCAAGCTGTTCGATGCGCGCTGCAAGGCCTGCTGGTTTGTGGTGGCCGTGATGGCGCTGGTGGTGGCCAGCTTCTGGTCTCTGGATTTGAAGTGGGCGCAGTTTTTATCATGGGACGCCTTTGCCCGCATGGGCAAGTTTCTGGGTGAACTGCTGCATCCGGAATTCACGGTGGCTTTTCTCGGCAAGGTCCTGACGGCTTCACTGGAGACCCTGGCCATGTCGGCGCTGGGCACCGTGCTGGCTGTGATGCTGGGCCTGGCACTGGCGCTGCCTGCCAGCAAGACTTATGCGGGTGACCCGGCGCGCTGGCGCAACATTACGCGGTTGTTACTCAATGCTTTGCGCAGCACGCCAGAGCTGGTGTGGGCTGCGTTGCTGTTGATCGCAGCGGGTCTGGGGCCGTTTGCCGGTACGCTGGCGCTGGGGCTGCACACGGCGGGTGTTCTGGGGCGCCTGTTTGCTGAAGCGATTGAGAACGCGCCCCCTGGCTCTGCGTTTGCGCTGCGCGCGCGGGGTGTCAGCGAGGGGCGGGTATTTCTTTACGCCACCTTGCCTCAGGTGCTGCCGCAACTCCTGAGTTACAGCCTGTATCGCTGGGAAAACAATATCCGCGCTGCTGCCGTGCTGGGTGTGGTGGGGGCAGGTGGCCTGGGCCAGATGCTAGCTTTTCACATGGGCCTGTTTCAGATGAGCGAAACCAGCACGGTGTTACTGGCCATGCTGGTGCTGGTGGCACTGGTCGATGCGCTGAGCTATTTCGTACGCGGCCGGTTGTCCCGTTGATCGCGGTGTTGCCAAACGCGTTGCTGACATGGCATGAATTTCAGGGTGGTTCAATCAAAGAAGGAGACAGACATGCGATTTTGGAAACTAGTTTTGACGGCATTTACCAGCCTGGTTCTGGCACTGTTGGCGGGCTGCGGCACGCCTTACGCCACGGTACCCAACCGCCTGGGCGAACCCGTGATGTTACTGGGCCACGACCCTGTGGCGTACTTCACGCAGGGTGCACCCGCGCGCGGTAAGGCCGAGCACAAGGTCAGCCTGCCAGACCGCACCTACTATTTCGCCACGGCGGAAAACAAAGCCCTCTTTGCGGCCACGCCAGCGCGTTACGAGCCGCAATACGGCGGGTTTTGCTCGAGCGGTGCCGCGTTTGCCATCAAGCTGGGCAGCGACCCGACTTCGTGGCAGATTTATGAGGGCCGCCTGTTTATTTTTGGGGACGTGCTGGGCAAGATGGCCTGGCAGGTTGACCCCAAATGGAATGTAGACCATGGCGACAAATTGTGGCCCGGCATTGCTGACAGGGGTTGGCGCGGTGCGTCTTTGACGGCCTATGCCTCCAAAGTGCCGCACTACAAAACCGGCGCACAAATCCGCGCTGAATGGGATGCCAAAAACCCCGGCAAGACCTGGCCCATCTATGACGTGGGCGGCATGTTCAGCAACTTGTTTACCAAGCCACCTGGCTGGCGGGCTGCCGAGGGGTTCAGCCAGCCGGCCCTGGGCTATCCCGAGTGAATGTCTGTACTCACGACTTCCTGGCCTTTGCCGCAGCGACATCTTTGGCGATGTCCTCACCACTCTTGTAGTGCGGCACCCTGAAGATGAGGCGCTTGGTGCGCTGGATCATGCTGTTGCTGCCGGCCACCTCTTCTTTCCAGTATTTGTCGGCCAACGTGATGTGGCGGGCTTCGTCGACCAAAAAGCCATCCATTGAGCCCTTGCCGCCAAAGATGTAGAGCTTGCCGTTCACCATCTTCCATGTGTCGGCGTCCCCGCCCCAGGGAATGCCGTAAACAATGCCGTTGGCGCAGTAGCCACCGTATTCCGGCAGGTATTTTTTGGGTTCTTTGTCAAACAGGGCCTTGTGCTCAGCGCTGGCGAAGCGGAAGGTCACGCCTTCATAGTCGCTTTTGAATTGCGGCGAGCCCTGCACATACTTGCTTTGTGTGAAATAGGCCACCACGTCTGCGCCCTTGAGCATCACACTGCTGTCGTTTGCGTCGCCTACTGCATTGACCGGTTTGAGTGCTGACGACGGGTTTTGGGCGGTCATGGCACCGCAGCCTGCCAGCGCGCCC
>JANPAZ010000558.1:0-2154 GCA_031430225.1 Rhodoferax sp. | reverse complement strand
TGCAGTTCTGCAGGACACCCCCCTCTTGCACAACCTCAACCCGGAGCAACGCGCTGCGGTTGTATTGCCCAACGAGCACGCGCTCATCCTTGCCGGTGCGGGCTCGGGCAAGACCCGCGTGCTGACCACGCGTATCGCCTGGCTGCTACAAACGGGACAGGTGTCGCCCGCGGGCATCATGGCGGTGACCTTCACCAACAAGGCCGCCAAGGAGATGATGACGCGCCTGGGTGCCATGCTGCCGGTGAATGTGCGCGGTATGTGGATCGGTACTTTCCATGGTCTGTGCAACCGGTTTTTGCGCTCGCACTACAAAATGGCCAACCTGCCTCAGGCTTTCCAGATTCTGGACACGCAAGACCAATTGAGTGCCATCAAGCGCCTGATGAAGCAGTTCAACCTGGACGATGAACGTTTCCCCCCCAAACAGACCCTGTGGTTCATTGCCGGTTGCAAGGAAGACGGATTGCGCCCGAACATGGTGGAGGTTCGTGACGAAGAAACGCGCAAGAAGATCGAGATTTACCAGCTCTATGAAGACCAGTGTCAGCGCGAAGGCGTGGTCGATTTTGGCGAGCTGATGCTGCGTAGCTTTGAGCTGCTGCGCGACAACGATCCGATTCGCGAGCACTATCAACGGCGCTTCCGGTTCATCCTGATCGACGAGTTTCAGGACACCAACAAACTGCAATACGCGTGGATCAAGATGCTCAGCGGCACCGGTGCCCACAGCCCGGGTGGCCTGGGTCTGGATCAGGCCAGCTTCAACCCCACCGGCAGCGTGCTGGCGGTGGGCGACGATGACCAGAGCATCTATGCCTTTCGCGGCGCACGCGTGGGGAACATGGCCGACTTTGTGCGCGAATTCAACGTCAAGCACCAGATCAAACTGGAGCAGAACTACCGCAGCGGCAGCAACATTCTGGACTCAGCCAACGAACTCATCAGCCACAACAGCAAGCGCCTGGGCAAGAACCTCCGTACAGACCAGGGCCCCGGCGAGCCGGTACGCGTCTTTGAGGCCACAAGTGACTTCGCCGAAGCGCAGTGGATGGTGGACGAGATGAAGCAGCTCGTTCGCGAAGATGTGGAGAGAAAAGAAATCGCTGTGCTGTACCGGTCCAACGCCCAAAGCCGGGTGATAGAAACAGCGCTGTTCAACGCCGCCATGCCCTACAAAGTTTATGGAGGCCTGCGCTTCTTTGAGCGCGCCGAGATCAAGCACGCACTGGCTTACCTGCGGATTCTGGAGAACCCCAACGACGACACCAGTTTTCTGCGCATTGTCAATTTCCCGCCGCGTGGCATTGGCG
This sequence comes from Rhodoferax sp., assembly GCA_031430225.1. GTDB lineage: Bacteria > Pseudomonadota > Gammaproteobacteria > Burkholderiales > Burkholderiaceae_C > JANYCG01. The sequence goes on along the minus strand of JANPAZ010000558.1, from coordinate 841 downwards.
CGCGTTCCATCGAGCAATTGCAGGATTTGGCGCGCGCCTCGGGCTGTTCGTTGCACGACGCAGTGAGTGCGATGACTGGCAAGGCCGGTGCCAACATCGGTGCCTTTGTGGCCAAGATCGATGTCTTGCGCGAGCAGACGCAACAAATGACGCTGCGCGAGATCATCGAACTGGTGCTGGACCACAGCGGCCTGATCGAGCACTACAAAGCCGACCGCGAAGGTGCTGACCGCATCGAGAATCTGGAAGAACTCGTCAACGCTGCCGAGAGCTTTGTCACGCAGGAAGGTTTTGGCCGCGATGCCGTCGCCTTCCCGGTGGATGAGTTGGGCAACGAGTTTGGAAAAGGGTTGGGGGGCATGACCCAGAGCCCCGTGAGCCAGGGCCTTGACCCCAGTCTGCCGCCTGTGCCGTCGCCCGCCGAGCCGCTTGCGCCCGATGCCGAGACCGGTGAAACCCTGTCGCCGCTGGCCGCGTTCCTGACCCACGCCGCGCTGGAATCGGGCGACAACCAGGCCCGGGCCGGGCAGGACGCCATCCAGCTCATGACCGTGCATTCCAGCAAAGGCCTGGAGTTTGATTGCGTATTTATCACCGGCATGGAAGAGGGCCTGTTTCCGCACGAAAACTCCATGAGCGACCACGACGGCCTGGAAGAAGAGCGCCGCCTGATGTACGTGGCCATTACGCGGGCACGCAAGCGCCTGTACCTGAGCCACTCGCAGACGCGCATGCTGCATGGCCAGACCCGCTACAACCTCAAGAGCCGATTTTTTGACGAGTTGCCCGAAGGCGCGCTGAAATGGATCACCCCCAAGCAGCAGGCCTACAGTTCAGGCTT
>JANPAZ010000557.1:0-2991 GCA_031430225.1 Rhodoferax sp. | reverse complement strand
CTCACACGCAGGCTGCCACACGTAGGCGCCGAGATGAGCCTCAATGTACTGGCCTACAACTTCAAACGGGTATTCAGTATCCTGGGGTTCGAGGCAATGAAGCAAGCGATGAAACTTGCAGGGGCATGAGCCCTTTGAGCTTCATTTGAAGGCTTCGAAGGGGCCATTACAGCGACATAGGACCTCTTAGGCGGCATCGAATGATGCAATTTACAAAAATCCACTTGCTGGCTGGCAACGCAGCTTGCCGACATAGTCAAACAAGTGTTTCCACACAGCCTCAGCCCGTAGCCGACACCGAAGCTATATTTCAGCCTTGATATTTTTTCGTCTAGGCATCGCTTTAGCCACTAAAGCACCTTCTGAATCAGCGCCCCCTTGAACAGCACCGGCCCGGTCGGGCCGCCTGCGCTCGGTACGCCGCCCTTGGGCTCCAGGCTGATGGCCAGGGTGGGCACTTCGCGCACGTCGCCTTCAGCAGCCGTCAGGCGCAACACCTTGTCGCTGCCCAGCACACCCAATGATTTGGGGCCGCCACTCGGAGGCAGCGCCCACAGTTGCAATGACTTGTCGCCCGCCTCGGTGTAGCCGCCCACACGCTGCAATACCAGCCGGCGGTTTTTGGGGTCAAACGTCACCAGCATGCTGGCGGCAGATTTGTCATCGGCCAGCACGGCCACGTATTCAATTTGCGGTGTGGCCTGCAACTGGGTTTGCAGGCTGGCAATCTGGCTGCCCAGGCGATGGCTGATGTCGTCGCGCATGTTCACCCCAACGACGACAGCGGCCACCGTGGCGGCCACCCCGGCGGCGGTTGCGCCACGCCACAACGCCAGGCTGCGCAGCCAGCCACCTAGGCCTTCGTCAGCCGCATCCGTGTGGGCCGCTGATTGAGTTGCGGCCTGACGCGCACCCTCCATGGCCTGGGCCTCTTTTTCGCCTTGCAGCAAATTGTCGATACGGGTCCACACCACCGGGCTGGGCGACACGGCAGTTTGAAGTTCGGTCATGCTGGCAATACGGCTTTGCCAGATCAGCGCGGCTGCGCGCACCGGTGCCTGTTCGCGCGCCATCGCTTCAAAACGGCGGCGCGCGCCGCCTCGCAAGGTGCCCAGTGCATGGCTGCTGGCCAAGCGGTCCAGCAAGTCGGGATTTTTGATGAGGTTCATCGTGCGATCCTCACGCAAAACGGGCCATGCAAAGGCGAAGCTGGTCCAGCCCGCGACGTATCCATGTCTTGACAGTACCCAGCGGCAGCTCGAGCTGCTGTGCCAATTCACTGTGACTCAGGTCGCGGATGTAAGCCAGGCTAACCACTTCGCGCTGGCGGTTGTCAAGCCGGCCCAGGCACTGGTGCAGCGCCCATGCCTGCTCGCTGGCCTGGGCGGTGTCCATGGGGTTGGGAGTTTCGCCTTCCAGCGTGTCGGCGAGATATTCATCGAGCTCCTGCGTGACGTGGGCTCGGTCTGAGGTGCGTCGCCGTAACAGGTCCAGCCCGCGGCTGCGCACGATCAAACCCATCCAGGCCATGGGCGGGCTTAAAGACGCGCGGTAGTCGCCCGCGCTGCGCCAGATGTTCAAAAACGCTTCCTGCAAGACATCTTCAGCCCACTCGCGGTTGCTGACCACACGCACGGCCAGCCCGTAGAGTTTGGACGAGCATAGGTCATACAGCGCCTTGAGCGCGGCCGCATCCTGGCTGGCCACGCGGTCAAGCAGGGCGATCAGCTCGGCATCTATAGATTCTGGGTTCATGGGCGGATTGTCTGCGATCCGACTGGCATGTGCATAGGCATCGGCAAGCGGGTGGCGTCGCCGTCGAGGCTGCAGGGATGTTCGCCACCATGCCGCCGATATGCTCCGTAATCTATAGCTAACTATTGAATGACTGTGTGAGCCATCAATGACTTTCGCTGAAATACCGTGGTGTGGGTGGCTGTTTTGAGTCATGCAGCCATTACGGAGCCGGGTAGCGGGCGGATTCACGGCCTCAATGGTTGACTAACTATCGGGGTCTTGTTGAATCCAGACGGGTGCCTGCACACGTACTCCATGTGTCGGACTCATTTTCCGATTCGTTTACAAGTCACGTTTACCCATCAATCTCTGGAGGACTCTTCCATGCAAGTTCGTACCCCTATCTCCCTTTGCGCAACCGCTGTGGCTGTTGTGACCCTGGCTGCCTGCGCCAATATGGGTGCGCCCACGATGGCCCCGTTTTCGCAAATGAGTCTGCCCGACCCGGTCAAGGTGCCTGCCGGTCACATTGTGGCCATGGAAACAGCAGCCGCAGGTGACATTACCTACGAATGCCGGGCCAAGAAAGACATGGCAGGGCAGTTTGAATGGGTGTTTGTGGGCCCCGATGCAGGTCTGAAAGACCGCTCCGGCAAGATGATTGGCAAGTATTACGGCCCGCCCGCCACTTGGGAAAACAACGATGGCTCCAAGATCACGGGCGCGCAAGTGGCCGTAGCACCTGCAGGCGCGGGCAATATTCCGTCGCAACTGGTCAAGGCCAACCCGGCGATGGGCATGGGGGCCATGCAGGGCGTGACCTATATCCAGCGCGTGGCCACTCAGGGCGGCGTGGCACCGACTGCGGTGTGTGCGGCCGCCACCGCCGGCCAGAAGCAAGTCGTGAAATACACTGCTGACTACATTTTCTGGCGCGCTGCCTGAACGCCATAGTCAAGCAATAGGCTGACGTGTCGTGAGTCGTTTGCCCCTGCTGTTCATCCGCATTGAGGCTTGCCGTTCAAATTGAGATATGAATCGAATTGTTTCCTGTCTCGCCCTGGCGGCTGGTTTGATGGCGGCGCAATGCGCCTGCGCTGACACCGGCAAACTGCTGCTTACAGGCGGCGTCAGTTCGATAGACGGTGCCGCGGGTGGAGGGCTGACACCCTGGGCCGTCATTGGTTCCAACGCAACGGAACGTGAAACCGGTGCCAGTGTTCACGTCTCACGCGTCGGTACACAAGACTATTC
>JANPAZ010000556.1:0-10146 GCA_031430225.1 Rhodoferax sp. | reverse complement strand
GAGTTCATGACCGACTACCTGCGGATGATGGTTTCAGGCAATTTGAACGCGCATGAGATTGAGTCCCTTATGGACAGTGAAATCGATACCCATCACGCCGAAGCCCATGCGCCTATTGCGGCCATCGCGCGCCTGGCCGGTGCGTTGCCAGCCTTCGGAATTGTGGCCGCCGTGCTCGGTGTTGTGAACACCATGGGTTCCGTGGGTCAGCCCCCGGCAGTTCTGGGTGGAATGATCGCCTCAGCCTTGGTGGGGACATTCCTGGGCATTCTTCTGGCTTATGGCGTCGTTGAGCCACTCGGCGGCTTACTCGAACAGAAAACCGAGGACAGCGCCAAGGAATTGCAGTGCATCAAAACCACGCTGCTTGCGAGCATGCAGGGTTACAACCCTTCAACCGCGATTGAGTTTGGCCGTAAAGTGTTGTTTTCTACTGAGCGCCCAAGTTTTGCAGAGCTTGAAGGCCACGTTAAAGGCAAGAAGTAATCCTTAGGGATCGATATGGCAGGAGACGCAAAAAAACTGCAGCCGATCATCGTCAAGAAGGTCAAGAAGGGTGGACACGCCGTTCACGGCGGCGCGTGGAAAATTGCCTACGCAGACTTCGTGACCGCCATGATGGCGTTCTTTCTGTTGATGTGGTTGCTGGGCTCCACGTCGGAGGGTGATAAAAAGGGACTCTCCGACTACTTCACCGCGCCGCTTAAAGTGGCCATGCAGGGGGGCAGCGGGGCCGGAGCCAGTAACAGCATACTCAATGGCGGCGGCAGTGATCTGACCAAAAGCAGTGGTCAAAACCGCAGAGGTGATGGCAATGACCCCATCTCCAAGAAGATGGCGGCAGACGCCATGAGGGCTGAGCTGGCCAAGCAGGACGCCAAGAAAATGGCCGCTTTGAGCGCAAAAATCAGCTCGGTCATCTCTAACAGCGTGAAACTGGCCGAGTTCAGCAGTCAAATCAGGTTGGAAACGACGCCGGACGGCCTTCAGATCCAGATTATTGACGACCAGAATCGCCCCATGTTTGATGTCGGCAGTGCCTTGGTCAAACCCTACATGCGGGATATATTGCGCGAAATTGGCACGGCATTGAACGGTGTTGACAACAAGATTAGCCTGGATGGCCATACTGACCGCTCACCCTATGGCAATGGTGAACGTGGATACAGCAATTGGGAGCTGTCTGCAGACCGCGCAAACTCAACACGCAGGGAGCTTGCCGCAGCAGGCATGCCGGATGAAAAGCTGGCCAGGGTCACTGGGCTGGCTTCCAGCAATTTACTGGACCCTCAAAACCCGTTGAGCCCGACCAACCGGAGAATCAGTATCATTGTCATGACGCGCGAAGCAGAAGAGCGGCTGATGGGCGGAGGCAGAACACCTGCCGTACCCGCCGCAGAGCCACCGGCTGCATCAGCGCCACCCGAAGCGAAGCCCCCTTGAAATATTATGAATCTTCATTTATCAGCATCACCCCGGCCATACGCCTTTGAAAGGTTTACTCATGGCAAATGAACTTCGCTTCTTGATCGTTGATGACTTCTCGACGATGCGCCGAATTGTGCGTAACCTTCTCAAGGAAAGTGGCTATGCCGAAGCCGATGAAGCCGAGGACGGTGTGGTTGCGCTGCAAAAGCTGCGCAACAGCACATTCGACTTTGTGGTCAGCGACATCAACATGCCCAACATGAACGGATTTCAACTGCTTGCTGAAATCAAGAAAGATGAAAAACTCAAACATATTCCGGTGCTCATGGTGACTGCTGAGGCGCGCAAGGAAGATATCGTGATGGCCGCCCAGCAGGGCGCTGCAGGATATATCGTTAAACCTTTCACCAAAGCAACGCTGGAAGACAAAGTCGCCCATATCCTGAAAAAAATGGGGCTGCAATGACCACACAGGGACCGACGTCCACTTCACCCGAAGACCAGTCGGCAACGACTCTCGATGTCCACCAAAAGCTGGGCCTACTCACCCGCCAGTTGCATGACTCACTGAATGGACTTGGGTTGGCGGAAAAACTCAAGGGTTCCATTGAAGAATTGCCTGATGCCAAGAGCCGCTTAACCTACATTGCCAGACTCACAGGCGAAGCGGCTGAAAAAGTACTGAATCGCGTCGATCAGGCCAAGGCCCAACATGAGCACATCGCCACTGAGACCCGCAGGATTGCAGCTCTGATCGCCAAGGACCCGGTGGCAGCTGTGGCCAAAGGGCATGTCATGAACTTTGTGGAGGATGTCGACAAAGCGTCAAAAGAGATTGATCAGCATCTCACCGAGATCATGATGGCGCAGGATTTTCATGATTTGACCGGCCAGGTGATCGCCAGGGTGGTCAGCCTGGCAGCCACCATTGAAGGGCAGTTGATTGAATTGCTGCTTCAGACGGCTCCACCCACGTCGGTGAGCAAGACCACAAGCGTGGCCGAACACAAACCTTCATTGTCCGGCCCGGCGGTTAATGCCCAGGGAAATCCGGATGTGGTGACCGACCAGTCGCAGGTCGACGATTTGCTGGCCAGCCTCGGGTTCTAGTCGAGCCCATAAAAATCTGAGGGGTGAAAGGCGTGCTTTTCACCCTTTAGTTTCAAGACTGCGTCACGACAATGGTTCGAAGCCAATCGCACCACAGTCATGGAATCAAGCAGTCAGGATCGCAACTTACCCGCCACTGAGCGAAAGCTTCAGAAGGCTCGCGACGACGGGCAAGTCACTCGATCCCGTGACCTGTCTCACCTCGCAGTTCTTGGTACTGGTGCACTCGCCCTGTTGGTGCTTACGCCCCTCATGTTTAACCGATTGCGGTTGCAGATGAGCCAGCAGCTCCTTTTTGACGCGTCATTCATCACCCAACCCGGGATCATGCTGACGCGGCTTCAGGACATGACCATTCTCGGCCTACTTGCCTGCACCGTTTTTGCAACGATTGTCGGTATTGCCGCAGTACTTGCCACTATTGCCACGGGCGGCTGGGTCGCAAGTCTCAAGCCGATGGCACCTGATTTCAGCCGTCTAAACCCGATCACTGGCTTCGGTCGCCTGTTCACCAAAGACAAGTTGACCGAGGTCCTGAAAATGACCTTCATGACCGTTGTGCTGATAGCTGTCGCGTCAACATTCCTCAGCGCTGGCCTCGATACCATTGCATCCCTAAGTCTTCAAGCGCCCGCCCGGGCCATTGGGCATTTGACCGACTGGCTAACTGGCGGTGTGGGGTTGCTGCTCCTGGTGGTCTTGCTGGCCGCCATGGTGGACGTGCCGCTTCAATCCTTTCTGCACAAATCAAACCTCAAAATGTCTCATGAGGAAGTGAAGCAAGAACACAAGGAATCAGAAGGGAATCCGCACGTTAAGAATAAATTGCGGTCACGCCAAAGGGAACTGGCTCATGGCAACAGCATACGGGCTGTTCCCAAGGCGGATTTCGTGCTGATGAATCCGACGCACTTTGCAGTTGCGATCCAATATGACGAGAAAACAATGCGCGCACCCCGTGTCATCTCCAAGGGTGCGGATCTGCTTGCCATGAAAATACGGGAGATCGCCAAGGCCAAAGCGATCCCGGTGCTGGAGTCACCCATGCTGGCCCGCGCGCTCTTTGCCAATGCGGAAATCGATGAGGATATTCCTTCGAGCCTATACACGGCTGTGGCGCAGGTACTGGCTTACGTCTATCGGCTCAAGGCTGCAATGCGCGGCATGGGACCTATGCCGGGAGAGCCACCACAACCGTTTGTTCCAGCAGAGCTTGACCCCTTGTCCAATGCCGTTGTGGGCGAGGCGGTGACCCCATGAACCACCAGATAAAAGCACTGCAAAAGTGGATGGGCGGCAATGCCGCGCTGATTCAAGGCTCCGCTGCACCCATTCTGGTTGTTGCGATTCTTGCCATGATGGTGCTCCCATTGCCACCCTGGCTTCTCGACGTATTTTTCACGATTAACATATCGGTAGCCCTGATGGTGATGATGGTGGCTGCTTACATGCTGCGCCCCCTCGATTTCGCGTCATTTCCGTCAGTGCTTTTGCTCACAACGTTAATGCGGCTTTCGCTCAACGTCGCTTCGACACGGGTGGTATTGCTCGAAGGGCATACCGGTCCAGGCGCAGCGGGCGCGGTGATTGAAGCTTTTGGTCACTTTTTGATTGGTGGCAATTTTGCGGTCGGCTTGATTGTCTTTTCCATCCTGGTGGTCATCAACTTCGTTGTTGTCACCAAAGGTGCCGAGCGTATCGCAGAGGTCTCGGCGCGATTTGCGCTGGATGCCATGCCGGGCAAACAGATGGCTGTCGACGCTGACCTCAACGCAGGAACCATCGACGAGAAGGAGGCAAAGCGTCGCCGTGCCGAGGTGGCCGAAGAGGCCGACTTTTTCGGCTCGATGGACGGCGCCTCCAAGTTCGTGCGCGGTGACGCGGTCGCCGGCATCCTGATACTTTTGATCAACATATTCGGTGGCTTTGCAATTGGCGTCCTCCAGCATGGTCTGAGCGCAGGACAGGCGGCCGACACCTACATTTTGCTGGCCGTTGGTGATGCCCTGGTCGCGCAGGTCCCAGGCCTCCTGATTTCTGTGGCTGCTGCTATGGTCGTGTCACGAGTTGGAAAAGAACAAGATCTTGGCAAGCAGATTGTCCAGCAGATGTTTGGCGCTCCGCGCGTTCTGGGCATTACAGCTGCGATCATGGGCGTGTTGGGGTTGATCCCGGGCATGCCGCATCTGGTGTTTCTGGGCATTGCCTCAGCGCTGGGTTACGCCGCCTGGGTTTTGTCGCACAAGCCTCTGGCCCCAGACCCGCAAACCGCGGTGGTAGCCAACCCTACCGATGGTGAGGCCAGTTGGGATGACTTGCAACCGGTGGACCAACTGGGCCTGGAACTGGGCTATCGACTGATTGCGCTGGTTGACAAGAACCGGCAGGGCGATTTACTTACCCGCATCAAGGGCGTACGGCGTAAATTTGCACAAGAGGTAGGTTTTCTGCCACCCGCGGTGCACGTTCGCGACAATCTGGAGCTTAAGCCAAGCGGTTACCGGATCACATTGCGGGGCGTCATCATTGGTGAAGGCGAGGCCTTTCCCGGCATGTACCTGGCTATCAATCCGGGTGGCATCACCGCACCCTTGATCGGTACACCGACCACGGACCCGGCGTTTGGTCTGCCGGCCAACTGGATCGATGAACGCCAGAAGGAAGCCGCGCAAATGGCCGGCTATACGGTGGTTGATTCTGAGACTGTGATGGCGACTCATTTGTCACACTTGATGCAAGTGCAGGCATCCAAGCTCCTGAGCCGCACCGAGACACAGCAACTTGTAGAACACGTGAGCAAACTAGCACCAAAATTGATAGAAGAAGTGGTCCCCAAAATGGTATCCATTGCCGTTTTTCAAAAGGTACTGCAATTGCTGCTGGATGAATCCGTACACATCCGTGACATTCGCACCATCGTTGAATCACTGGCTGAACATGCCGGCACGGTGACCGATGCGGCAGAGCTGGCGAAGCGCGTTCGGGTGGCGCTGTCACCTGCCATCGTGCAGCAAATCTACGGGCCAAGCCGCGAACTCAACGTGATCGCCATAGATCCTTCGCTTGAGCGACTCTTGATGCAGGCACTGGGGGGCGCATCTGGACCGGCTCTAGACCCCGGCGTGGCTGAAATGCTCACCCGCACGGCGGCTGAAATTGCCCTCAAACAAGAAGAGATTGGCGTACCGGCCTGCCTTCTGGTTCCCGACGCGATTCGCAGTGCCATTTCACGGCTTGTCCGCCGTGTGGCCCCCCGACTGCAAGTTCTTGCTCACAGTGAAATTCCAGAAACACACACCATTCGCATTGGTCCGATTCTCAGAGGTGCCCTGCCATGAACATACAGCGTTTCCACGCCCCAACATCCCGCGAAGCACTGGCCAAGGCCAGAATGGCATTTGGCGACGGAACCCTGATCCTGTCCAACCGACCCACCGCCAATGGTGTTGAAGTGGTGGCTACCGCCGAAGACGCGTTGGCCTCGCTGGATCCCGCCAACGTGCCACTGGCACGAACCCAAGGAACCCCCTTGCCCCGCCGCCAAATGCCGGTTAACCCAGCCCCCGCTGCGGACACGGCCAGCCTGGTTGAGGATGACGCCACCCAACTTGCCATGAGCACACTGTCGTTCCAGGACTACGTGCGCGAAAGAATGCTGCGTCGTCGGCATGAGGCTATTCATGGCAGTGCCGATGCATCGGTCGAAAAGGAGATTGCGCCTCAAGTGAGTCCACCCCCACCAAAGGCGACTGTGACCGTAGCACCACCCCGCAGCCAACCGGTTCGCAGGTCGGCTCCCGCAGCACAACCCATTGCACAGCCGGCCGCCATGTCGCAGGGCATTGTGAACGAGTTGCATGCGATGAAGGAGTTGATTGAAGACCGCTTCAATACACTCACGTGGCTGGGTCAGGCGCGGCAGCATCCCATCCACTCCAACCTGATGCTAAAGCTGATCCGGGCGGGGTATTCGCCCGCGCTTTCACGCGCTGTTCTTGAGCGAATTCCCGAGGACATTGGCGCGGCAGAATCCATTCACTGGGTGATGGATATGCTGGAGCGAAATTTGAAAACAGATGCTGCCCTGCGCCCACTTCACGAAGAAGGTGGAACATTCGCGCTGGTTGGCGCAACAGGCGTCGGCAAAACGACTACCGTGGCAAAGCTGGCAGGGCTGTGCGCACGTGTCCACGGACCCGGCAGCGTAGGCTTGATCACGCTCGACACCTACCGTGTGGGCGCCCACGAACAACTGCGCTCTTACGGCCGTATGCTGGGTGTTGTTGCACATCTGGCGCATGACCGGGCGGCTTTGCAGGATTTGCTAGGTCTGCTTGGCGGTAAAAAAATGGTTTTGATCGACACGACTGGAATCGCCCCACACGACCCGCGCAAACGCGACATGCTTGACGTACTCGATTTGCCAAAAGTCAACAGACTTCTCGTCTTGAATGCCGGAGCCCATGGGGACACACTTGACGACATGATTTCATCTTTCAAAACCACAGGGACTCAGCAGGCCGTACTCACCAAAATTGACGAGGCGGTCAAGCTTGGACCGGCACTGGATGCCGCCATACGACATCAGTTACTCCTGCGCGGAGTGACCACCGGCCAGAAGGTGCCAGAGGACTGGGAAGCGGCCGATGCAGCAAAATTGATGAGAATTTCCATGCGGACGCCCGGGAAATCCGCCTATGACCCTAAACCGGCTGATCTGGGATTCTTTTTCACGCCGGGCCCTGCTCCGACATCCATAGGGGAGCGCCTGGATGTTTGACACTGGTACCCATCAGGGGTTGGGTTTACGCGGCTTTGCGGAAAAAGTAGTCCCGCGAGTGGTCGCCATTGCGAGTCACGGCGACCAGGACGGGGAACTTCCACTGCTTTGGGACCTGTGTTCTACCTATACCGGCCTGAGCTATCCCGTGGCCGTCATTGACGCCACCACCTTCGAATCTGAAGCCAATCCCGGGCTTGAACAGCTGCTGGACCAAGGCTACTGGAAAGATGATGCGAGAGGGAGCCAATCGGCGTGGCCTGTCATTCCCGCTGCCAAACTTTTGGGCCGCTCGGGGCACTTAACCAAGGGGGCAACTCCTCATCTCAATCAAATCAAATCGGCCTTGCAAAATTACAGTGTCGTTTTGATCTACGCGCGACCCGATATCCTGCTACCCTTGCTGAGCGGGAGTGGCTTGAAGCCTTTGTTGGCAGTGTCTGCCGCCAGAATGTCACGGGTCACGGCCTACCAAGCACTCAAGCTTCTATTGCTTAACGGGAAACTTCATCCTACTATTGTGGCTATGGTCCACGAACACGCCGCCGCTTCAGACGGTCAGCATCATGACCTGTGCAAAAACCTTCAAGACTGTGCAATGGCCTTTTTAGGGTATCAACTGGACACGTTGACTGTCCGGGTTCAACGCCCCGAGGCTGGAGGATATTCGAGCGACATGCATACGCTGGCACTGCACCTACTGGAAACTGCCCTGCCTTCGCTGGAGCGCGAATCCATGGGTGGCGGGTCGCTTGCCTATCGACCGGTTACCAGCGAGTTGACAGGAAAACACTGATGTACACCGCCAAAGGCCAACTTGACCGGGATGCCATGATCAGGCAGTACCAGCCTTTGGTGCGTCGCCTGGCGCATCACATGATGGCCAAATTACCCGCCAGTGTGGAGGTTGACGATCTCATTCAGGTAGGCTTGATCGGCCTGTCTGAGGCGCTAGTCCGCTACGAAGCCACACAGGGTGTGCAATTCGAGACTTTTGCCACGCAACGCATTCGTGGGGCAATGCTGGATGAATTGCGTGAAAACGACTGGATGTCTCGCGGTTCGCGAAAGAGCCAGAAGGACATTGAAAAAGCATTACGGATACTCGAACATCGGTTGGGCCGCAGCCCACTTGAATCGGAAATTGCGGCAGCACTGGGCTTAAGCCTGACCGACTACCAAAGCCTGTTGGGGAAAGTTCGCGGAACACAACTGGTGTACCTGGAAGACATGGCCCGGGGTGCCGAAGAAGAAGACAGCTTTCTCGACCGCCACGTCGCAGATGCCGACGCAGACCCAATGAGTTTGCTGAGAAATCATCGCCTGCGTGAGTCGCTTGTCAACGCCATCAAGAGCCTGCCTGAACGTGAACAGCACATTATGAGCATGTACTACGAGCAGGACATGAACCTCAAGGAAATTGCTTTGGTTCTGGGGGTAACCGAGTCACGCATTTGTCAACTGCATAGCCAATCAATTGCCCGGTTGCGCGCAAAAATGCGCACGCATTGACAACGCGCTCAGGCAGAGAGCAGCTTGAAAGCTCCGGACTGTCGGGTGTTGCTACCAAATGGCCCAGAAGACGCGGAGTAAGTCGCTTTTCGCGTGGCAGGCACCAGTGAACCAAGCGCGTGCTCGACCACAGCTGTACGGCGTAAAAGACCTTGGCGCTGCGCAGCCATTGCGCTTGCAAATGCCTGCATTCTGAGTTTTTCGCTGCCGGTAAGCTGCAATTCCCGGCTGATTTCAAAATATCGACCCAGGTCGAGTGTTGCCTGGCGCATGGAAGCACTGGCCAGTTCCAAGTCTGCACCCTGATTGCCCAACAATGCCGACGAAATAGCCTCCGAATGCACTTCCATTCGCTTCATCAAACTTTCAAAATCGGGTGACTGCATCGGGTAGTCTCAATTTACTCAGTGATTTGTACGGTCAAGCATTTCCTGCGCATTCGCCAACAACTTGTCGGCAATAGCCTGTGCATTGACGACGTAGGTACCATTTTCAATAGCGGCGCGAACGGCATTGACTTTATCGGTGTCCACATCGGCCGCTTCCCCTCGATTGGACTGCTCCATGGCACGTACTGAAGTGGAAACGGTGACGGCAACGCCAGCCGAACTCGCGTTCTTCGCAGCCGTGACGGCCGCACCCTGGGCGGCTTTTGCCGCAGGCGGCTGAACCGGCGCTGTACTTACGGTGGAAATATCGGGTTGTGAGTGTATTTTCATAAGGCTCTCCAAAACCACCTTATACGTGGCCTCGTACGACAGTTATCGGCGCTCCTGCACCAGACTTTAGCCTCATTTGCACACGAATTCCAACATTACATCTCTAATTTAACTGTACGCACATCCAGCACAACACCCGACATGACGCGGCCATTTTCCATACGGACTCTAGCTGGCTGACCAATGACACCTGCTGATACAGCCTGCCCATCAGACGTAATTTGAAATCCCGTGCCCTGCGCAATCACCCTGACTTGAGCACCAGCCTGAAAAACCTGCGCCGGTCGGACCATGGACTGACGCAACGGCTGCCCGGTCGTCAAAGGTCGCAACGCTACCTGTCCGACCCAGTGACCAGGATTGCTGACGATAGGACTCGCCTCCTCCGCCCAGTCGACTTCGGACTCCATGGCGTCGGATTCTGTCAATGACACCCCAGCGGGCAGATTGCCTTTAATCACCCAGGCAGGCCCAAAGGCCTTGACCGTGATGGGTAAAAATACATTCCACTTGATACCCGGATCCAGACAACGCAAACCCAACCGGGTCTTGCCCCACAGACGGGTACCCGCTGGAACGTAGGGTTCGATCTGATTG
>JANPAZ010000555.1:0-9786 GCA_031430225.1 Rhodoferax sp. | reverse complement strand
CCTAAGCCACATTCGAGTCAAAAAAGCGGAAGGTATTCTTGCCAGATGCTTTAGACGCATACATGGCTGTATCGGCCTTCTTGAGCAAATCAGGTCCCGACATGCCATCGTTCTGAAAAAGTGCGATGCCAATCGATACGCCGACTTGAGTCGTGTCACCGTCAAAGCGCATGGGCGCGTTGACATCTCTGATGATGCGCGCGGCAACCTTGGCGATACTTTCTTTGCTCTCCGGGTTGTCGAGCAAAATGACAAACTCGTCGCCGCCCAGCCGAGCCACCGTGTCTGAAGTGCGAATCAAACTCAATAGACGTGTTGAAACCGTCTTCAAAGCCTGATCGCCGATCTCGTGACCCAAAGTGTCATTGATTAATTTGAAGCCGTCCAAGTCGAGAAACATCAACGCAATTTGACGCGATTCGCGGGCAGTGATGGCGATCAATTGCCCGAGGCGCTCCATTAACAGGGAACGATTCGGCAAGCCCGTCAGACCGTCGTACAGCGCCATGCGCCGCACCAATTGCTCCTTGTCCCATTTTTCTGTGATGTCTGCGCAAACGCCGACGTACCCGGTGACCTCACCAACAGCGTCGCATATCGCCGAAATCGACACACGTGCCAGAAAAATTGAGCCGTTCTGTCGCTTTCCCCAAACCTCTCCGGTCCAAAGTTTGCTGGTAACTAACGCCTGAAGCATGGTCGTAAAAAAAGTCGCTTCATGTCGCCCTGAATTCAGAATGTCTGCATTCTTTCCAATTAAATCCTTTGCGGAATATCCGGTGAGTTTGGCGAAGGACGAATTGACTGAAGCGATCGTCGCAAAGGTATCTGTCACTACGATGCCGTCCGTGGCCGCTTCAAACACGCTGGCAGACAGGCGTATCGCCACATCGGCTTCCCTGAGTCGGGTGATGTTATTCGTGAGCGCAAAAAAACCTTTGACGGTTCCCTGTACATCGGTATCGATATCGGGAATGAAACTTGCAAGCAGATGAGCAACAGTCCCATCCTGGCGCTTAACGGTGCGCTCAAATTCCTGTCGCTCGCCTAGTAAGGCGCCTTGTACTTGGGGGAAGGTCTGTTCAAACAATTTTTGCCCAAAGACGGTTGGCATTGGCAAGCCCTTCATCTCATTTGTCGTAAGGCTAAACCAGTCCAAAAAAGCCTGGTTTGCAAATTGGCACAGCAGCTGCGTGTCCCAGTACGTGATCAGGCTTGGCATTGCATCGGCGATGGTTCGAATGAATTTTTCGCTTTTGGCGAGGTCATTGGACATCGCTTCAGCCCTTTTCGTGGATTCCAGCAGCGCTTGCTCATAGCCGCTGCGCTCAACTGTCACAAAGAGAATCCAGGTGAACGTCTCAATCGTCTCGAGTGTTGATCGTTGGCAGTTCACAAACACCGGAACCTGTTTGCCCGCATGACTCAAAATCTGCAGTCGAATTTCACGGACTTGCCCTTCACGCCACAGCATCGGCCAAATGTGAGTTTGCAAGAAAATTCGGCTTGCCGTGGGAAACATGAGCTCCATGGGTTTTGAGACCCAGGTGTCTTTGTCACCTCCCGCAAGTTGAAACAAGCTTTGATTAACCGACTGGATAACTCCGGCCCGGTCCGTCACCAGGACCGGGCATGGCAGTTGATCAAAATTTGGCACGACTTCTTCAATTAGTGGGCGTGCGCATCAAAAAATTCACGCATTGCATCGACCACCAGCCATGGCTCGCTCATGTGGGCGCAATGGCCTTGCACTTCCAGCACCTTAAGCGTGCTGCCTGACAAATGGGCGTGAACGTACTCGCCTACGCTGATGGGTGCGAGTGTGTCTGCACTATGTTGAAGAATGAGGCTGGGCACAGAAACCTTAGCGAGGTCGTCCCGGTTGTCGGAGAAAAACGTGGTGCGGGCAAAAACTTTTGCGACCATTGGATCGGTCGAGCAGAAGCTGTCCGAGAGCTCCTTCGTCGCAGGGCCTGCCACGCCTTTTCCAGATACGACAGGTGCTAGGTAGTTGGCCCAGCCGATGTAGTTTTGGTCCATCAGGGCCAACAGGCCTTGCAGGTCTTCCTTCTCAAAGCCGCCACTGTATTCAGGGGGATGATTGACAAAGCAAGGATTGGGGCCCAAGAGCACCAGCCTGTCAAAGAGTTCTGGGCGGGCAATAGACGCCAGTATCCCAATGCTGCAACTGACTGAATGACCCACGAAGGTCACGCCACTTTTCAAATTCAAGGCATCGCATACATCCAGTACATCCTGGACATAGCCACTCAGGTGGGCATATTTTTCTGGATCAAATGCCGCGATATCGGATTGACCCGCACCTACGTAGTCGAACAGCACTTGTTTGTGTGTTGACAGGAACGCGGGCGTCACCCGGTCCCACATATTTTGGTTGCACCCAAATCCATGGCCATATAGCAACACGGGCCCCTCGCCGGCCAGGACTTTGACATTGTTTCTAACAAGCACGCTCGAATAGTTGTCTTTTTGCAGCACAGAAATCTCCGGTTATGGTCGTCAGGAATCATTCTTGACCAACGTCAGAAGGCTTCGCGTTGGCGTGGGAACGCAAGGCCGCGGGTGAAGTGCCACACGGTCGGGTCACAAACCCCACTATTTCAAGACGACCACAAGCAGTCCGTGCGTTGTAGCACATCTGGTGCGATTCTTGCAATTCAACTTTGTAAGGTATCAAGCGAAAGCGAATGCTGTTAACGTTCAAAGGATGAGCAAAGTGGCAAAGATTCCTCCAGGTGTTGGCCCGCAGTTTCCGCAGGTTGTGGTGCTTTTTGGCGCAACCGGTGACCTGGCGCGGCGCAAGTTGTTGCCGGGTCTGTACCACCTGTCCAGTGCGGGGTTCATCCCTGGCTGTCGCATCATCGGCGTGTCGCTGGATGACTTTGGGGCTGATGAGTTTCGCAAGGCAGCCCGCTCTGCATTGGACGAGTTCTCAAGTCGCAAATTGAAAGACGCGGACTGGGAAGCCTTTGCCAGCAGCCTTGACTATGTGCCGCTGTCGGCTGGCGCGCAGGTGCTCAAGGCGGCGGTGGACAAGGCTGAGTTGACCTTCAGCGGTGAGTGCCGCCGCCTTCATTACCTGAGCGTGCCACCGAGCGCGGCCTTGTCTGCGGTGCGCATGCTGGGCGAAGCGCAACTGGTGGAGCGCTCGCGCATCGTGATGGAGAAGCCGTTCGGTACTGATCTGGACAGTGCCGTGTCCCTCAACACCAAACTGCACGAGGTCTTTTCAGAAGAGCAGATCTTTCGCATCGACCATTTTCTGGGCAAGGAGCCTGCGCAAAATATTCTGGCATTCCGCTTTGCCAATGGCCTGTTTGAGCCCATCTGGAACCGCAATTTCATCGACCATGTACAAATTGATGTGCCGGAGACGCTGGGCCTGGGCCGCCGCTCCGGCTTTTACGAACAAACGGGTGCCTACCGCGACATGGTGGTCACGCACCTGTTTCAGATTCTGGCGTTCATGGCCATGGAGCCGCCCACCGCATTGGAGCCAGCGCCCATCAGCGAAGAAAAAAACAAGGTCTTTCGAAGCATGCTGCCGATTCAGCCCATAGACGTGGTGCGCGGCCAGTACAACGGCTACAGAAGCGAGGAGGGCGTCGACCCCGAATCAGAGACCGAAACCTTCATCGCACTGAAGTGCTTCATCGACAACTGGCGCTGGGCGGGTGTGCCTTTCTTCTTGCGCACGGGCAAGCGGCTGGCCGAGGGGCAGCGCATTATCTCTATCGCCTTTCGCGAGCCACCCAAAAGCATGTTCCCGGCGGGCTCGGGCGTAGGTGCCCAGGGTCCGGACCACCTCACATTTGACTTGGCAGACGCCTCCAAAATGTCGCTGTCGTTTTACGGCAAGCGCCCTGGGCCGGGCATGCGGCTGGACAAGTTGAGCCTGCAATTCGCCATGCACGACACGGGCCTGATTGGCGATGTGCTGGAGGCCTATGAGCGCCTCATTCTGGACGCCATGCGGGGTGACCACACGCTGTTCAACACCGCTGAAGGTATCGAGCGGCTGTGGCAGGTGTCTACCCAGTTGCTGGAGTCCCCACCGCCAGTGCGTTTGTACCCCGCGGGCTCATGGGGGCCCAAATCCATTCACCAGCTGATTGCGCCACACGCCTGGCGGCTGCCATTCGAGCGGGCCTGGCGAGACCCGAACAAATCAGGGGAGTGACCTCAGCGGCCTTTGAACTCGGGTTGCCGCTTTTCAACGAAAGCTTTGGCGGCGCCCTTATGGTCATCGGTCTCAAAGGTACGAATCATGTGGATGGACTCGGCGTCCAGTGTGTCGCTCAGTGAGGCACGCATGGCGACATTGAGGTTTTTCTTCATGTAGCCCACCGCAATCGTAGGTAGCGCCGCCAATTCGGCTGCAAAGTCGCTTGCAGCCTTGGCGAGTTGTTCGGATGGGACCACGCGGTTGACCATGCCGATCTTGAACGCCTCGTCGGCCCGAAGCACCTGTCCGCTGAAATAGAGTTCCCGCGCTTTGGCGGCGCCCACCAGATGGGTCAAGAAATAGCTGCCGCCAAAATCGCCAGACAGCCCGACCTTTGAAAACGCGGTGGTCAGCTTGGCATCATCGCAGGCAATGCGCATGTCGCACGCCAGCGCCATCGACAGGCCTGCACCTGCGGCTGGGCCGGGAATAACTGCCAGCGTGGGCTTGGGCATTTCATGCAGCCAGCGGCTGACTTCCACGCGTGAACGAAGGTCGTTGACGCGGTGGTCGAAACTCATGGGTGCAGCGCCATCGATACCCGCGCCTTCGGCCCGTTTTGCAAAACCTTTGACGTCGCCACCCGAGCAGAATGCGCTGCCAGTGCCAGTCAGAACAACGACGCGCACCGCCGGGTCTGAAGCCAGGCGCGGCAGGGCATTGAGCAGGCCGGTCATCATTTCCAGCGACAGTGCGTTACGTGCATCGGGGCGATTCATCGTCAGGGTGGCGACGCCGTTTTCGATGGTTTCTATCAGGTGCTGGCTCATGGGTTTGTCCTTCGCTTTTTTTGGGTTTTGGGAATGGCTCAAATTACTGTATTTTTGCCGTGGGGAAAACGTGACGATACCGTTTTTAGCTGGCGCGGTGTCTAACCTGCCAGAACCTTGCGCTTGCTGGAGTACACACCGCCCGCCGACAAAATCGCAGCCAGCACCCAGAATGCAGGCACCAGTCCAGCAGCGGTACCCAGGCCGCCAAACAAAATAGGCATAAATACCTGGCTGGCGTTGATCAGCGTCCCTCGAACACCCACGGCTTCGCCTGTACGGCCAGCAGGCGCCACACGATGAATCAGGCTCAACACCATGGGTTGCGCCGTCCCCAGGCTCAGACCCAGCAAAAACGCCAGCATCAATAAAACTGGCAGTGCGGTGAAGAGGGGGAAGAGCAGGTAAACAAACGCAGTGGCGCACAGGGCGAAAGTTAGCGTTTTCCATTCGCTGACACGCCGTGCCAGCCAGGGCATGGCCAGGCGGACCATGAAAGTTGCCGTACCAAATGTGCCCAGGATCAGGCCGATGGCCGACGCCGACAGACCGATGCGACTGCCCTGGACCGGGGTCATAAAAAAGAACATGTCCCAACCCATGGAAAACAGACCGCTGAGCACAAAGACCGCACGCATGGGCGGGTCGCGCAGCAGGTCCATCACATGAACGTCAGCGGGTGATTGAGTCTGCGAAGCCGGTACCTGGTGGTTGCGCCGGGTCAGCAGCAAAACACAAAACGCCAGCGCGGGAAACACCGCCAATATGACAAAGGTGGCCGCGTACCCCAGGTGGTCGATGGTGAGGCCGGAGATCACGGGGCCAAGGATGCTGGACGTCGAGAACCCCAAAGCCAGAATTGCAAACGCCTGGGGCCGATGGGCCACTGCACTGGCGTGCCCCACGGCGTTATTGATGGCAGTATGAATCAACATGAAGCCGGTACCCAGCATGATGCTCGCGATGCACAGCATGGGAACAGAGGCATGCAACGCGGGCAGCAGGATACCTGTCACGATGACCACCAGCGCGATCAGGCTCGGTTTGAACACGCCCACGCGATCGCTCCATCGACCCATATGCACCGACAAAAACATGGGCACTACCGACAGCAAACTCACCATGAGCCCCACCACCATGGTGGGGGCATGCAGCTTGATGGCAAACAGGGATAGCGTCACCCGCCCCCCTGTGAAAGCAGTGTGAGCCAACACCATCAGGGCGACCAGCGCGATCAACCGGGTCGTCAGGATGCGGGTCGCGCCTGTGTCAGACATGGGCCTATCGTTGCGCCTTGTCTTTGCTGTTTTGAGCCTCAATGCGGGTACGCGCATCCTGCCAGTCGCTGTCGCTCCAGTCGCGCAACTCATAAAAATTCCCGCCTGTGGCCAGCGCACTGCCGCCGTCCATCATGATGCTCTGGCCGGTGAGCCAGTCGCACTGGCCGGGGGCCATCAGGAAAGAAGCCAGGTTTTGCAGCTCGCTCATCTCGCCCGTGCGTCCCATGGGGTTGCGTTTTTTGCTTTGGGCACCCGGCTCTTCGCCGGGGTTCAGACGCTTGCTCATGCCTTCGGTCGGGATTTCGCCCGGGCCAATGGTGTTCAGGCGAATGCCGTAACGCGCCCATTCGACCGCCAGTGATTTGGTCATGACCTCAATGCCGGCTTTGCTCATGGCCGACGGCACTACATAGGGCCCCCCGTTGTCGACCCAGGTCACGATGATGCTCATGACACTGCGAAAGGGCTGGCCTCGTTGCCATTTGCCTGACTTGGCCTCTTCCACCCAGCGCTTGCCAATGGCTTGTGTCACGTAAAAGGAGCCATGAAAAACAATGCCGGCAATGGCATCGAACCCGCGTGGACTGATGCTCTCTGTGGGCGAGATGAAATTGCCGGCTGCGTTGTTGACCAGCCCGGTGAGGCCACCCGAGGCAAACAGGTCGTTCACCATGTCTTCCACATTTTGAGCAATGCGTATGTCCACGCCAAAGGTGTCAATGCGCCGCTCAGGAAACTGGGTTCGCCAGACCGCGGCCGTTTCATCGCACACACCTTTGCGTCGGCCACAAATGGCAATATCAGCACCAAGGCTCAGGAATTTTTCAGCCATGGCTTTGCCAAGGCCTGTGCCGCCGCCGGTGACCAGAATGCGCTGGCCCGTCATCAAACTGTTTTTAAACATGGGTTTTCTCCTGTGTGGGTCCATCTTAGCGACCTTCAGGGTTCACCTCACGTTGATGACCATGTCTGTCGGCAATCGGGTGGCGATGCCGCGAAGAAGGTGGGCCTCGCAGTCGAGCGTGCCTGTGGGTTCAGGCTATGGCAGTGGGCATGGCCACGCTGAACTTTTCCGCCCAGGGCTTCAATATCGGCATGAAGGCCGGGTAAAGCTCCACGCCCGACTTCAACTGCTGCTCAGCCAGGGCCAGGCCTTTTTCCCCCGGTGTTCTGACCGGGTGACCGATTTGCGCGGGCCGCGACGCATGGCATTGGTCCACAACGGTGCCCGTTTGCCGGGTGAATGAATCGAGACCCGAGAAAGCCCGCGGGTCGATGATTTGCAGGTAGACCGTGGCACCCCAGCCCTCTCGCGGGTCAGCGCGCCCGTGGCCCGCCAGGCCGCCGGTCAGGGCTTCGACCAGCAGCGTGAGCCCGTAACCCTTGTGGCCAGAGTCCTTGCCGCCCAGCGGCAGGATTGTGCCCTTGGGCTCTGTGAACAACACGCCGGGGTCGTCACTGGGCATGCCATGTCCATCCATCACCCAGGCAGCGGGCAGGCGTTTGCCTTCCTGGTGCAGGCGATTGGTCAGGCCGTTGGTCGTGGCCGACGTGGAGACATCCATCAACACCGGGACACCCCCCGTCGGGAAACCGGCCGATACCGGGTTGGGTGTGAAGACGGGGTCAAGCCCGCCAAAAGGCGCTACGCTGGCCGAGTTGGCATCTGAACACGTCAGCACCATCATCAGACCTTGATCGGTAGCCCGTTTCAGGTAGGCGGCCAGGCAGGCAATATGGTGGCTGCGGCGAATGACGACGGTGCAGGTGCCCTGGCTTGCAGCACGGGCTGTGGCCAGGTCCATCGCTTTCAGCACCAGCCAGGGTCCCGGCAGGCGTTGGCCGTCCCAGGTGACCGCCGCTGGAAAATCTGCAACTGTCACGGGCTCACCCGAGCAACGCATGGTGCCCGACTCAAGCTCCTTCAAGTAAGGCCCGAGAAGCGCCAGACCATGCGTGGTGTGTCCCATCAAGTCGCCTTCAACCAGTACCTCCGCAATGGCGTTGGCCTTGTCCTGATCCAGGCCCGCGTGAGCCAGAAGTTGCCGAGAGAAATCAATCAAACTGGTGTAGCTGTAGTGCATGGGTTTAACGTCGGTGCTCGCGAGTAGCAAAGCTCACAGCTTACTTCACTGTGCACTAGGTCGACGCCAGGGACTCTTCATAAAAGCGCAGCTTGTCGCTACCGGTGGCTTTGGCCTGGTACATGGCCATGTCGGCCTGCTTCAAGACGGCGCTGGGCGTTTGGCTCAAGCCCGCAAACAGGGTGGCACCGATGCTGGGGGTGCTGACGTGCCGGTGTTCGCCCAGGTGATAGGGTTCATTCAGGGCAGACAGGATTTTTTGCCCCACGGTCGCGGCATTGGCCTGGGCTTCGAAAGGGTTCTCGCCCAAATCGGCGATCAGCACCACGAACTCATCGCCCCCCATTCGGGCCACGGTATCGACGGCGCGCACGCTGTTCTGGATGCGGGCGGCAACCTGCTGCAGCAGCAGATCGCCCACGTCGTGGCCCATCGTGTCGTTGAGCTGTTTGAATTTGTCGAGGTCCAGAAACAGCAATGCACCGCAACGTTTGTGCCGCACGCTGGCCGTCAATGCCTGATGAAGGCGGTCCATCAGCATGCGGCGATTGGGCAAACCGGTGAGCACGTCCTGAAACGCCATCTGCCGGATGGCTTCTTCAGCAGTCTTGCGCGCCGTGATGTCCATCAGGGTGCCCACCATGCGCAGGGGTTCTCCCAAGGTACTGGTCTGCACGACTTTGCCACGGCTGCTGAGCCAGATCCAGTGGCCGTCCTTGTGCTGTGCCCGGTACTCAGCTTCAAAAAACGGCGTCTGATTTTCCAGGTGCTGCTTCATTTCATTGATCGCATTGGGCAGGTCATCGGGGTGAACCCGGTCTGTCCAGGAGCTGCTTTCGTCAACGCCCAGGTCGGTCAAGCCCAGCATGGCCTGTGCACGTGCGTCCAGGTTGTAAGCCTGGGTTTGGGTAAAACTTTGCGCCCACATACCGAGCTCGGCACTGATGATGGCCAGTTCAAACTGCTCACTGGTATCGCGCAGCAGGCCCTCGGCATGTTTGCGGCGGGTGATGTCGCGGCCCATCCCGAAAACACCTGTGAGTTCCCCGGCGGCATTGCGCATGGGGGCCTTGATGATTTCAAACGTTCCAGCGTCTGTGCTCATGGCCGTGGTTATCTCTTCTTCAAACGAGGCGGGGCGCCCTGACTGCAACACCACCTTGTCGGTCCAGCCCAGCTGCCGTGCCATGTCATTTCCCACAAAGTCAGTATCGGTCTTGCCAATGATGTGTTCGGCGGTGGCTCCAAAATGATGTTCGAACGCAGCGTTGCAGGCCAGGTAGGTACCGTTGGCGTCCTTGAGCCAGACCATGTCGGGAATGGTGTGAATCAGGCTTCGAAAGCGTTCCGAGGTTTCTTGCTGGTTTTCGGCAAGATGGCGGCCGGTGATGTCTTCAACCGTGCCT
>JANPAZ010000554.1:0-4494 GCA_031430225.1 Rhodoferax sp. | reverse complement strand
TCGTCATTACCCGCGCTTAATCCAAGATTTGCTGTTAGCCAATCAAGTTTCAGATTGCACATGTACTCTTCATTGTTTTCACACTTTCCAAATCAGCCCTTACTCACGGAATGAAAAACTCCTTTTCAAACACCCCGGCTTTTGTCAACCAGTTAAAGGAGGTCGAGGCACTGATTATTCAGAACGAGCTTCAGCAGGCCGCCAAAAAACTGAACAGTCTGGGCGAGACAAATTCGCACGATCCCAGGCTGTTTGTTCTGGGTTCCCGCCTCGCTCAGGCCTCGGGCAATGCCGCTGGTATGTTGCAGGCCGCACGCAAGGCCCATGAGCTGGCGCCAGAGTGGCCCATTGCAAGCATCCGGCTTGCCAAAGTACTCGAAGAGCAAGGGCAGGCGCTCGAGGCCATCAAAATGGCCGACGCTGCCATCGAGCAAGCCACGCAACAAACTGTCCTGGATGTTGGACTTCTGTCCCACGCATCAGCAATAGCCCAGCGCCAAGGGTACATTGCTTTGGCGTTGAAATGGTTGGACACGGCTGAGAAGCTCCAACCCGAAGACCTGGTGATCCGACTGCAAACGGCACGGGCATTGGACGTCGCAGAACAGTATGACCAGGCCATTGATCGCTTCACCAGCCTTATGGATCACCTTCCGGACAACGTTGATTTGATTTCATCCCGGATGCATTCTTACCTCAAGTCCAAGCAAATGGAAAAGGCCACCGCCGATGGCGAGGTCTTGGTGAAATTGGAGCCCGACGATGAACGTCATCGGTTCTTTCTTTCCTATGCCCGAGGTGAAAACCCTGAAAACCAGCCGGCTGGAGTCATATCGACACTGTTCGACGGATACGCAGAGCGGTTCGACAAACATTTAGTCGTCCAGCTGCAATATCATCTGCCGCAGGACGTGGCAAACATGATTCACAGTTGGCACCCTGACCGCAAAGGCGACGTGCTGGATCTAGGCTGCGGAACTGGCTTGCTCGGCGCTTGCCTCGGCCCCATAGAGGGTGTCCTGGTGGGCGTGGACCTGTCGATTGAAATGATCGACAAGGCCATCGCCCACAAGGTCTATGACAAATTCCATCATGTAGACGTCATCGCTGCCTTGAAGGCCACACCCGCAGACCAATACCATGTGCTTGCGGCGTTGGAGGTTTTTGTATACATCGGAAATCTCGACGAGGTGGTGCCGAATGCGTTTCGAATTCTGGTTCCAGGCGGGCGCTTTGTATTCTCCTGCGAGTTGGCGCAAGCCGGGGAAAATGACTTTAACTTGCAGCAGACCTTCAGGTACACGCACCAAGCGGAGTACTTGAAACGGCTCATGGAGGCCTCGGGATTTGAAGATTTGGTTCTTGATGAACGGAGCGTCCGGATGCACGCTGGCGAACCTGTCAGCGGTCTGCTGGTGATTGGGCGCAAGCCGCTCACAAGTTGAATGGGTCGCCAAAGCGTCGTCAAGAGTACCAGCTGACGAACCAACCGTCCTTTTGAGGTCGCTCAAGCCCGAAACAGCCGATTCGCAATGCCCCAAAAATGCCAGGCGGGCGCGTCCTCGGCAATGATCTGCTCAAGCTCGTTAAAGACCTGCATGGCAAGCCCGTCTACATCGGTGGAGATACCGAGCTGCTTGACGCGTAAAAAACGCTGTCCCGTGTGGGTGTTGATTCCAGTGATGTAAATCACGACCGGAACCTGCTGGTCTACGGCCAATCGCAATAAACCCCGAGGCACGCGGGCTTGCATACCCAGCAGACTGATTGGCATGCTGGACTTCACCTCATCGGCCGGCACATCCATCACGCCCAGCAGTGAATGGTTCTCTCGCAGCGCCCGAATAACCCGTTTCAAGTGTTGCGCCACGTCAATCGTGGGTGAACCCAAAATACGCGCGACATGGGCATTGCGCGAGCGTGCATAGATCGACATCACGGTTCGGCCCTTGTAGGCCTGAGTGTCCAGTGAAGCCACCAGCGCATGGGGCTGCAGACCATGGGCGGCCGCGTGACGCAAGCCCCAAAATCCAGCGCCCCAATGAAACGTAAGCAGCATGACGCCCCGTGAATGCGCCGGCCAAACGCCTTGCACGTCCAGGTGCTTTTTCATCCACCCATCACCGCGCCACAGGCCCAGGTAGTGGTCGGCATGGTCGACCAGCGTGATCAGACGGCGCACCCATAACCAATGGGTTTCATCAGCGCCCGCCCAACCAAGCTCCCGCGCTTGCCTCAGCGCATCTTCACACGCGTGCCGGTACAGCCAGCGCCAGCGGGCCAAACGTTTGAAGATCGCAAAACAAACCTTCCAGGGTAGGCAAGCTGCCAAGCCGGGCAATAACACCAATTCCACGGCGTCGCGGGCTTCGGCGCGCAATCGTGACATCATCGCGGCTGATCCGGTGCTTCTAAGTCCACAGATGTGGCAAGCGGACCAGCCCCGGCGTCAGGGTTGGGCTGACCCACTGAAAATCGATATGGTCTTTCCACTCGTCATAGACCACCAATCCTTGGGCATCAAACAAATAAAAACTGAGACAGTAGTGCCCGGAATGCAAGGGTAATTTCTGAAACGTAAGTGTCACGTTCCAGGTGGTCCAGCCATTTTTGCTTTCAATGGCGGTGGGTTTGACGCCATCCGCGTGGGTTGCCACCGAGGCTATCCCGACACCCTGAAATTGCTCCAGCATGACCCCCACACTGGGCGTTTCGTCACTGTGGGCCGCTGCGGTAACGACGATGACCAGGTCGTCCCCCTGCACTTCCATCTTGGCCTCAACCAGACCAGCCCGCTTGCCACTGGTTGCCAGGCTTTGTGCTTCGGCGTGCGCACTTGACTGCAGTGCATTGGTTGCAGTGCGCTGGTCCGAGACTGGCGGAGCCTTGGCGTCTTGCAACCGCACATGCGTTTCGTAAGCCGCCAGCACTGATTCTGTGTCACCCAGACCCCGCACGGCGCCATGATCCAGCCACAGGGCTTGATCGCACAACTGGCGCACGTGGTAGAGGCTGTGGGAACAAAACAGGACGGTGCAGCCATTGCGTCGAAAGGCTTCTATCCTATGCACGCATTTTTTCTGGAAATGCTGGTCACCCACTGCCAGTGCTTCATCGATGATCAACACTTCAGGCTGAACCGCTGTCACCAGCGCGAAGGCCAGGCGCACAACCATGCCGGACGAGTAAGTCTTCACGGGGCGCTCAATGGCCTCACCCAGTTCCGAGAACGCAATGATCTCATCCGACAGCCGCAACATGTCGTCATGACCCAGACCAATAAAGCTGCCGCCAAACATCAAATTCTCGCGGCCGGTAAAGTCTGGGTGAAAACCAGCGCCAAGCTCCAAAATGGCCGTCAGGCGGCCTACCCGTTGCAATTGACCATGCGAGGCCTGCAAGGTGCCTGCCAGCAGCTTGAGCAGCGTGCTTTTGCCAGCGCCGTTGTCGCCAACCACTCCCAAGCACTGACCCCGCTGCAGTGTGAAGCTGACATCCTTTAGGGCCCAATGCGCGGATGACCGATCAGACACGCCAAGCAGCGACAGCAATCGATCACGCGGTGTCGCAAACAGGCGATAGCGCTTACCCAGACCCGTGGCATTCAGAATGGTGTTCTGATCGAGTGCCATTACAGCCAGTCCACCAACTCGTCGCGGCTGCGCTTGATCAGGAGATTCAACAGCATCGCCAATCCGATCAACCAAAGGGCGGCAACGGCCCACACCGAGAAGTCAGGCCAGGCACCTTTCAGCAGGACCGACTGGTAGCCCAAAACCAGCGACGTCATCGGGTTGAAATACAGGAGCCAGCGCCAGTCCTCGGGGAACAGGGCGATGGGAAACAGAATGGGCGACAAAAAGATGCCGACGGACAAAGCAAATGCCAATACCTGCGTGGTGTCGCGCACTGCCGCCGCCAGGATGGCCAAGACATGCGCCAGCAGAAACGCCAACAAACCCTGTACGAGCATCAACACCGGAACGGCAAGATGCGGCCAGCCCAAGCCGCTGATCCTCAGGTACCCCAAAGTGAGCAGCACCATCAGTGGCACGAAGACCACCAAGCCGGCCAGCACGCTTCGGGCGACAAACAAAATGGGTGGCAGCGCATTTTTTTGCAGCAGGCTGCCCGCATCCACCAAGCTTGCCGCACCGCGCGCGAGTGACTCACAAAACGCCAGCCAGGGCAATGAACCCACCACCAGGTAGGTGCCTACCCGGGCAGTCGGCGCGTTGTCGCCCATGCGCATGGCAAACACAATATCGAAGACCAGGAAATAGGCGGCGATGGTCAATACCGGCTGTATGTAAGCCCAGGCGACGCCCATCGCCGACCCGGCATAACGCACTTCCAACTCGCGGCGCGTCATCACCCACAGCAGTTTGCGCTGTGACCACAGATTGCGCCACTCAGCCAGGCAATGCATCATGGCTCATCCGCCTGCAAAAACTCAAGGCGCAACTGACTTCGAAAACGCGCCAATCGACGCCT